>NZ_JBZYAO010000058.1:0-32208 GCF_059820445.1 Paenibacillus sp. sgz302190
TTAGTGCTTAAGGATACCGAGCATTATATTCATCAATATCGCCCTGATCTCGTTGCAGATGAAATATTGGCCTTGGCCAAGCGGTAGACTTTCTGAAAGTCTGTGAAGGACCACGCCTGTTGATTAAGACTTGCGCATAGCGTTTAGATTTGTTTAGCATGCCCTACTTAAAGAATTCGGAACGTGTACTCATCCAAAGTAACCTGAAATAAACAAGCCGGAGCGCATGTTGCTTAGCGTCCGGCTTGTTTTTATTTGCTAAGTTTCATCCTAATCATGAGTAAGATGAAATTCACTCTTGCTATTATTCGTAATTAAAGATATATTATTAATTAAATGATCGATTATTTAATTAATAAAGAAATTCAGTTCAAAGATAGGAGGAATACATTTGGCAAGACCAATCAATGTAGAAAAAAGACAGGAGCGGCGTAATCGTATCCTAAAGGAAGCTGTTGTCCTATTCGCAGAAAATGGATATTCCAATACCACAACGGCTCTCATTGCGCAGAGTGTGGGAGTGACTCCTGGAACCATTTTTCAATATTTCCCAAACAAAGAAGCCTTATTCTACGCCGCTGTCCTTGAGCCACTTGCTGATATTCAGGTGAAATCGCTCGCTTGTCTAAAACAAGAGGGGACGCCGGTCGTATTAATTAAGAACTTGGTAGAAGAACAATTCAATCATATCTACTTCTATACAAGTGAATTGCGGCTTGTTCAATTTGTCTTAGGACAACGGATAAGATTTCCTGAACTTACACTGAAGATTCTTGAAAGTACTAAAGTAATAACAGATACTATCGAATGTGTCTATGCCAAGGGACAGTTAATGGGGGAATTCAACAAAAATTTTTCTCCAGCAATGATCTCTCGTGCCTATATCTCTTTCTTAAATGGGATAGCATTAACTCTTGGAGAAAGTATTCATCACCCCGAGTGGGAAAATTTGAAGGGGCATGCCTTATATTTGTTCGCACCCATACAACCTATAGAAAAACTGGAGGAGTCTAAATGAGTCAAACATCATTACAACCCAATCTGACAGTAAACGTTCGTTCGAAAAAACGGAGGAAAATTTTATTAAGCCTAGGGATCGTCCTTTTGCTTGTGATGGTTCTTGTATTTTTTATATCCTATAAAGTGATGGACACCTTGTTGCACCATCCTAGAGACACTAATGTCAGCTACGAATTGAATACCGATAAAACTCCCTACGAAGAGGTTGAGTTTAAGAGCTTGAAAAATGATAATACGATTAGAGGTTCCTTCTTTCCTGCAAATGGTCTTTCCAATAAGGCAAGTGATCAGACGATTATTGTCGTCCACGGATATACAAGCAATCGTTTAGTCAAAGGGCGGACCAAAAAGTTAGTAGAGCATTTCGTTCCGAAAGGCTACAATGTATTGGCATTTGACCTCAGCTCGCAAGGTAAATCCGATGGTAATTTGATTACACTTGGCCTCAATGAAAAATACGATTTGCTTGGAGCTGTGAGCTATTTAAAATCCAGAGACCATGCTGGTGATAAAATTGGAGTAATTGGCTTTTCAATGGGTGCTGCTACTTCTTTGCTAGCCGCAAGTGAAAGTGATGACATCAAAGCTGTAATTGCAGATAGTCCTTTTCGTAATGCAGGTATGTTTCTGAGAGAGGGTTTGCCCTTCTTTTCAGGTTTACCTTCGTTTCCATTCAGTTATACATCGATATGGGTGGGAAAATGGGTCATGAAGGTCGATCTTGATTCCGTATCCCCTATGGATGCAGCAAAAAAGATGCAAAATAAGCCAGTTATGCTGATTCATGGTACTGGAGATCAGCAAATTAGTTATAAAAATACAGAAGTAATTTTTGAGTCATTAAAAGATAACCCAGATGCAGAAGTGTGGTACCCGCAAAATACGGAGCACATCGATGCTATCAATCATTACCCCACTGAATATTTTCAAAGAGTAGATCGCTTTTTGGATAAGTATATAGTAGGATCTGCAAAATAATGAATGAGATTTCAACATATAATGATTCGGTAGTATATTGGAAACAATATCAAAAGTTTTTTCCTACAGAAATGCAGGTAAATGATAGTAATTTACCAATAGAAGAATGGATGACTTGGAACAATGCTCATATTCATTTGGATCGTATGCCTGTTTTGCATTCAAGATTAAAAATTATTTTCATTCATGGTGCTGGGGGCAATGGTAGATTGTTAGCCCCCTATGCACGAATGCTGCAAAAATACGGTTATGAAGTAGTGGCGCCGGATCTGCCGCCTTATGGTTTAAGTCATGCGAATTCAGTAAAATCGTTGGAATATCAGCTTTGGATTGACATACTTACTGAATTGATCGACCGGGAATTGAAACGGGACGGCAAACCAATCATCTTGCTAGGCACCAGTATAGGAGGAATGTTAGCATATCATGCCGCTGCACAGAGTAAGCAAGTTAAAGGGTTAATTGCAACGACATTTGTTGATACGAGTAATGCGGAATTTCGTGATCAATTAGCTCCTAACAAACTCATTAGTCGGTTAGGGAAACTTTTATTGGACAAATTTCCTCGTTTATTAGATTCCTTGCATATCTCTGTTAATCATGTTTCTCGAATGCATTTGATTACGAATAACTCTGAAATGACCAAACTCATTATGAAAGACGTTCATGCGGCAGGTACGAAAATCCCTTTACGCTTATTAAGAACGTTCTTAAATATGAAACCGGTAATAAAACCTGAGAATTTTGATGTTTGTCCGGTATTACTCGTTCATCCTGAACTAGACCCTATGACTCCATATAGTTTCAGTAGACCGTTTTTTGACAACATAAAAAGCAAAAAAGAATGTGTAATTTTAAAGGGTGCTGGTCATTTTCCGATTGAACAGCCGGGGTTAGAGCAGATGAATGCTGCTGTACTTTCTTTTTTGAAAAAAGTAGAGAATGAATTATAAGCGGCATACATGCCAACTTGCTGTTATAACTAGTGAACGTTGGCAAATAAGGGAGTCTGTTTTATGAAAATAAAAAGCATCTTATTTCTAATTGGAATAAGTTTAATATGGGGTTCACAGTTTTTCTTTGTGGATATCGTTATCTCTGGCGTGCCCCCAGTTACACTTGCAGCTGTAAAAGCAATGGTTGGAGCTATTACATTAGCATTGATCTATATTTTCTTTACAAAGAAAGAGAAAATCCAACCCGTTTCCACTGCTCCAAAAAAGAAGTTGAGAGCTCTTTATGTTGCCATTGCTTTTTTTGAAGCGATCATTCCTTTTTTCTTAATCGGGTGGGGGCAGCAACGGGTATCCAGCAGCATTGCTTCCATTATTATGGGGACGATTCCAATTTTCACGCTGCTTATCTTGTTTATCTTTAGAATTAACCGATTGCGGATGATGCACTTTATAAGTATTGGAGTTGGCTTTGTCGGTATTCTCCTGTTGATCTTACCCTCACTAACCATTGACTTCGCGATTCAAAGTTTGTGGGGAATGTCAGCTTTTGTTTTAGCTTCAATAAGCTTTGCGTTATCATTGGTGTTAATTGAAAAGTTACCGCCAATGTCCTCTGTGTTGGCGATGAGAAATGTTCTAATTATAGCATCAATTGTTCTGATTCCAGTTAGCTTTCTGTTAGAAAGTCCGCTGAGCATTAAACTTACTTTCATTGAGATATTATCTCTTGTCATTCTAGGAATTTTCCATGCAGGAATTGTATATATGATGTTTAATCAGCTCATTAAAAAATCAGGAGCGGCTTTTGCATCACTAACCAATTATTTTGTTCCAGTGATTGGAGTTATTCTCGGTACAGTTTTATTAGGAGACCAGATCGATTCAAATACATGGTTTGCTTTAATGATCATATTGGTTTCCTTGCTATTAGGAAGTATGGCGTCTAAAAGTAAATAACTCTTATGCTCTTTCTCGATTTACTGGTTCATTCGCTTTCGTTTGTTTCATTTACGGCTCAGCAAATGCTCGCTGCCGAAGGCATCCAGGTTCGTGTAATCAGTATGCCGAGCTGGGATCTGTTCGAAGCGCAGCCGCAATCGTACAAGGATTCCGTTCTACTTCCTGACGTTAAAGCGCGTCTGGCTATTGAAATGGCGTCCCCGTTCGGCTGGGAGCGCTATGTCGGTGAGAAAGGCGCCATCCTTGGCATCGACAAGTTTGGGGCTTCAGCTCCAGGCGATAGATTGATTAAAGAGTACGGCTTCACCGTCGAGAACGTCGTTAACAAAGTTAAAGCACTGTAAAACTTCATTTGTTGCCAGTCCAGGAATTTCCATCTGTCCGTTTCAGGGGGACCGCTGGAAAAGCATTTGATACTAAAAAAAATACAGGCCCCAAACAGGGGAAAATGTCCTCGAAATAATAAATAGCTAATTTTTATCGTTTTGGGGGTGGAGATATTTCTTAGCTTGATGGGCATGTTGGCCCTACCCCTAATAGTCCCATTCCCCACTGTGCTTGTGGGGCTTTTTTGTCTCGTGCTCGGTTTGGGTATGCGGATATGAATTTGCAGGATAAAAAATACATTTGTCGAATTATTGAACATAGAACAAGAACCATAAACGAGGAGGTCAAGTCGAAAGTTTAGTTGATTCATATATAAGTCAATTATTCCTCATAAAGTAGGAGATGGGCACACATTTATGAAACCAATAGCAAGGTTATTCATTCTATTAGGGTTTGCTCTCGTTATGTTCACAGGACTGCCTCTTGCATCCTATGGAGCAACAGGCACAGTCACTTTTACAAATGGCTCGGGTTTTAGCGGGAGCACAATTACTGCCGGACAGGGAGGGTCTACTGCTATTCCAGGGATTACACTTCAAATTATAAGTGGTGACGGATACTCGTGGACGTATGAAACTCCTTATACGGGAGGTGCAATTGCGGCTGCTTATTGTTGTAACGGCGGCGCTCCATCCACTTTAATTACCATTAAAAGCGCTTCTACATCGGTTAACTTTAATTTGAAATCCTTTTTTGTAGCTGATTATGGTGGGAGTCCAATAACTGTAACCGGCTATGACAATGGTCAATCAACAGGTTCAGTAACTTTCAACACTAATACGAATCCTTATGAATTTACATTCAACCAAAGCAATGGGTTAACAGCTTCTATTTTTCAAAACGTTGATGAAGTACGCATCACTCCGCAGAGTGGTAACCAAATGTGGATTGCGCTCAACAATATCCAAATTGGAGACCCCGTTGTGAACGCGGCGTCCCCGAGCATCGGCACGCAGCCTTCGGGAGCGACGGTCAACCAGGGAGCGTCAAGCCCTTCGCTGAGCGTAGCGGCGACGGTGAGCGATAGCGGCACGCTCAGCTACCAATGGTACAGCAACGCTACCAACAGCAACAGCGGCGGCAGCGCCATTAGCGGTGCGACGAGCGCTTCGTATGCCGCGCCGACGGGAAGCGTAGGCACGACGTACTACTACGCCGTCGTGACGAACACGAACAACGCCGTGAACGGCGCGCATACGGCAACGGTGACAACCAGCGCAGCAGCGGTAACGGTGAACGCGCTGGTAAACGCGGCGACCCCGAGCATCGGAACGCAGCCTTCGGGAGCGACGGTCAATCAGGGCGCGTCAAGCCCCTCACTGAGCGTGGCGGCGACGGTGAGTGATAGCGGCACGCTCAGCTACCAATGGTACAGCAACGCTACCAACAGCAACAGCGGCGGCAGCTCCATAAGCGGTGCGACGAGCGCTTCGTATGCCGCACCGACGGGAAGCGTAGGCACGACGTACTACTACGCCGTCGTGACGAACACGAACAACGCCGTGAGCGGCGCGCATACGGCAACGGTGACAACCAGCGCAGCGGCGGTAACAGTGAACGCGCTGGTAAACGCGGCAACCCCGAGCATCGGCACGCAGCCTTCAGGGGCGACGGTCAACCAGGGCGCGTCAAGCCCGTCGCTGAGCGTGGCGGCGACGGTGAGCGACAGCGGCACGCTCAGCTACCAGTGGTACAGCAACGCTACCAACAGCAACAGCGGCGGCAGCTCCATTAGCGGTGCGACGAGCGCTTCGTATGCCGCGCCGACGGGAAGCGTAGGCACGACGTATTATTATGCCGTCGTGACGAACACGAACAACGCCGTGAGTGGTGCGTCCACGGCAACAGCCACGAGCAGCGCGGCGGCGGTCACGGTGAATGCACTGGTAAACGCGGCAACCCCGAGCATCGGAACGCAGCCTTCGGGAGCGACGGTTAACCAGGGCGCGTCCAGCCCCTCACTGAGCGTGGCGGCGACGGTGAGCGATAGCGGCACGCTCAGCTACCAGTGGTACAGCAACGCCACGAACAACAACAGCGGCGGCAGCTCCATAAGCGGTGCGACGAGCGCTTCGTATGCCGCGCCGACGGGAAGCGTAGGCACGACGTACTACTACGCCGTCGTGACGAACACGAACAACGCCGTGAGCGGCGCGCATACGGCAACGGTGACAACCAGCGCGGCGGCGGTCACGGTGAACGCGCTGGTAAACGCGGCAACCCCGAGCATCGGAACGCAGCCTTCGGGAGCGACCGTTAACCAGGGCGCGTCCGGCCCTTCGCTGAGCGTGGCGGCGACGGTGAGCGACAGCGGTACGCTCAGCTACCAATGGTACAGCAACGCCACGAACAGCAACAGCGGCGGCAGCTCCATCAGCGGTGCGACGAGCGCTTCGTACGCCGCGCCGACGGGAAGCGTAGGCACGACGTACTACTACGCCGTCGTGACGAACACGAACAACGCCGTGAGCGGCGCGCATACGGCAACGGTGACAACCAGCGCAGCGGTGGTAACAGTGAACGCGCTGGTAAACGCGGCGACCCCGAGCATCGGAACGCAGCCTTTAGGAGCGACGGTCAATCAGGGCGCGTCTAGCCCGTCATTGAGCGTGGCGGCGACGGTGAGCGACAGCGGCACGCTCAGCTACCAGTGGTACAGTAACACCACGAACAGCAACAGCGGCGGTAGCTCCATTAGCGGTGCAACAAGCGCTTCGTATGCCGCGCCGACGGGAAGCGTAGGCACGACGTACTACTACGCCGTCGTGACGAACACGAATAACGCCGTGAGCGGCGCGCATACGGCAACAGCCACGAGCAGTGCGGCGGCGGTCACGGTGAACGCGCTGGTAAACGCGGCGATCCCGAGCATCGGAACGCAGCCTTCGGGAGCGACGGTCAACCAGGGAGCGTCCAGCCCTTCGCTGAGCGTGGCGGCGACAGTGAGCGACAGCGGCACGCTCAGCTACCAGTGGTACAGCAACGCTACCAACAGCAACAGCGGCGGCAGCGCCATTAGCGGTGCGACGAGCGATTCGTACGCCGCGCCGACGGGAAGCGTAGGCACGACGTACTACTATGCCGTCGTGACGAACACGAACAACGCCGTGAGTGGCGCACCCACGGCAACAGCCACGAGCAGCGCGGCGGCGGTCATGGTGAACGCGCTGGTAAACGCGGCGACCCCGAGTATCGGAACGCAGCCTTCAGGAGCGACGGTCAATCAGGGCGCGTCCAGCCCCTCACTGAGCGTGGCGGCGACGGTGAGCGACAGCGGTACGCTCAGCTACCAGTGGTACAGCAACGCCACGAACAGCAACAGCGGCGGCAGTTCCATAAGCGGTGCGACGAGCGCTTCGTACGCCGCGCCGACGGGAAGCGTAGGCACGACGTACTACTACGCCGTCGTGACGAACACAAATAACGCCGTGAGCGGCGCGCATACGGCAACGGTGACAACCAGCGCAGCGGCGGTAACAGTGAACGCGGTAGTAAACGCTCCTTTAACTCCGCAAAACCTTACAGCCGTCGGAGGAGACAGTCAAGTTGCACTAACCTGGCAAACAGTAACCGGAGCAACTTATTACAGCATTTATTTAACAACCGTTTCAGGTCAATTTAACAACGCTGCAGTTACAACCGTGACATACACAACGTACAACGTTCAGAATCTGATCAATGGAACGACCTATTATTTTGTCGTAAAAGCTGGGAACCCGGGAGGATTGAGCGCAGAATCAAATTCAGCGAATGCGACACCGGCAACGGTTCCAGCCCCTCCTACGAATGTAGAGGCAGTTGCTGGCAATGGACAGGCCACCATTACCTTTACTGTCCCAGCGATCAACAGCGGAAGCGTCATTACGGGGTATGAAGTGACAGCCTCGCCAGGGAACATTGTCTTAAATGGAACAAGCAGTCCGATTACGGTAACAGGTTTAACAAACGGCACGAGCTATACTTTTACAGTGAAAGCAATAAATAGTGTGGGCAAAAGCGCCTCTTCCACCACTTCCAATTCGGTCGTGCCTAGACCGCCCAATAACGCCGACACCAGCAGCAACGACAGCAGCAATGGCAGCGGCTCTGGACCTGTAACAACAACATCTCCAATCCAAACAGGTGTTGAAATCTTCGTGAATGGCAAGGTCGAAAATATCGGAACGGCAACGACAACGAACGTAAATAATCGAACGGTCACGGTCGTTGCTGTTGATAAGAAAAAGCTGGAAGAAAAACTTGCGATAGAAGGTCAAGGCGCAGTAGTAACGATTCCGATGAACATCAAGTCTGATGTGAGTATCATGGAACTAAACGGTCAAATGATGAGAACTATGGAAAACAAACAAGCGGTTTTGGAAATCAAGACAGATCGCGCGACGTATAAGCTGCCTACGCAGCTAATCAACCTGAATTCCGCATTCGCTCAGATGGATACGTCAATGGACCTCCAAAACATTCAAGTTCATTTCGAAATTGCCAAACCAACAGCAGATGTTGTGAAATTGATAGAAGATTCTGCTGCAAAAGGGCAATTTGCCATAGTTGTTCCACCGCTTTCATTCACAGCCACCTTTACTTTTGGAAATAAACAGATTGAATTGTCCCGATTCAAAGCTTACGTGGAAAGACAGATGGTCATACCAGCCGATGTTGATCCGAACAAGATTACAACGGGTGTTGTCATCGATCCGGACGGAACGGTTCGACATGTGCCTACAAAGGTCATTAGATCTGAAGGACAGCATTACGCCATAATCAACAGTTTGACCAACGGTACCTACTCTGTGATATGGCATCCGCTTGAATTTGGCGATGTAGCAACCCATTGGGCCAAAAATGACATCAACGATTTGGCTTCACGAATGGTAATTGAGGGAACAGGTAACGGTATATTTAACCCGGACAAAGACATCACTCGTGCTGAATTTGCAGCAATTATCGTTCGCGCGCTAGGCATTAAGCTGGAGAGCGGAGCAACAGCATTCTCGGATGTCACAGCATCGGATTGGTTCAGCGGCGCGATTAACACAGCTCATGCCTATCGATTGATCAGCGGTTTCGAGGACGGTTCATTCCGCCCGATGGACAAAATCACTCGCGAGCAAGCGATGGTCATTATCACCAAAGCAATGGCAATCACCAATCTGAAAGCCAAGCTTTCTCTGCCATCGACAAACCAAACCGCTCATCAATACGCAGACTTTGCCGATATCTCAAGTTGGGCGCAAAGCAGTTTTGCCGAAACGATAGAGGCGGGCATTGTAACGGGAAGAAACGAAACAGAACTCGCACCAAAGGCGTATATGACCAGAGCCGAAGTTGCAGCGATCATCCATCGATTGCTTAAAAATTCAGAACTGATCTAACCCACCAATGACAATGCGCTAGTTAAAAAAGTGAATATTTGAATGAACAAAGGAGTTAAGTAGCCTGTATGTGCTTAACTCCTTTGTTTTTGGTGTCCCAAATGGATCAATTTTCGACGGCCGATCACCTCGCATCTTGGGCTGGTATTGTACGGGCAATCACGAAAGCGCGGGCAAAAAAAAAGCACAAATCGGGCGGGTTTTCCGCTACCCGTTCCAAAAGTAAATGCAGTGCCTCACTGGCAGCTCTGCTGAGTTAAAAATGGCTTAAGAAAGGTGATCGAGAGAGAATTGTTGCAGAGGCATCCCAGCAAGGATGATTAGCCGGAGTTTTGAAGTGCTGGTGTTATAGAGGAATGAGATTGGACTAGATTATGTACGGTTGGGTAATATCCTTGAGCGTTCAGCTAACGAATACCATAGTTGAATGAGTAGCCTCGTAATTGGCATCCTATTTGAGAGAAGCGGCTAATAGGCACAAGGACTTAAAGCGGAGAGTCATTATCTCTGCTTTTTTGCTTTTTTTCGACAGTTATTCACGGTTTTGTGAGAATTTTGTGAGAGTCGTTTGATAGAATGTACTTCGGATAAGATGTGTATGATGTCGAATTAGGGAACACATTTATCGAAATATCGCAGTTTTAAGATGAGGGAAATGAGCAGCCGAGGGGGACACTCGCCAGCCATTGCAACAGCGAACTATGAATCTACCAAGCCACGGCTCGGGATTCATCCTTATTGGCATAATGGGCTATTCAAAAATTCGAAGCTGTACATTAATCTCAGGGGGGACATAAAACTTTATGCTTAAAATGAAATCAGTCTCTATATGTTTACTTTCAATTTTCCTCGTCTTGTCTACCTTTGCTTGGAGTTCGTCCAAGAGTATCGCGTATGCAAGCTCATCTTGGAAATTAGTAGGGAATGCCGGCTTTTCAAAAGAAATTATTCCCAATGCTTCGATTGCGATTGCTCCTGATGGAACGCCGTACGTAGCGTATCCGGAGAACTATACAGAAAAAGTTATTGTTATGAAGTTTAACAAGACGTTATCAAGCTGGGAGTTGGCAGGGAATGCAAGTTTGACTGGCTCGACTATGTACATTTCGCTTGCGATTGCACCGGATGGAACGCCGTATGTTGCCTATCAAGATCTCCGAAACGACGGAAAAGCAATGGTGATGAAGCTTAATGGGGCGCAATGGGAGCCAGTAGGAGCTGCAGGAGGCATCTCTACAGGCGTGGCTAGTGACGTTTCGCTTGCGATTGCTCCTGATGGAACGCCATACGTAGCGTATCAGGATGGAAACGGTCATAACGCAGTAATGGTTAAGAAGTTCGATGGTTTAAGTTGGCAGGCATTTGAAAAAACAGGATTCAACGAAAGTCTGAATTATGCGATATCGCTGGCGATTGCTCCTGATGGAACACCTTACGTAGCGTACATTGATGTGGAGAAAGATTTTGAAGAATCAGTCATGAAGTTCAATGGGATAAGCTGGGAGTACGTGGGACGTGCAGGTTTTACAGGTACGTCTGCTGAATCGTTTAAGATTGCACGGGATGGAACACCGTACATCGCTTTTCGGGATAATGGCAAAGCAACTGTTATGAAGTTTACATCTGATTGGGAAGTCGTAGGGAATGCCGATTTTTCAGCAAGTCAAATAGATTACCTTTCGCTTGCACTTGCAAAGGATGGAACACCCTACGTAGCGTACATTGATGTGGAGAAAGATCTAAGAGCAACGGTAATGAAGTATAATGGGGTAAGTTGGGAGACGATAGGAACCGAAGGCTTCTCGGAAGCTACAGCTCTTGCTCTTTCGCTTGCGATTGACGCGAACGGAATACCGTATGTAGTGTATTCGGATGAAGCGAAAGGATATAAAGCCACGGTTATGGCGTTTCTTCCTGCGGTTACGAATGTGACGCTGGATAAGGAAACAATGACTCTAACAGCCGGAGGAGCAACAGGAAGTCTCACGGCAACGGTGTATCCAAGTAACGCGACCAATAAGAAAGTCACATGGAGCAGCAGTAATGAAAGCGTGGCAACCGTTGATGCAACGGGCGTGGTGACACCAAAGACAGCGGGAACGTCGACGATAACCGTTACAACGGAAGACGGCGGCAAGACGGCAACGAGTGAGGTGACAGTACAAGCAGAAGTCATAGCCGTAACAAGCGTAGTGCTGGATCCTTCAACGTTGAGCTTGGCGGCAGGAGGAAGCGCGGCAACCGTCACGGCAACGGTTTATCCGAGTAACGCGACCAATAAGAAAGTTACATGGAGCAGCAGCAATGCAAACGTCGCAGCTGTTGATGTGAAGGGTGTGGTGACGCCAAAGGCAGCAGGAACGGCGACGATAACCGTTACAACGGAAGACGGCGGCAAGACAGCAACGAGCCTGGTAACCGTAAAATCAGCCTCTCCTAGCGAGAGCGGAGGAGACCGCGGAGGCGGCGGGGGAAGCAGTACAGCTACACCTGCTACACCTGCCAACGTGGTTGAAGTTTATGTGAACGGGAAAGTTGAACATGCAGGCATCGCCACCACAACTATAGTCAATGGCCGATCCGTTACAACGGTTGCGGTTGATGCGAAGAAGCTGGACGACAGGCTGGCAGCGGAAGGTCAGCATGCGGTGATTACCATTCCGGTGAAGACGAGCTCTGCCGTTTTGATCGGAGAATTGACCGGACAGATGGTCAAGAACATGGAGCAAAAGCAGGCGCTGGTCGTCATCCAAACAGAGCAAGCATCGTATACGCTGCCTGCACAACAGATGAACATCGACGCCATATCGGGGCAATTAGGCAAGAGCGTGAACCTGCAAGATATTAAAATAAGGATTGAGATTTCCAAATCTACAGCAGAAACTGCGCAACTCGTGGAAAACTCGGCAGCACAAGGACAATTTACGATCATTGCTCCAACGTACAATTTCACAGTTACTGGCGTATATGGGGATAAGACGATTGAAATTTCCAAGTTCAACGCTTATGTGGAACGAACCATTGCCATTCCTGCTGGGGTAGATCCGAATCGAATCACAACAGGCGTTGTCGTAGAAAAGGACGGAACCGTTCGTCATGTACCGACGGCAGTTAGCAAGATTGACGGTACCTACTATGCCAAAATTAATAGTTTGACGAACAGCACGTATTCCGTGATCTGGCACCCTCTGGCATTTAATGATGTAGAGAACCACTGGGCGAAAAATGCTGTAAACGATATGGGCTCCCGCATGGTTATTAATGGTACGGGCAAAGGCCTGTTTGCTCCCGATCAAGTGATTACGCGTGCGGAGTTTGCGGCGATTATGGTACGAGGATTAGGCATTAAACAGGGGGATGGCGCCGCGCGATTTACAGACGTAAAGTCATCAGACTGGTACAGCAGTGTGGTGCAAACTGCCTACGCGTATAATCTGGTCAGCGGATTCGAAGATGGCACATTCCGTCCGAATGACAGCATTACCCGGGAACAGGCGATGGCCATCATCGCAAGAGCGATGACGCTAACCGGACTTAAAGACAAATTTTCGTCAGCAGATACAGAGAAGCTGCTGATGTCATTCGCAGATGCGAAGCTAGCATCGGAGTGGGCGAAAAGCGGGATTGCGGATTGCTTGCAGGCAGGAGTTGTGTCAGGCAGAAACGGCGGCCGGTTGGCGCCGAATGATAACATCTCTCGGGCGGAGGTTGCAACTATTATTCAAAGGCTTTTACAAAAATCCAAGTTAATTTAGTGATTGGAAAAGCACGGATTGACGCTTAAAGATATCAAGCTAGTACCACTGAACTGCATTATGGGCTTGATCAGGAGCTAAATCCACAAAATCAAAAAGGAGCTTTGTCACACTATTAGTGATGAAGTGACCCCAAAAAGTTAGACAGTATATTGTTAGGCAGCTTCTAGGGCATGAGTCCGGTACCGTACCGGGCTCATGCCTTTTAGTTTTGCTTTTTGAGAACTGGCAGGATTTGGTCGGGGGGGATGGAAAAAGGCGGAGCGTGTGTTTGAAGAGTACCTATCCGTGTATTCCTGCATGAGGAAATGAATCAGACTTTGCTGGATCATTGTTCAAACAGCATAACAAGGAGCAATTTTCCAACTTACGTGAGAATGCCTATCGTCACGAAATGAAGCCTACAACCGCCAAAGGAGATGAGTAGCCCGGCCGTTTCGACATAATTCGGCGAAGTTTGTGAGAATTTTGAGAGAACGTTTTGATAGAATGTGGTGTGATCCTCAAATTAGGTTCAGATTCGATGTGAAGAATGTCGAATTAGGGAGCTTAGTAGTCGTTGTCATAATGTTATGATACTAACGAAGGGAGAATTTTTGAGGCAGCGTAGCGATTGATTGAATGAAAAAATGATTCCTTGGCGTTGGTTTGCTCGTAAATATCAAACAGATTCAGGATTAACAGTTTTATCCAAGAAACGGTTCGACCACTCCTCTCCCTATTTTCTGCACTAAAAGACTAACGGAAGATGGGTCAAAATTTAAATGAGGTGATTATTATTTATACGAAACAAAACAGGATCATTAGCTTCTGTCTAGTTATTGCACTGGTTTTTAGCCTGTTCGGAGGTTTTAATTTCAGCAAAGCTTATGCAGCAGATGATGCACCGCAATACTACGCCAGAATAGTTGCTGGGGGACACGGAGGTGCTATTCCGCCTAGAAATGGTGATGGAGGCCCCGCTACATCCGCTGTCCTTGGAAACCCTACCGGAGTTGCCTTTGACCGATCTGGAAATATGTATATTGCAGACTCTACCAATTTTATGGTACGTAAGGTGGATTCATCCGGTACTATTTCAAAAGTAAGTTCTGGTTTTAACCTTCCTCAAGGCATCGCTACGGACTCAAAAGGAAATCTATATGTTTCAGATACTTTCAATAATGTCGTAAGTAATATGGGGAATGATGGAATTTTTTCGGCGGTAACATCTACAAAGGGTGTTCTTGATACTCCTCGCGGAATCACCTTTGACTCGAATGATAATATGTATATTGCAGATGCGCAACACAATGTCATACGCAAAGTGGATAATTCAGGGAATATCTCTGTAGTTGCTGGAAGTGGTACAAAAGGATATAGCGGGGATGGAGCAACTGCTACATCTGCCATGCTGAATGAGCCTTATGGAGTTGCCGCTGACTCAGCCGGAAATCTGTATATCGCCGACTATGGCAATCATGCCATACGCAAGGTAGATACAAACGGCAAGATTACAACAATTGTCGGGGATGGCACTGCAGGCTTTAAGGGTGATGGAGGAGCGGCGACATCTGCTGAGATTAATAAACCTCAGGGGATTGCCAGCGACGCTGTCGGAAATCTATATATTTCAGATACTGGTAATCAAAGAGTACGCAAAGTGGATACATCCGGCAATATTTCGACAATGATAGCCGGGCTGAATTCCCCTTACGGAATTACAGTTGGACCTAACGGCAATGTATTTGTTTGCGATTGGAGAAATAATGTCGTGTATGAGCTTTATATACCTACTTTTCTTACAGGTACAACACTCGGCTCCGACAGCCCGCAAACAGGAACAGCATTAAACGCTTCAATTGAACCATCTAATGCGACGGTTAGTTATCAGTGGTACACGAACACAGTTTCAAGTGCTACTTACGGTACGGCTATTCCGGGCGCCACATCGGCTAGCTACGACCCAACTGCGAGTGATGTCGGCAAATATTTATATGTAGTTGCAACGGCAACAGGTCTTTATGCTGGAAGTGCAAGTGCAGTTACTGCAAACGCAGTAACCGTTGGCAGTAACACTGCGCCGAACTACTACATCAGAAACTTTGCCGGGCAAGGGTCTCAGGGCTATAGTGGAGATGGCGGACCGGCGGCATCCGCCCTTCTTAATCAACCGAAGGGAGTTGCCGTCGACTCGTCAGGAAACCTGTATATTGCGGATTCAATAAATTTTGTCATACGCAAGGTAGATACATCTGACACAATTTCAACACTGCCAGTTAATTTTACTTACAAAAATTATCCTCATGCAATTGCCGTTGACCCGCAAGATAATTTGTATTTTATACCGACCAATTCCAATGAGATATATATGGGAAATTGGTTACCTGTGAATACCGGCAATCTTCTTAATAAGCCTAAAGGGTTCGCCTTTGACTTGGAAGGAGATATGTATATTGCGGATACCGGTAACAATGTCATACGCAAGGTGGATAAATCCGGGAAAATTACGACAATTGCCGGGGATGGTACACCAGGCTATGAGGGAGACGGAGGAGCGGCGATACAGGCTAAGCTTAATCAGCCTAGCGCAATTGCCTGTGACTCAAATGGAAATATATTTATTGCAGATACTAATAATTATGTCATTCGTAAGGTAGATGCATCTGGGAAAATTACGACAATTGCCGGAAACGGTACACAAGGCTATAGCGGCGACGGAACACCAGCGACACAGGCTAAGCTTTATGGCCCTACTGCTCTTATCTTTGACGCCACAGGAAATTTATATATTGCCGACAAGAGATTGCGCATGGTGGATCCAACGGGCAAGATTCACACAATTGCCGGGAATGGTTCAGGATATGGGCCGGAAGCGACCAAGTCTTCGGCAAATTTCTACAGCCTTGCCATTGATAAGAAAGGTAATATATATGCAGCCAGCTCAATCTATAGCACGGTATATACACTTTATATACCTACTTTCTTCACCGATGCAAAACTCGACTCCGACAGCCCGCAATCCGGAACACCGATAACTGCGACTGCGTTGCCGACTGACGTTACAGCGACATATCAATGGTACACGAATACAGTTTCAGGCACGACTTACGGTACGGCTATTCCGGGGGCCACATTGGCTTCCTACATTCCGAGTTCAGCCGATGTTGGCAAATATTTGTATGCCGTCGCGACAGGCACTGGAAGATACAGCGGGACTGCGAGTATCGCTGCTCCCAATGCAGTAACTGCTGGCCCTAATGCAAAACCGCCGACTTACTACATCCAAACAGTAGTCGGAGATCATACCTCGAAGTACGGCGGTGACGGAGGACCAGCTACATCTGCCCAAATATCTCTACCCGGCAACGTTACATTTGACTCTAAAGGAAATATGTATATCGCGGATTCCGGAAACAACGCAATACGCAAAGTGGACAAAACCGGAAATATTGCAACAGTGACAGGAGGACCGCTTGGTATATCCCGTTACTATGGGGACGAAATGGATGCGAGTGCGGGCAGAATTAATTTTCCTACGGAAGTTGCCTTCGACCCTTCTGGAAATCTGTATATTGCAGATTGGCAAAATCATGTCATACGTAAGGTGGATAAAACAACAAATATTCTCAATACAGTCGCAGGACTTGGTAAATACGATCAAGGTGGAAAAAATGGTTATCCAGGTTATAGCGGCGACTATGGTCAGGCTACATTCGCTAACCTTAATTATCCTTATGGAATGGTATTCGACGCTAAAGGAAACATGTACATTGCAGATGGCAGCAACCATGCCATACGTAAGGTGGATACATCGGGCGTTATTACAACAGTTGCAGGAGGTAGACAAGGATCCGGATATAGCGGCGACGACGGCGCTGCTACAGATGCTCGACTTTATAACCCTGAAGGGGTTGCGCTTGACTCGGCAGGGAATTTGTATATTGCAGACTATAGCAACAACAGAATACGCATGGTGAATGAAAAGACAGGTATTATTACAACCGTTGCAGGAAATGGTTTGAAAGGCTATAGTGGCGATGGGGGTAGCGCTGCATTTGCCCAGCTTACTAATCCTTCTTCCGTTGCCTTTGACTCGGCAGACAATATGTATATTGTAGATCAAGGAAACCATGCCATCCGCATGGTGAACAAAACAACAGGTGTTATTACAACAGTTGCAGGAAACGGTAAAGCAGGTTATAGCGGCGATGGAGATGTTGCTACATCTGCCAAGCTTAACCAACCTACCCGAATTTCTGTTGGACCTGATGGTGGTATTTATATAGGTGATACGGGAAATAACGTAATACGTGCACTTTATTTGACTACTACCACTCCTGGTGGAGGCAACACTGGCGGAGGCAACACTGGCGGAGGCAACACTGGTGGAGGCAACACTGGCGGAGGCAACACTGGCGGAGGCAACACTGGCGGAGGCAACACTGGTGGAGGCAACACTGGCGGAGGCAACACTGGTGGAGGCAACACTGGCGGAGGCAACACTGGTGGAGGCAACACTGGTGGAGGCGACACTGGCGGAGGCAACACTGGCGGAGAAAACACTGGTGGCACTACTCCAACAACAATCAACGGTACCCTATCAGGTAAAGTTACTCAAAACAAAACAAGCGATGGTAGAACAAATACTTCTTTCGCAGTTGACTCAGCAAGTTTGACAGCTCAATTAAATAGTAGTGCAAACGGTTCAACATTCACGATCCCGTTCGCACAAGCATCAGACACAATGAGTGTACAGCTTGGGGGACAAGATTTAAAAGCAATGGAGGGCAAATCAGCAACCCTTGTTATCCAAACACCAGTTGCGTCATATACCCTACCTGCTCCACAAATCAACATCAGTGCAGTTTCAAATGCTCTTGGCAAAAATGTAACTCTTTCAGACATCCATATAAATGTTTCAATTTCTAATGCTTCAAGCGAACAAGCTCAGCTTGTTTCAAATGCAGCTGCAAAAAACAATATGACTGTCTTGACAGCACCGGTAAACTTTGATATCTCTAGCACATACAATAGTCAAACAGTAGATATTAGCAAGTTTAGTTCCTTTGTTGAGCGTACGATTGCGCTTCCTGATGGTGTTGATCCTAGCAAGGTTAGTACAGGTGTTGTCATCGATCCAAACGGTGCAGTACGCCATGTTCCAACGACTGTAGCAACAATAGATGGCAAACACTTTGCAAAAATTAAAAGCTTAACAAACAGCACATATGCTGTTGTATCACACCCTGTTGCATTTAGCGACGTTGCAAACAACTGGGCAAAATCTTCAATCAATAATATGGGTTCTAAAATGGTTGTAGGCGGAGTTGGAAATAACTTGTACGACCCTAGCAAAGATATGACTCGTGCAGAATTTGCTGCTATTATCGTCAATGCACTCGGACTAAAACCATCTGCCAACACTTCTTCATTTGCTGATCATACAACAAATGATTGGTTTACAGGTTATGTACAAACAGCTTATGAGTATGGCGTTGTACAAGGCGTTGGACAAAACAAATACAACCCTAACGGAAACATTACACGGCAAGACGCAATGGTGATGATTGCAAGAGTGATGAACATTACAAAACTAAACGGAGATAGTAACGTTTCTTCCCTTGCGAAATTCGCTGACGCAAATGATATAGCAAACTATGCACAATCTGCTGTAGCCACTTGCGTAAATGCTGGTATTGTTAACGGAAAAACAAATTCAACAGTAGCACCAAATCAAAATATCACAAGAGCAGAGATTGCTGTTATTGTTGAAAGATTATTGAAAAAATCTAATTTGATAGATTAATTTCAATATAGAGTTTGAGTTTTAGAACACCGCCGATTGAGAGGTAGAACTCTCAATCGGCGGTGTTGCTATATTTTAAATTTGATATATATTTAGCTTCATGAGTTATGCAGTTAGTGGTAGATACTGGATATTATTAACGTCATCCGAAAGCCTGACGGGGAAGAACACTGAAATCGAAAAAGATTTGGAAGAAAATAAAATCTCCCAGTGGATCTTATACATAGATTCGAAAAGGTCAGGGATACTAAAGTATTGGATTAGCATTTAGAAAGAAACATCCATGTAAGTACCACCTTAAAAGATAGTCATTGACATGGATGCTATCTCACTAGCACGGATTCCAACATTATCTTGTTAAATGCACGCGATGAACGCCCTTGCTGCCTCCTGGTGCCGTTCCTATATATAAATATCCGTTATGGCTTGCAGCCGTAGTTATGCCATTTAGCGAACCATCCGGATCATGCCAGCTTCCGATAAGCTCTCCCTGCGGGCCGAGCTCCGCGACAAGCCCATGCTTCGCCGGTGCGCTTGCGCCGCTAAGCAGCGACTCCGGCAATTTGGCCATGAAACCGGCCAACCACGGGCTGCGATGCATCTGATCAGCAAAAGAAAGGCGAGTCGTGAAGATCCCGACCCAGAAATGACCTTGCTCATCACGAGTAATGTTGTCTGGAAAGCCTGCGAGATTGTCCGCAAAAATATCCGATGTCCCCTTCTTTGGACCCTTAAGCCAGTATCTGGTCAACTGATAATGATACGATTCCGCCACAAGCACGAAATCTTCATCCGCAGATAAGGCAACCCCGTTTGCAAAATAGAGGCCTTCTAACAAGACGGTCGTCTGTTTGGTCATTGGATCGTACTTCAGCAAGCGTCCATGGGGCTTGTTCTCGGCAATTTCTCTGAATGTCACACGTCCATAGTTCGAGGTATCCGAAAAATAAATGGAGCCGTCCCGGGCAATATCAAGCTCATTAGCTAAATAGATCGGCTTGCCGTCCACTTGATCAGCCAATACCTCTATGCTCCCGGATGGGTTTATAGACAGCAGTCCCCTCTTGATATCCGTAACGATCAAATCGCCTTTGGCATCGAATTTAAGGCCATTAGGCGTTCCTTTGGTATCTGCAAACACCTGGGCCTTTTGTGGATTGCCTTCTGCATCGAAAGGAACCTTGTAAATTTTTCCGTCCGAATCTCCTGTATATAGCTGGCCATCTTTATCAAATGTTATGAATTCCGGGAATTGTGGAGCATCTGTGACTAGCTGAGCAGCGCTAAGTTTGTTGTTCTGTTTCCATGGGCCTGCTTCTTGAAAAGAGGGAGCCGTCGGCGCCAGCCATTTTACCGGTTCGATAGGTGAAGGAACTAGTAAGAAAACGATGACTCCAAGAAGGAGCACCGCAAGCAGCGATAGCCCTGCTCTGCGCACTATACGTGTTGAGCGTTTAGGGCGATTCACGCCTTCAGTAGATTTAACGGAACGAACTTGTGCATTTGGCATTAGAGTGCCTCCTATGTCTTTTAAGTGAGATTTAAATTTGGACTACGATTTTCCCAAAATATTGCTTCCCTTCAGCCAAGAGCGCGAAGGCTTCTCCAATTCGCTCCAGAGGGAATACACGGTCGATGACGGGATGTAAGCGATGATGGACAATCGCTCGATTCATCTTTTCAAAGTGATTCCGGTTGCCGACTTGACTGCCGCGAATAGTTGCTGCTTTCTGCAAGATGCCCGTGACATCATATTCCGGAATGGTCAAGCCCGATAAGAACCCGACCATACTCAAGGTCCCTCCAATGCGAAGTGCATTTATGGATTTGACCATCGTTGCCGCTCCTCCAACATCCAGAACATGATCGACGCCGCCAGTCATCTCTAACACGGCTTTATCCCAATCGGGAACTTCCGAATAGTTGATCGTTTGCCATGCACCGAGAGCTTTTGCTCGTACCAGCTTGTCGTTGCTGCTCGATGTAATGATCGCTCGTGCACCGGCCATGAGAGAGAATTGAAGCCCGAAGATGGAAACACCGCCTGTTCCTTGCAGCAGCACGGTATCACCCGCTTGCAATCCACCGTATTCGATTAGCATGCTCCATGCGGTTAATGCCGCGATCGGTAAGGTGGCAGCCTCCTCCCAAGTGAGGTGATCGGGAATATGAACGATTCCGTCTTCATGTAGAACGACATACTCGGCCGCCACTCCGTTCAACGGACCTCCTAGACTGTCTCTTAATACTTCTGCTCTTGGACTGCCAGCCATGAATCGCTGTTGCAAATTACCCGCTACTCTATTTCCTACCTGAAACCTTGTTACTCCTTGGCCAACGGCTGCAATTTCTCCCGCTCCGTCTGATAATGGAATGAAAGGAAATTTAATTTCAATCGGCATTAATCCGCTGAGGATCACTAGATCCCGGTAATTGAGAGAAGCTGCCCTCATGCGGATCAGCACCTCATGGGGGCCTGGCGTTGGTATGTCGAGTTCCGTTAAGTTTAATTCCTCAAAGCCGAAGCCGTTTGTCAGTTGTATAGCTTTCATTGAATTGTCCTCCCAGCAAGATCAGATTGATTACCTGCATTCTTATAATTATTATTATTGCCGGATCCTCCGCGTGGACGAAGCATGCCTCCAACAAGTCGAAGACCTTGCTTGCGTGTTATGAATCGCGATAACTGCGCCCCGATATAATTCTGCACACCCGGAACGACGTATATTTTCCCTTCCTTCAACGCGCGAAGTGCAACCTCTACGACTCTTTCCGGCGTATCTTTCTTTCCGACAGAGGCTTCTTCCGTTCCTACAACATTAAAGAAGCTGGTGTCCGTCGAACCAGGGCAAAGTACGAAGAATTTCACGCCGCGGTCGCGATTTTCCCACCATAATGCTTGAGTAAACGACAAGACAAAAGCTTTCGTCGCCCCATATACGGCCATAAAGGGAAGCGGTTGAAATCCGGCGGTTGAGGCCACATTAATAACTGCTCCTGAGTTTTTGCGCAACATGTTTGGCAAGAACAAGTGCGTCATATCTACAACAGCAGCGACATTGAGCATAACTTCTTCATGTTGACGCTCACCTGACACTTGCTCGAACAAACCATGTGTAGCAAAGCCTGCATTATTGATTAGCAGTTCGATATCCACTTTCAAAAGTTCACATTGCCGATATAACTCGCTGGGTGCGCCCTCTTTCGCAAGATCCATCGAGATAACCTCGGCTTTGATGCCATACTTCTTTCTAAGCTCATCTGCCAGGCTCTCAAGTTTACTCGTTGATCGAGCCACGAGTACCAAGTGACTGCCTTGTTTGGCTAGTTGTCTTGCGAATTGCTCTCCAATACCGGAAGAAGCTCCAGTGACGAGCGCCCATTTTCCTTGAATTTTCATAGTGCTACTCTCCTTTTAGATACTGTGTTATAATAATGAAACACTGTTACCATGTAGTTAAAGGAATCCTCAGTTCCCCAAAAAAATAAGAGTCACCACATGATTGGTAACAGTGTTTCTAATTAATATCATTGTAACTACGCTTTTTAAGAAAGTCAATACGATCTTAGAAACATCCCATGTCTCATTGACAACTACCCATCAACTGTATAAAATTTTTGATAAGAAATTAAGAAACTTTGTTTCCTAACGAAAACATGATAACTGAAGGAAGATGATTATGAGCGACCAGGATAACTCTGTTCATACAAACACACGAGTGCTGAAAACCTACCAAGAGGCTCGCTTACAAAATATTGAAAATCTCCGCAAACTTGTTGTTGATGCCGCGGCAACGCTCTTGCAAGAAGAGGGTCCAGAAGCCGTTACGGTGCGTAAAGTAGCGCAGAAAATGGATTGCTCGACAAAAATCATTTATAGCTTATTTGTCAATAAAGAGGGCTTGGCTCAGCAGTTGTATCTGGAAGGTTGTAAGCTTCTCGCTAACGAATTCGAGGGGACGCCGCAAGCAGCTGATCCGGCTCAGCATTTGCTGAATCTAGGTGAAACCTTCTGGCAATTCGGGCAGCGTTACTCCAGCTATTATAAGCTGATGTTCGGAGGAGCCTTCGCAGATTTCAAACCGGACGAGGAAAGTATGCATGGCACCGTAACAGCCATGCGGCAATTATTGACCGTGGTCAGCAATGCGCAAGAGCAAGGGCTGATTCCCGGCCAGTATGACACGGAATCCGTTGTACGTATCGTCTGGGCCTCACTCCATGGCGTTATTCATCTTTACATGGGTGGACACTTAGGAAATGTACAATCGGCCCATGCGGTATACAAACAAACGTTGTCTTTACTTTCCAGATCATTGTTGCCAGATCATAGCGCCTAATACGGGATCCTGCTCCGGTTGACAAGTCACACACTGCACAAAATTTTCTGTAAAAATCTGCTCCAGTAAACCAGACTCTACATGATTATGTTTGCGACTTAATTGTGCAGCCTGAACGATAATTTAAAAGACTTTTGCGAACTGAGGGTATATGCTTTGTAAAAAGTACTTCAAAACTTAATTGTCTCCCAACAGAATTCGATTCAAGGCTAAGCATCGAAAAGTTAAAAAATGGGACGAAGCAGGTATGACGACTGCTCCGTCCCGTTTCTGTATATATGATTACCTGGATAGTTTCGCATTCGCCCAATCGGCATGATCGTTGTTTATTCCGTCTCCTGCGTCGGTTACAGTTAGCACCAATTGATTTACACCTGCTACACTAACATCAACGGATTTCGTTGCACTCGTTGGAGTCATCGTCTGGCTATCATATATTTTGTTGCCGTCCGCCCATACTTGGAAGACTACGGTCGCATTTGAACTTACCTCATCATCAACGCCTATAAACGATTGGAACCATGTGTATTGTCCGTTCAGATTATAAGTAATGTTGCTTGTGGCGTGTGTTCCGAGACCTTTAGAATAAGTTGTTCCGTTCAGTTTTAATGTCTTTCCGTCCACGCTCTTATCCTTTTGCACAGTACCAAAGCCCGCTGTCGCAGATACCCAGGTAAGATCGCGCAAATAAACCTGCGGTGTGACCGGTGTCGTTACAGTTACCGCATTGCTTGCAGGCGACATGTTTCTGGTCGAAGTTGTACTGCTTACTCCATTTTGAACTTGCCCGACATAACGTGTAAGGATATCGTAGGTACCGGACACACCGTTAAATGTGATGCTGGCCGTATTTGTTTGACCTAATACGCCTAATACCGCTATTGACACAATAGTGAGAACCCGCTCAGATTTCTTTAGCTTTCATCCATCTCCATTATTGAGTATTACGGCACTACACCGCCTTCACGCAACCATTTATTGGATTTATAACCTCCAATGGATTATATCACCATTCCAACTCGACTATTCGCGCTTTCAATAACCGGAACAAATAGCGTTGACGTAGTCCACTAAATGAACTATATTAATTGTTGACTGAGTCCACTAAAAAGGAGGGCCTCCATGAACCTTAATGAAAATATTATTGCAGATATACGAAAATTCAACCGGTTTTACACGAATATACTCGGTGTTTTGGATATGCATGTGTTGGATACCGGATATTCTTTAACGGAGGCTCGGGTAATTTTAGAGATTGGTTTCGTGGAGCCGTGTATAGCAAACAATTTGGTTGAAAAACTGGAAATTGATCGCAGCTACATGAGCAGAATTATTGCCAAGCTTAGTAAAGACGGACTCCTTATTAAGGAAAATTCACCCTTAGACAGCAGGACGAGTCTGATTCGATTGACCCCCAAAGGCACCGATCTATTTAACCAGCTGAATGAAAAGTCAGATGAGCAAATAGTGAGATTAATGCAAGGTTTATCACAAAGAGAAATTAAAGATATACATGCTTCCATGTTGTTTATTCAGAAAAAATTGGATAGGTTGGAGAGGATAGAGGATGATTCGATTTGATAATGATTATGCAGAGGGTGCTCATAAGCGAATTTTGCAACGTTTATGGGAAACCAATGAAGAGCAGACACCTGGATATGGTACGGATGAATACTGTGAAAAAGCCAGGACTTATATTAGAAAAGCGTGTGGTGCAGAGAATGCAGATATACACTTTTTAGTTGGAGGAACACAAACGAATACGACTATTATCGCTTCCATATTGCGCCCACACCAAGGTGCGGTTGCAGCAATTACGGGTCATATAGCTGTACATGAAACGGGAGCAATTGAGTCTACCGGACATAAAGTGATTACTTTACCGAGTGAGGATGGAAAAATTCAAGCTGGACAGGTAAAAGAAATTTATGACGCTCATTGGAATGATGTCACTCATGAACATACGGTACAGCCAGGCTTGGTTTACATTTCAAACCCTACCGAGAATGGAACGACTTATAGTAAATCCGAATTGGAGCAATTAAGCAAAATTTGTCGGGAATGCGGTTTGCCATTGGTTATGGATGGCGCAAGATTAGGTTATGGTCTAGTTTCAAAAGACAGCGATTTATCCTTGGCAGATATAGCCAGACTTTGTGATGTGTTCTATATCGGGGGAACAAAAATTGGATCATTGTTTGGGGAAGCAGTAGTCATTATAAACGATGATCTTAAAAGAGATTTTCGGTATTTGATCAAGCAAAAGGGAGGATTACTGGCTAAGGGAAGATTATTGGGGATTCAGTTTGAAACCTTATTTGAAGATGGCTTATACTATGAAATTTCTAACCATGCCGTAGAAATGGCGATGATGATTCGAGAGGCATTTGTTGAAAAGGGCTTTTCATTCCGATATGATTCCAAAACAAATCAACAGTTTCCCATTTTGCCGAATGATATGTTAAAGGAATTGGCCAAAAAGTATTCTTTTTCCATTTGGGAAAAATTCAACGATAACCACAGTGTCGTGAGATTTTGTACCAGTTGGGCTACAAAAAAGGAAAATGTCGAAATGCTGATAGGGGATATTAAGGCATTATAATAGGTGATTGGTGACGTATTAGGAGGAGTTTGTTTGTTGGTCCCCAGAGAATACGCACTTTTTGTGAAATTTCACCAATTCAGGTAATATCAATGTTAGATCATAAACGCCATCTCTTGACCAAAGTAAGGAGGAACCATTAGATGACAACGAAAAATCCCGAATGGCAAATCACGAAACCAAAGAAATCAGTAATAGAGTGGCTGCTTGATGCGGACCCTTCGATCCGTTGGCAGGTGATGCGTGACCTAACCGAAGAGCCCGATGGCATTGTTGCCGCAGAGCGGTCGCGGATTGCTTCGGAAGGTTGGGGCGCCCGGGTTCTCGACCTGCAATCTTCCGAGGGCAACTGGGGTGGTGACGCCGACGCTCGGAACTGGCTTTGCACGAGCTACACTTTGCTGCTTTTAAAGGACATGGGTTTGGATCCGTCGGGTGAGGACGCCCGCAGATCGATCGGCCTCGTGCGTGACCACATCACCTGGCCGCGGCAAATGGGTGGCCGACCCTACTTCGATGGCGAGACCGAACCCTGTGTCAATGGTTGGATTCTTGGAGTGGGGGCCTACTTCGGAGAGGCAAGCGATCGGCTAGTTGATCGACTCCTCGGTGAGCAGCTTGAGGACGGAGGCTGGAATTGCGACGCACCTCAAAGTCGACGTTCCTCGTTCCACAGCACCATCTGTGTCCTGGAAGGACTATTAGAATACGAGAAGGCTAAGGGTGAAACTGCTGTGGTGACCGAAGCCCGTGTCCGGGCACAAGAGTACCTTCTGGAGCGTCGCATGTTGAGGTCCCTATCATCAGGCGAGGTGATCGATCCAAATTGGACACGTTTCTCGTTCCCGACCACGTGGCATTACGACGTGCTGCGAGGTCTGGATTACTTACGCAGTGCCGGTGTCGAACCCGATGAACGGGTCACCGAGGCCGTCGGTCTGGTGGCGAAGAAACAAGACCAAGACGGGAAATGGCCGCTCGAGAACTCTCATCCCGATCGAGTTCACTTCGACATGGAAGGTGTGGAAGGCGAGCCTAGCCGCTGGAACACTCTCCGCGCCTTACGAGTACTAGACTGGTATTCAACACGGCACTAGAGAATACGAGACTAGGGTATCCTTGATGAAGTTAGAGGATTATGCTAACGGATACAATAGTGAAATAACTACAACTGGAGCAGGCGCCGCGGCGACCTGCTCCTGATCGTTGAAGTGATAGGAGGTTTGTTGAATCACTTCACGAATTCCCAAGATATAGGATAAGAAATTAATGAACCATTAAAAAAAGTAGGTGGTCATAATTTTAGAGAAGTTGTATGGAAAAAACTTAATGGATTCATTATATTAAATTGTTATTGTTTCTTAGGTGAACCGCTGTCCCCGTCTGCCAATTCGACAAGCCTCTGGATGCCTTCTCTCAATAGCTGCTCATTCAGATAGGAATAGCTGAGGCGTATCCATGATTTGTACTCCTTGAGCGGATCGCAAATCGCTCCGGGCACAAAGGTGATTGATTGCTTGATGCATGTACTGAGTAAACGTTCAATCTCCACCGTTTCCGGAAGCTTCACCCATAAGTTGAATCCGCCTGCAGGGGAGTTCCACTGCCAGTCGGTAGCGGACAATTCCTGTTCTACGATATCCTTGCGGACCGCAAGCGCGATGCGAAGCTTCTCCATATGCTGCTGCAGCCGCTCGGAGAAAAAATAATGCAGAAAAATTTTCTGATTCACCAAAGGCGTCCCGCTGTCCGACAACAATTTGGCTTTTATCAGGTAGTTCATGATGGAAGGGCGGCACGCAACGATGGCGATGCCGAGGCCGGGAGCGATATATTTGCTGAAGCTGCGAAGATAAATGACCCATCCTGCCGTATCGTAAGCAAAAAGAGGCAATGGGGGCTCTTCGCCAAAATAAATGTCGCGGTAAGGATCGTCCTCTAATAGCAGACATTGATACCGCTCGGCAAGCTCAACGAGCCTTTTCCTTTGTTCGGCGGGTACGATATAGCCTGTTGGACTTTGAAAGGTGGGATTTAGATAAAACAGCCGCGGCTTGTAGGCTTGCATCAGCTTCTCTACTTGCTCCAGATCGTAGCCGTACGGGTGGATCTCGACCGGAACGATAACTGCGCCTTGTCTTCTGAAAATATCAATCGCCGTGCTGTAGGTAGGACGCTCCAACATAACGGCATCTCTCGGCTTGACCAGTGCTCTGGCAACCAAATCCATGGCCTCCTGCGATCCGCAAGTGATCAACAATTCGTCTGCAGACAAGTGAAACCTATGGCAATCGGTAAAGTAACGGCACAACGCATCCCGCAGCTCCTGGTCTCCTTGCGCGGTAAAGTAGGTGCCGAGCATTTTGGGATACAAATCGAACACTTGCTTCACATATTCCGAAAAATAAAGATTGGGGAGCAGGTTCGGGTCAAGCAGCGATCTCGACAGTACATATTCGGCCTGCACCTGATGGATTTCAGAAAGATGGCTTTCATGTACGTAAGCGGAAATGATCGGATTATTCAGCGAATCTACAGGAAGACTGCTGTCCGGTTTCACATAATAGCCGGATTTGTCCTTTGCTTCGACGATCCGATTCTCCTTCAGCAGCTGATAAGCTTTAAAGACCGTCAGTCGATGCACATTGAATTCCATCGCCAGCGAGCGGATGGAGGGAAGCTTTTCATGCGGCTTCCATTCTCCGCGACGGATCCGATCCAGAATATAGTCATAGATTTGTTCAAACAGTTTGCCTGCATATCCGCTTGAAAGAACTGTTTTTTTCATATGTTTTGCCCCCAAGCCCATTAACCCGAAATACGCACTTGCGCGTGTGTCTCAATTATACAGGAAATTCCCGCCTTCTGTTCTGGTCCACTCGATCCGTTCTATTTCACAACGATTCGCTACATATGTGCTGGCCTCATTCTTCTGGGAATGCTGATCGTTTTCGAAGGGAAGAACGTGCTCCGATTGGAGGGGAAATCGTGGAAGTTATTGTTTTTTGGCGCTGCAGGGTTTTCGGGCTTCGGTTTTCTTACCTTTGTCGGACAACAGCTCAGCGGACCGTCAGGCGCAATCATTGCCTCCGTTATCATGGCGTTAATGCCACTAGTGACGACGTGCGTAAATTGGGCTATGAATAAAAGTAAACCCAAGCTGTCTACTTTTATTTCAATTTTCATTGCGCTTTCAGGCGCACTGCTAGTCATAACAAATGGAGATCCCTCCCTAATCGTTCAAACCAAAGAGCATATTGGCGCCAGTCTGTTGATTATGCTCGGTGCTCTATGCTGGGTCATTTATACGATGGGTGGCAGTCAATTTGCAGGCTGGTCGCCGCTTCGCTACACCGCTTTGACAACGTGCTTCGGATCCTTGATGAATATTGTAATCGTGCTGTCGGCAACGGTTTTCGGAGCCTTGACGATGCCAAGCGTGGAGAGGATCGGAAGCACAGGGTCGGAACTGCTGTATATGATCTTGATCGCAGGCGTACTTGCCGTGTTCACGTGGAACGTCGGCAATAAAATTTTGAAGCCGGAGAACGGCATGCTATTTATGAACATCGTCCCTGTTACGACAGTCACGATCAGTGCCCTCCAGGGCGTTGAAGTCGGAAGGTTGCAGTTTGCAGGGACCTTCATCGTGATCATCGCGCTGGTGATGAATAATTTGATTCAGAGACAAAGGAAAAAAGCAGGTGAATATGCAAAATGACCATTCTTGAGCATTATCGGAAAGTACTGAACGGAGAATTGGAGCAGTCTCCCGTTGAGCGCCTTATGGGACTGAAGCTAATTAGCGTAGAAGATGGCGAGGCTGCGTATGAAATGCAGGCTTCGGAACAACACGCGAATCCGCAAGGCACATGCAACGGCGGCATCATCGGCATTCTCGCTGACATGGCCATGGGCATTGCCTACGGCTCTACCTTGCAAAAAGACGAAACCTTCACCACGATCGAGATGAAAGTAAACTTTTTTAGACCTGTGTGGAACGCCAAAATAAAAGCCCATGCTGCGCTGTATAAGCGGGGACAAACCATCGGGTTCATCCAATGCAATATTACTGACGAGAACGGTAAACTCATCGCTCATGCCTCAAGCACTTGTATGACATTAAGGGGCGATAAGGCGCAAGGCAGGTAGGCCCGCAGGACATGCCCATGAAACGAGCGGCGATGGCTGCTTATGAAATTAGAATATTTTTGAATATATAAAAAGGTCCAGCATGAAGGGAGAGATATTTTGGAGAAATGTAAAGGAATTGCAATTGTTGAAATGATATTTGATAATAAAGATGACTACGAACGCAAAGATTATCCTTTCTTGGTCATAGGGAAACTTATACCGAAATTTTCTTATACTATTCCGGAGGAAAATGCTTGGGGCATATAAGATTAAGAACAAGCGAAGAATCTTATTTTGCTTCTATCGACAGACTTATTGTATTAGAAAATAGCAGAGGAAAAGGAATAGGAACCGCCTTGCTAAACAAGGCAAAGGAATGGGCACAATTACGACGCGGCTGCCAGCATAATTAGGCAGCCGCGTTGTGCTAACGAGCAGTTTAGCTTGAAAGAAGATACGAGGATTATGCTAATATTACATTAATATGGTATTGGTTGTGAGAAGAGGAGACGAAATTGATGGAGACCATTAGTGATAGGCTAAAAGAAATACAGCAACACATTGACGAAATGAATATCGGTGATTTTTATGTAATTAGTACCGACCATGCAGGGAATGTTGTTCTGGCAGGCAGCTTTGATTTTAGCTATTATCACAATATCGAGATTAACTTCCACGAAGTTTCGTTTATCTCTTGTCCGCTTAATCTGTTTATGATTGATACAATTCGTTTAGCAACCGTGGAAGAATCCAAACAACTTGGCGATTGGTCATACGGGTATCACGAAGGGATTGTCATATGTCTTGAGGATAAGGTCTATAAGCACAAGTTTTTTCTTGTTTCCTCAGATGTTACCTATGTAAAAAGAACGGTCTATTATTATAAGAGGAACGACCTAAAGCAAGATGAGACAATAGCTAATTGGGTTCGATGAATGGTTAAGGGACGGGCAGTTATCTTCAATAAATCGTGTTAAAATATGGATGTAGATGCGTTCACCAAAGCAAGAATTTATTTGAGGGTGAAGAAGTGAAGATACCCACTTTTTTATATTTTATGGATCAATATCGTGATGTGCTACAGTTGTCAGATACAGATCTAATTAAGTTATTTGGTGAGTTGGAATCAGACGAAAATAAAAAGAAGCTTCTTAACGAAGTTTTAGTGATTGAGAAAAATCTGAGGATGGAAGATTGGGAAATGGAGAAGTCTGCTTCCCATTTATGTAGTAAATACAGCAAAAGACGCATTAAAAGGATAATTCAATTAATACAGAACGAACTTTGATTTGACAAGACAAATTAATCAAAGATTAATTACTTTTTAAAACCAATGGGAGACACGGTAGTTCATTAAAACAATATAACAGGGCTACCGGCATGAATCGGAAGCCTTGTTATGGGCAGGATCGCTTAATCACTTCGGCGAATCAATTGAATTATTACTAAAGCAGGTATGAGGATAATTACACTTTCAAGAATGGAATAGAATTAAGAAAAGACCAGTTGGAATCTACACTTTTAGAGCTAGAAATTTTGAGAATATGGGCACAATCTAATCTTAGGAATAATGATTTGGAATATATGGTCACTAGGATTGATTTGCTTACTAAAGAATTACCATTTGCCTTTAAAACAGAAGGTACCATTTTATGGATCGGATAGCTTCATGCCAGGTTTGTTGAATTACTTCACGAATTCCTAAGTGGTCTTGAAAGGGATTTCGGATTAAATCATTACAGAACATTATTTGAGAAAGTGAACAGAGGGTGCGATAAAGAAAAATGCCAGTGAGGTGTGTATGAAGAAAACTCTTGCTTCCTCGCTATAGTTCATGGCTAATGTCTGCGTAATAGAAAAATAGTCAATACTGCTCAGTAAGACGATTGATAGGGCGGGATGACTCATGTGGACCTCAA
>NZ_JBZYAO010000059.1:0-32155 GCF_059820445.1 Paenibacillus sp. sgz302190
CCGCGCCACCCGCAGCGCTCGCACTGCCCGCGCCAGCCGCGCCGCCCGCAGCGCTCGCACTGCCCGCGCCAGCCGCGCCGCCCGCAGCGCTCGCACTGCCCGCGCTGCCCGCGGTCCCCGCGCCGCAAGCGCAAAGGAGCAGCAGGCACAGCAGCGCGGACCAAACGGCTAATGCTCGTAGCGTCATCGCTGTATCACGCTCATTTCACGATAATTTGGCCTTTCATAAATTGCTTGTGCGGCTCGCAGTAGAAGTCGTAGGTACCGGGGTTCGCAAGCGTAACGGTGTAGGACTCCCCTTTGTCGAGCAGCGGAGTGGCGAAGCTGCCGTCCACCGCGACCGCGTTGTGTTTCATATCGTCATAGTTGGTGAATGTGATTTTGGAGCCGGCCTCGACCGTCAGCGGGCTTGTGCCGAACGAGAACTCTTTGATGTCGATGTTGTAGGTTTTCGCCGCCTGGGCGGCTGTTGTACCGGCGAATTTCGCCGGATCTACGACGAACCATACGCTGCCTACGTTTTGGCCCGCGGTGTCGCCATGCGACTGATCTTTAACAAAGTAGTAGAGCGGGTAGCCTTTGTACGTCGCCTGTTTGCTGCCGTCAGCGCGCGTAATTGCGCCGAAATCGGCCGCCGGCAGTGTCGAAGGCACGCTTCCTCCCGAAGCGCCGTAAGCCGGCCAATTGGCGAGGCAGTTCCCTTCGCAAACGCTCGTTTGCGGCTTGTCTTTATCAAAATAATACAGCGTGCGCCCGCGATCATCGGTCAAATAATTGCCGATCGTCGTATTGGTGCCGAGCATGACCGTGTAGTCCGATTTTGCGGCGAACCAGACGCCGCCGACGGCCTCGCCGAGAGTATCGCCCGCCGCTTTATCCTTGACGAAATAGTAGAGCGGCCAGCCTTTGTACATCCACTGCTTCGTTCCATCTGTCCGGGTCAATACGGAAAAGTCAGCCGCATTTAAAGTGGCAGGAATTTGCAGTTGATCCGACGTGAAGAGCGGCCAATTCTCGATGCACTTTCCTTGGCAGGCGTTCAAATCCTGCGCGTCTTTCGTGAAAAAGTACAGTGTGCGGCCTGCTTTGCCGGTAAAAAATGTACCGAGCTTGGCGTCGCTGTGCAGACCGATCCGTTCGCCTTGCGGGAGCGCTGCGCCGGCGGGGATGACTTTTCCGCCCTGCAGCATCTCGAAGAGCGAATGGCCTTGCGCGGTTTGCGCAGACAGAGCTTCGACAAGCGCTGTGGCGATATGGGCGTTCGTCAAAGCGGAGACGCCTGCGATTTGCCCGAGACCCTTGCCTGCGGCGAACTTTTCCGCGTCCGCGTAAGCGAAATCCGTGCCGGATTTATAGCCTATCGCCTCTAGCAGCACCTTGTAGAACTGCTGGGCGCTGATCGGCGCCAGCGGATCGAAATGCCCATCGTCCATGCCGCTCCAGCCGTACTGCGGATGATTTTTCAAATACGCGAGAATCGCCTGATTGCTCTTGTCGACCTGCCCGGAGTCGGCGAATCCGCCGCTTCCCTTGAAATCGAGAGCTTCCTGCAATTTGCCTTGAAGACGGAGCGAAATTATAGCCGCCTGGATTCTTGTCGAGCCTTTGGCCAGGTAAGCAGCCGAAACGCCGTCGCCTTCACCGGCCAGAAGGCCGAGCTTTTCCACCGTTTGCGCGTCGCTTGTAACGCCTGAGCCGTTCGTTTGTCCCTCCGCACCTGCCGAAGCGCCGATTGTCGGCAGCAGCAGCGCCGCGCACAGGACAAGCGATAATCCAAATTTTTTCATCCATCCAGCCTCCTTATAAAAATATCCATTCTAAAGAGGTAACGACCGTCCCGGCAAAGCGGTTTGAGCAGACGGGAAATTTTTTTCCCTGACGGCTGCTCGTCAATGCTGCCGAGCCGCGAACCGGCCGGATCAGCGCGTTTCATCATTTTGTCATAATTTTCATGTATATTTAAAATCAGTATAACGATTGCGGCGAAAGAGGTGAGTTACGGTGAGGCAGCCATTATCACGAAAAAAAGGAACAGTTGCCCGATGCGCAGCGCTTCTGCTGGGAGGCGCGATTATCTTTGCTTTAACGGCCTGCGGTTCACGGACGGCGGATGACGCGGTCCATTCTGCGGAGGATCGGGAATTGGCCTCGTATTTGACCGGTCTTCCATTCCAAATGCCGGATGTGCAAGCACCTCAAATCCCGGACCGGCGGTTCAATATTGCCGATTACGGAGCGGTTGGCGATGGAATCGCGAAAAATACGGAAGCATTCGCCAAAGCGATTGCCGCATGTTCGGACGCCGGAGGCGGCATTGTCGTTGTTCCCGCCGGAGTTTGGCTGACAGGCCCGATAACCTTGAAAAGCAATGTCAACTTGCGTTTGGACACCGGCGCCATCGTTGATTTTAGCAAGGATCACCAAGAATATCAGGCGGCTGCTTCCAAGGACGGCAGGCCAGTCCCTCTCATCTATGGAACGAATTTAACTCATGTGGCCATTACGGGCGAAGGCGTTATTGACGGAAGCGGAGAAACGTGGCGGCCCGTCAAAAAAGAAAAGCTTCCCGAATCGCAGTGGAATGCGCTTGTCGCCTCAGGCGGGAAGGTCGATAAAAATATTTGGTATCCGCCGCAGCAGGTGGTCGATGGCGCAGTGAAAGACATTCGTCCGATCATGGTGGACATCGAGAACAGCAGCTCGGTTTTGATTGACGGACCGACACTGGAAAATTCCCCTATGTTCAATCTGAACATCAAGCATGGACAAAATGTGATCATTCGAAACACGAAAGTCACGAACAACTGGTACGACCAAAATACGGACGGCATCGACGTCAACGGGAAAAATATCGTCATTTACCGCAACACCGTTAACACGGGGGATGACGGGATTTGCATGAAATCGTCGGGAGGAGGAAGCGGCGGCGAACCCGGTCTGCAAAATGTGGTGATCGAAGACAATGTCGTTTACCGCGCGCATGGCGGATTTGTGGTGGGCAGCAACACGGACGGCGGCATGAAGAACATCTATGTGTACAACAATGTCTTCTCCGGTACCGACACCGGTCTCAGATTCAAAAGCGATGTTGGAAGAGGCGGCCTCGTTCAGAACATTTGGATAGACGGCATCACTATGAAAAATATAGCTTCCGATGCGATTACATTCGATGTCACTTATCCGGCCGATAATAGCTCCAAAACGGATCAAAGCAAAGTGCCTCAGTTCCAAAACATCCATATCAACCATGTTTATGCGGACGGAGCCAAGGGAGCCGTGACCGTCAAAGGGACCGAGAGCATCCCTGTCGGCGGAGTGGATATTCAGAACACTGTCATTCAGGCCGATACAGGCTTCACTGCCGGCTTCGCCAGCGGAATTCAATTGACGAATGTGAAAATCATTCCGAAAACAGGTCCGGTGTACACGCTGAACAACAGCGACCATGTGTCCTTGAATCGGGCATGGAGCCCGGCAGGCACCGATACGTTCTTGAAACTGGCCGGCAGCAGGACGCAAAATATTCAATTGTCCGACACCGACACCTCTGCGGCGAAGCATCCTATTGAAGCGGGGAAAGACGTGCCAAAAGATGCAGTAAGCACTAGTTGATAAAAGAGCCGCCCACAATCCGGGTGGCTTTCTTTTTTTGCCAAACCGTACCGCACAAGCGGATTCATACGCCTTGCTGGCACTTTATCAGTTGCCAATTTGCTAGATACTGAATCTCTTATTAGTATCTTCCGGCAAAGCGAGGTGAGAGATATGAGTATAATCAGAGTCGATATAGTGATAATCAGATTCAGACGCATAAATGGCCGCAGATTTATAACAGCTGTCCGTGTAATCGGCAGTGCCAGACCGTGCGTTCGTTTCCTGTTTATTGGCGGACGGGTCACATTTGCTGAAAATTGTCTTTTGAGGCATGGATTCCGCATTATTATTTCGAGACGAAATGTACTGGTGTTTAAACGCATAAGGAAAATCTGACAAAGAAGAAAAGCATGTTTAGGCGACCGAACACTGGCGCTGGACATGCTTTTTTTATTTATAGTTCCTTTTCTTTTGCAGTACACTTGTGCTAAAATAGTTTTGTTTTTATAATACACTTGTGCTAAAAAGGAGCTTTTGATCATGATCGCTTTTTTCATCATTGCTTGTGAAGTCGGTTTTTGGATCTTTGTTTTGGCGGGTTTGGCCGCTCGTTACTTGCTCGGAAGGAAGCGTCTGGGCACGGCACTGCTTCTTTGCACGCCGATCATCGATCTGGCGCTGCTGGCGGCGACGGTCCTTGATCTTCGAAATGGTGCGGAAGCAGGCTTTTTTCATGGGCTGGCCGCGATTTATATCGGCGTATCGATAGGTTTTGGCCACCGGATGATTAGCTGGGCGGACCAGCAGTTCGCGTATCGTTTTGCCGGAGGCGCGGCGCCTGTCAAGCCGCCGAAGAAAGGAGCGGATCACGCCCGCCGCGAGCGCCGTCTGTGGTTTTTGCATTTTCTTGGTTGGGGGATTGGCTGTATGTTGTTGTATGGTATGATTTGGCTGGCAGGGGAACATAGCAATACGGATAGTTTGCGGCAGACCATCAAGACCTGGAGCATCGTGCTGGCGGTCGATTTTGTGTGGAGCTTCAGCTATACGCTTTGGCCGCGAAAGTAATACAATGGTACTTAACGATAATAGGGAGGCGGAATACGAAGAAATGCCCAAAGTGGTCAATTATACCGAGCAAAGGGAAAAGATTGCCGAAGCTTCCTGGAGGGTGATTTGCAAAGGGGGGCTGGAGCAGGCGACGGTCCGCAAAATCGCCGATGAGGCGGGCGTATCCATGGGAGCGATGCGTCATTATTTTAACAGCCAGGCTCAAATGTTTGAATTTGCGATGAATTTGATCGTCGAGCGGATTGAAGCGCGAATTCGAAAATTGAATCTGTCTGCCGAAGGCTTGACTGTACAAGCCGCCAAATCATTGATACTGCAATTCATGCCGATGAATGAGGAGCGGGAGTCCGAGATGGAAGTCTGGATCTCTTTTACGGTTAAATCGCTTAACGATCCTGCGCTCAAACAGCTGAGCCACCGCACTTTCAAGCAAATGCGGGAGGCAATGGCGGAAACTTTGCAGCTGCTTGCAAAAGAACGCATACTTGATCCGTCCATCGATGTACCGCGTGAAGCGGAGCGGCTGCATGCGCTGGTTGACGGTTTGTCGGTTCACCGGCTTATTCAGCCGGACACCGTAACCCCGGAGCGGATGGAAGCCGCTATTGACGATTTTTTTGCCGGCCTGGCGCCGAAAAGTTCCTGACATCGACATCACGGATGCTTCGAAGCAAGCGCTTTGGAGCGGTTTTGCCGGTCAAGGGAAACGGACCCGGATACTTTGTCTGAATCGGGAGCGGCTAAAGCGGCGCATTCGCGGAAGGCGAAATGCTTGCATCCCAAACATTTTTGGCGATCCAGCAGCTGCAAGGAATAGTCGACAGCCTCTCCCGTATGCTCAAAGAAATGTTCGTTCCCGATCATGGATGCCAAACCCGTTTTGTTCAGCACTTCTTTGGGTTGAGCCTGAATGCCCGAGATGACGACTTCACCGCCATGTTTCTTGAAATCCTTGACCACACTGGCCAGATTGATTTCACCGGTCGTATCCATAAAAGGAACCTTGCCCATTCTTAGCAGCAAAATTTTGGGGCGATAATGGATCATGCCCATAATCGATTTCTCGAACATAGTTGCCGCGCCGAAAAATAGCGGTCCTTCAATCGTGAAAACGGAGATTTGCGGGCAATCGTGCCCCTCTTTCACCATGTGGAGAGCCATTTTTTCATGCTTTACGGAAGGATCGGGCAAAACTTTTGCGACTGTCAGCATCTCGCTCATCCGTTTGACAAACAGGATCACAGCCAGTACCAGCCCGACTTCAACGGCAGTCGTTAAATCGACGAGCACCGTAAGTAAAAAAGTGATGATCAAGACGACGGAATCGCTCGTTTTCGTTTTTAAAACATGGACGAATTCTTTGCGCTCGCTCATATTCCAGGCAACGACCATCAGTATCGGAGCCATACTGGCCAAAGGAATACTCGAAGCGAATGGGGCGAACAAAAGCAATACGAGCATGACGACGATGCTGTGAACCATTCCCGAAACAGGACTTGCCGCGCCGCTTTTAATATTAGTCGCAGTTCGGGCAATGGCCCCGGTTGCCGGAATCCCGCCGAACAATGGCGTCACGATATTCGCAATTCCTTGCCCGATCAGCTCCCGGTTGCTGTGATGGCGGTTTCCCGTCATCCCGTCGGCGACTACGGCGGACAACAGCGATTCGATTCCCCCCAACATGGCGATGACAAAGGCCGGCTGGATGAGCTGCTTGATTCGTTCAAAAGTGATCTCCGGAACATGCACGCTTGGAAGGGCGCTTGAGATAGCGCCATATGTCGAACCGATCGTGGCTACATGCCCTTCAAAAAACCACGCGGCAATAAGACTGGATAAAACAAGGCCGATCAGCGACCCGGGAACCTTCGGGAAAAACTTTGGCGCCAGCAAAATAATGGATAAACAAATCGCGGCCGTGATGACGCTATACGGATTTATCGTAAAAATGCGGATGCCGATTTCTTTCATATTCGACAAAAAATCCTCATGCTTTTGGATGCCTGTCAGCCCCAGAAAGTTGGTAATTTGCCCGGTGAAAATAATGACCGCGATACCGGCTGTAAAGCCGATGGTCACGGGGCGGGGAATGAATTTGATAAGCGCTCCGAGCCTGAATACGCCCATCAGCACGAGTAAAATTCCTGCCAGGAACCCTGCTATAAGCAAATTCTCGTATCCGTACTGCATAACAATGGCAAACAAAATAGGGACGAACGCGCCCGTCGGCCCCCCGATCTGGAATTTGGAGCCGCCGAACAGTGAAATGAAAAAGCCGGCGATAATCGTTGTGTAAATCCCGTACTGCGGGTTAACCCCGGCTGCAATTGCAAAAGCCATTCCCAAAGGAATGGCAATAACACCGACAATCAACCCCGATATAAGATCTCTTCGAAGATACTCCGCATTGTAGCCTTCAAATCTGCCCGACCACTTCATCGTAAACCCTTCTTTTTTCATATATTTGATTATTTGAATATATAGGGAATATACACCCGGGCAAAATTGTTGTCAATGAACAAATATCGCCTATTGACGGACTAATAATCCGTTTATGAAAAGAAGCAAGGCCATCTTTAATTTGTGCTAAAGATTTCCTTGCTTTTTCGATCGTTTATTCATTTCGGATGGTTTCCAGCAATGAAATGGCGTCAACCAGATGATTGTCAAAAATTTGCTTGGCTACCTTCAGCAGCTCCTTAATGAGAGGGTCGCGAAGGGAATACAAGACCGAAGTGCCTTCCTTGGTGCCGCTGACGACATTTTTTGTTCGGAGGACCGCCAACTGCTGCGATACGGCGGAGCCTTCGGTTCCGAGCAGCGCTTGCAGTTCATTGACCGTCTTATCTCCTTCGCACAGCAGCTCCAGGATTCGAATCCGTAACGGATGAGCCAACGCTTTGAAAAACTCCGATTTAAACTGCTGAATTTCGCGATTCATCCCAACTGATCCCCTTAAGTTAAAGATTTGAATATATGAATAGAATACAGGAAACAAGTTGTTAAATAAAGCACGGCCGAAAAAATCAAACGATCCGGTTCCTGGCAATGACTCAGGCCTACAAGCAGGGGATGTGTTTTAAGCCGATCCTGTTCCGGGATAAGACAATCGTATCCGTGCAGTGAATGGGGCGGAGTTGTTCTACAGCTACGACGCTGCGGTGAAGCTGCCGAACCGTCTGGAATTGATGCACGAGTCGCTGCTGGAGCCGCTGGAATAGTACGCGGAGAGGGAGCTTGACTAAGGGTGGGGCGAGGACGAAATCGAGCTTCTGGACGCCGAAGACTACCGCAGAGCTTACCGGCACCTGCGTAACATGCAGGCAGGCAAAGGGGGCCGGTTTGACGATTTTGAAAAGGAAAAGCGGATGCTTGCCCACGTCGTCGTGCAGGAGCATTTCAAACCGCTGCGGACGGAGGTGAAAAGGCTAAGTATTTGTAGATGTGACAGAAGTTTACCTGCAGTTGCTCCGAGATCGGGAGCTGGCCCTCGTCCTGGCCGGGGATGCCGGCCTGCCTGAGCGTTGGCCTGCCGTCGGGGAGCAGACGGAGCAAGCGCTGGCCGGGTGGCATCTGCCGTATGAAGATGCCGCGCCGTATTTTTGGCGAAGGATGTGGATTCGATGCCGTGCTCATCTATGACGGCAGCAAAGCGTGCTACGGCCGTGAGAGCGAGCGCAAGCTCTTCTACACGGCGTGCACGCGGCTCTTGCATATGCTGCATATTTATACAATCGGCGAACTAAGCGAATTCATCGCTTCGCAGCCTGCCGAAACTTATGTAATCGAGTAACCGAGAGACGGTTCCAACCCACTGCCGCAGCTGAGCCCTCATCGCCGCTATAACAGCTAAGCCTCCATCCAGCCCCGCTGTGGCAGTTCAGCCTCCGCCTGACTACCGCAACTGAGGCTTAATCCTCACTGCTGCAGTTGGACCTCCTAAGCCTGCCCCCACCGGTAAAGTGGGGGCAGGTAAAGTTAACCAGCCATACGGGAAGTGAGAAAACGGCCCACTGCTGCCGCCAACGAGACTAAGGTCAGCCGATTCCGACCGCTCTCTCTATCCGAAGAAATCTGCTCGGGTTGCATAAATTTCCCTTAGCTTTATTTCCTACTTGGTTGAGTTCTTTGCATCACTTTCGTTGGAAAGCTCCTCAAGCGATTTTACTTTGCCGTGTGGGTTCTGGGTTTGTTTGCGTGATTTCCATGCGGCTTCTTCACGGCGTTTTGATTGGCTCATAGCGATTTACTCCTTTGGCAAGTGGAATTTGAGTGCTTTTATAAATTGCCGAACTGCCGCAAGTTTTATTCTCCGTGAGCACTTCCCAGTCTTAGGCTTTCGAGAGACCAGTCTCACTCTAATCGCAACGTCGGTTTGTGCAGAAATTCTGCAATTATACAGAAATTCCCGATAAAAATGGGGCCGGGCTCATGATTCGCGAAAGAACCTCTGCCCAGAAACCCATACGATAGAGCCGATTGCACCATCCGCCTGGTTGCACGAAAATTCCTTCGCTTTCCAGGCTGTTGATAACCATAGTCCGCTCGCCTGCACGAAGAAAACCTGCAAAAATGCATGAATTTGCGTCCTTAATCGCGTGGTCACGAACAATTCCTGCAATAGTGCAGGCTTTTCGCCGCGAACATAGGCTCAGGTTCACTTTCAGCGAAAATTCCTGCACTTTTGCAGGTTTTTCGCTAAAATAAGCCGATTTCTGGGAAAAACCTGCACTTTCGCAGGTTTTCTCCCTAGTAAGCTGATTTTTGCCCAGTCGTGGAGTTCCACGACCTAAACCGGGGGAGGCGCGCCCAGAAAAAGTGGCTGGTCCCCCAAATTAGCCACACCCTAGCCCTCACAGGGTGTCGCGACTTGCTGGGGCAGCCTAGTAGACCTGATTATTTTCGTTCTGTGGGGTGACGTCTACGGCGTCATGGGGGTTTTCACAGGTTTTGTGGGCCGGCATGCTGCTTCGCTTCCTGCCAAGCCGCCTTGTGCCCCTATTCTCAGCGCGTGGGGTCGACCGACCGCCATCATGCAGCGCAGCGCGACACCGCGCCCGGAGTGCCTGCCTCTCAGATAGAGGAGGCGACAAACCAAAAACCCTCTACTCGACGATGGGTCAAGTAGAGGGTAGGATTTGTAAAGATTACTCCGTTGCCACGGACTGGTCGGCTTGCATGCCAACCGGCGAGATGCGGATGAAGTTTGCTTCGAGGTTGTTCAGCAGACCGTCGATTTTTGCTGCGGCTTCGGCTTGGCCGGAAGCAGCGAGCTCGTCGCGGTAAGCTGTCAACAGCTCGGCGAGATCTTTTTTGCTTTGTACGCCGACGCTTTCGATTTTGACTTTCGCGCCTTTGGCGATACGGCGTTCGATTGCTTTTTGATCAAGGCCCATTTCAGGGACAAGACGTTGGTAAATCACGCCGCCTGTCATACCTGCGCAAATCCATGGACCCGGGTCGCCCATAACGACGGCGCGGCCGTTGGTCATGTATTCGAAAGCGAAGCCTTTGAGGTTCGCGCGTGCCGCAAGTCCGCCCAGCTCATCCTGCAGCGGAGTCGTGATTTCCCCGCCGAATACGACGTCTGCTCCGGAGAAGCGGATGCAGGCGCGAGTATCAGCGCCGCCTTGGATCAGGAACAAGCCTTTTTGCGCGCCGTAGCCGAACGATTTGCCGACGCTGCCGTTAATGTACGTTTTATCTTTGCTAAGCGATTTGAGGATCGCTACTTTACCGCCGAGCGCCATTTTGCCTACGCCATCCTCAGCGCCGCCGTGAACGGTAATATCTACGCCGCGGGCGTTGAATGCAGCAAGACCGTTGCCGGGAACGGAACCGTCAACCAGATTGAGCGCGATCGAAGGAAGCTGATCGTAGCTGCCGTCGAAACGGTCTCTTACGCGATGGCTGGAGTAGCGGCTTCCGAGAATGCGGGATTCCGCGTCCACTTTGGCCCAGTTGCGCACGATCGGAGCGTCAAGCGACAAGGAATCCGGGAAGAACTCCTGGCCTTCCGCGCCGGCTGCGATGCGGATATCCGAAGATACGGCCGCTTCTTCCAAAGCGAGCTCTGCCGCCGAAACGAACTGCAGCGGAGCCGGACGAAGCAGGTCGGACAGGTCGATGCGCTCCTGATGGATCACTTGCTCCAGCAGGTCGGAACGTCCGACAAGGTCCTGCAAGCTTTTGAAGCCGAGCGCTGCTACGATTTCACGGACTTCTTCACCCATGCCGCCATACAAGCGGACAAGGCTGTCTACAGCCAGATCGTATTGACGAGGAACGAAGCGGCGAAGACCTTTTTCTTCGGCTTCTTCCATAGAGTCGATTTGCGTAGCGATACCTACGTGGCAAGTATCCAGATGACAGCCGCGGCAAGTCGTACAGCCGATAGCTTGCATCGAGATGCTGCCGAATCCGCAGCGGTTCGCGCCGAGCATCACCATTTTGACAACGTCTGCGCCGGATTTCAGACCGCCGTCGGACCACAGCTCAACGCGGTGGCGAAGGCCGGCTTCGATCAGAGCGACGTGAGCAAGCTTTGTGCCGATCTCGGTAGGCAGACCAACGTGAGTCAGGGAGTGGATACGAGCCGCGCCCGTACCGCCGTCAAAGCCGGACAGTGTAATGACATTCGCGCCTGCTTTGGCTACGCCGACTGCGATGGTGCCAACGCCCGGAACGACAGGGATTTTTACGATAATTTTCGCTTTGCGGCCGCTTGCTTCTTTCAACTCGGAAATGATTTGCGCCAAATCCTCGATCGAATAAATATCATGGTTGTTCGAAGGAGAGATCAGGTCCGAACCGATTGTCGCGTTACGTGCTGCGGCGATTTTGGCCGTAACTTTGGAGCCCGGCAGGTGACCGCCTTCGCCCGGTTTTGCGCCTTGGCCGATTTTGATTTCAAGGAAAGCGACGGCGTTCGCGAGTTCGACGTTAATACCGAAACGTCCGGATGCGACCTGCGCGCCGCGGGTTTTTTTGTAGCGTCCGAGCATATCTTTAATCTCTCCGCCCTCGCCGTTCATGGTAACCATGTTCAGGCGTTCGCCGGCTTCGGCGTAAGCGCGGAAAGCTGTTTCGTTCTGCGAACCGAACGACATGGAAGCGATCAGCATCGGCAGGGAATGACCGCCGATCGAAATGTCGACTTCGGACGGATCAAGCGCCTTGCGGCCTTCGCTTAAAGCTTTGTCGTAGTTGAAATCCATCACGTGACGGATCGAAATTGCGTTTTTCTTTTCTTCTTCACGCAGCTTGTCGCGGTAGTCGCTGTAAGGAGCGGTTCCCGATGCGGTATCGCCTAACGCTTTCCACATGCGCTGGAAGAAGCGGAAGTTTTTCGCGGCTTTCGCTTTCGGATTGGTGAAATCCGCATAGCGGGATTCCGCGTCTGCTTCCAGTTGGGCAAAGCCTGTTCCGGCTTTCTCGCTGCCCAAGTAGTTCACGATATCCAGCACCTCGGCCACTTCCGGTTGGAAGCCGATCGAGGAGAAGAAACGCGTGTAACCGCGAAGCTCGTGCGTACCGATCGTCGAAATCACTTTCTCCAGACCTTTGCTAAGCGCAGCGTACACTTTGCGCGCCGCTGCCGCGTCGCCGTCTTTGTCGGAGGCTGTCGCGAACAGCAGGTAAGGCGAGATAACGTCGGCGCCAAGGCCGCAAGCTACGGCGATATCGTGCAGGTTGCGGATCGCTGCCGAACGCAGGACGATGGTAACGTGACGGCGCAGGTTGTCGCCGAACGCCAATTTTTCCGCACGCAGGGCGATATCGATTTTGGATACGGCCAGATGCGGGTCGAGCCACAAACGGTCGTTTTGATGAGCTGCCGCGTCGTCGAGCACGATTAGGGAAGCGCCGCTGCGGGCCGCTTCAAGCGCGCTGGAAGCGATTTGGTCCAAACCGTCGCGCAGCGATGTGCCGCGGGCGAACGTCGTCGACAGAACGGCAACGGAACTTTCGCCTACCGTACGGAACAGGGCCAGCAATTGCTCGAAAGAAGGCTGAGACAGATGCTCTTCGCTGTCTACGCCGTTCGTGCCTTCCAGCACGAGGGGAGACAAGAGTTCAAGGCGAAGCTGTGAATCGACTTGGCCGTATACGGATGGACGGCATCCGACGATGACACGAGTCGAGAAATGTTCCATTTCACGGTCGCGGTCGATCGCAGGGTTCGTTACGACAGCTACGCTTTCTTTAATGAAATCAGGCACGTTTTGACGCTCCCAGCTGATAGCCGCGTGCGGAGAGTCGTGACCGAGGGAACGAATCGGCTCTGCGCCGGTTTCGGACATCGTCTCGATGTGCTGAATGCCTTCGCGGTCCCAGCCAAATGCGCTGTACAATTGGTCCGTAGCCGCCAGATTGTCGTTCAGAGCGGCTTCCGCGTCTGATTTGGCAGGGTTCAGGTACTTGCGGAGTCCGTCAAAGTTCAGGCGTTGGCTTGCGCGCTCAAGAACGATGCTTTGCACTTCGTGGTAAGGAATGACCTGCACATGCTCGCCGGGAGTGAGCACAACGCCGACTTTTTCGCCCGGAGCGATCGGCTTCGGATCGGCAACCATGTCGCCAACCGTGATGATGCCTTGCTCAGAGGAGAAGTAGAGCGAAGTTTCGCTTTCCACCATCCATACCGGACGGAGACCGAGAGCATCGACGCTGAAAATACATTCGTTGCCGTAACGGGAAACGATACCCGCCGGACCTTGGGCGAAATGGCCCCAAACTTGACGGAAATAAACGTATAAGTCCTGCAGCTCCGGACGGAACTGCTTCATTTCGTTAATAATCGGAGGGAATACCATTTCCATCGCTTCGAACAGGCTGATTCCGAAACGGTGAATGAATGTTTCAATCGTCCGGTTCATGTCCTGGGAGTCGGAACCGCCGTCAACGAGCGGCACGCCGACCATATCGGCTTCGAGGCGCATTTTTTTGATCGTATTGATCTCTCCGTTGTGGCCGAGCAGGGAGAACGGCTGAACGCGGAAGAAACTGGATTGCGTATTCGTCGAGTAACGGTTGTGGCCGATGGTGACTTGGGCAGTGAAAAGAGGATCGCAGGTGTCGTTAAAATATTTAGGCAAAATGCTGGCGGCGCCCATCACTTTGTAGGCGGCTGTCACGTTGCTGAGCGTAGCCACATGAACCGTATAGCGGTTTTCAATGGCAATGTGGAGTTCGAACAGGTGATCGGCTACGTTCACGCCTTCCTGGTCGCAAAGAGCGGCGATTTGCCAGAAAGTAGGCTCGTCATTTAAACCGTTCGGGCCAAGAACGCTGCTATCCACTTGGTTTTCCTGCTCCAATATAATGGAAACATTATGTTGGCGGAAAAGCTCGCGAATCCCGTTCTGCATGTCGGCGACGGTGAGATCAAGCTTGCGCGGAACAAAAATATGAGCAACTGAAAAACGGTTGTCATAGGCCAACTTGCCGTCCAAGCCTGCATCCGTTAATTTCTTTTCCCAAAGCGCACGGGGAATGTCAGTCAAAATTCCGCAGCCGTCGCCTTCGCCGTTAATAAAACCCGAACGATGTTCCATTTTTACGAGGGCATCGATCGTTTTTTGAATATTGTCACGGGAAGGATGGCCGTTCTTTTCGATAATACAAATAATACCGCAGCTATCGTGTTCCATTCCTAGCAGGTTCTGAAAACGGCCTTCATTAAGCATCAACTCATTCATTGCACTAGGTCAGTCGCCTGACCGTCACCTCCAATACAAAATTAAACTCCTCTTGCGTTTGCGCTCTTGCATTCCTGCACTGCCAAGCCCCGCAATCTTTGCACAATCCCCGAAATTTCCAAAAAACGGACAAAATCCGAAATATGCAAGCAGCTGCATAAAAATGCAAATTTGTTGAATAACGTGCCAGTTCCGAAAAGAACTTCCCTTATAAAATGCAGTTCATTAAGGACTAAGCGATAGTAAGGCGCAGTGCACAAAAAGCTTGCCGAAACTTGTAAAACGCGCCCTAACTTTCTTGGAAAACACGGTGAAAACAAGACGTTCCGCGAAAAGGGTAAAAGTAACTTTAGAATAGCATGAAAAAGTGCATCAGACAATAGTCGGCATAAGAAAAGCGAAATGTAAGCGCTGCCTTTTGTGCATATTGGTGAATAAAACCAGATATATAACCAGAAATTTGCATGAAAAAAACGAACGAACTAGAATCGGAGACGATTCATAGTTCGTTTCTAGGGAAATCGGTTAGCGCGTGAGAGCCATCGTTTTGAAGGCTCGATCCGCGGCTTCCAGCGTTTGGACGATGTCGTCTTCCGTGTGCGCAACGGTCAAAAACCACGCTTCGTATTTGGACGGAGCCAGGTTGATGCCCTGCTCCAGCATCAGGCGGAAAAACTGTCCGAACCGCTCGCCGTCGGTATCCTTCGCTTCGTCGTAATTGGTGACCGGATGATCGCAGAAGTGGGTCGAGAAGGCGCCGCCGATGCGGTTGACCGTCAAGGCGATGCCGTGACGGGCCGCTGCCGAGGCGATGCCGTCGGCGAGAGAAGCGCCCAGCCGCTCGAGCCTGGGGTAGACGTCCGCCTGCCGCAGCACTTGCAGGCAGGCGATGCCGGCGCTGATGGAGGCGGGATTGCCCGCCATCGTGCCGGCCTGGTAAGCAGGTCCGAGCGGAGCGACCTGCTCCATCACTTCTTTGCGGCCCCCGTAGGCGCCGATCGGCAGTCCCCCGCCGATCACTTTGCCCAGGGCCGTCAGGTCCGGCTCCACGGCGGCGTAGCGCGCCGCCGCCGTTTCGGGACCGGCCTCCTCCGCAAGCGGGAGGCCGGGGTAAGTCTGTGCCGCTCCGTAATGGAAGCGGAACGCCGTGATCACCTCGTCGTAGATGACGAGGGCGCCATGTTTGCGAGCGGCTGCGCAGAGCCGCTCGAGGTAGCCGGCATGGGGCATGACCATGCCGAAGTTGCCGACGATGGGCTCGACCATGACGGCGGCCACGTCCTCGCCCCAACGCGCAAGCGCGTCCTCCAGCGCCGGAATGTCGTTGAACGGCACGGTGACGACCTCTTGCGCGATGCTTGCCGGNCCGACGATGGGCTCGACCATGACGGCGGCCACGTCCTCGCCCCAACGCGCAAGCGCGTCCTCCAGCGCCGGAATGTCGTTGAACGGCACGGTGACGACCTCTTGCGCGATGCTTGCCGGCACGCCGGCGGAATCCGGCGTGCCGAGCGTGGACGGCCCGGAGCCGGCCGCCACGAGCACGAGATCCGAGTGGCCGTGGTAGCACCCGGCGAACTTGATGATCTTCGTGCGCCCCGTGTAGGCGCGCGCCACGCGAATCGTCGTCATCACGGCTTCCGTGCCGGAGTTGACGAACCTGACCTTGTCGAGCGACGGAATCGCCGACTTCAGCATTTTGGCGAACTCGATCTCGAGTTCGGTCGGGGTGCCGTACAGCGTGCCGCTGCGCGCGGCTTCGCAGATCGCCTCGGTCACGTGCGGATGCGCGTGACCGGTAATGATCGGGCCGTAGGCGGCGAGGTAATCGATGTAGCGGTTGCCGTCTTCATCCCAGAAGTAAGCGCCCTGTGCGCGCTTCATGAAGACGGGCGCGCCGCCGCCTACGGCTTTGAACGAGCGGGAGGGACTGTTGACGCCTCCCACGATATGCTGCAGCGCTTCCTGGTAGAGCTGCTCGGATCTTTTGCGTTCCATCATAAATAGAATCATTCCTTTGCTATATTTGATCGCAGGCGGTGCCCGCAAAAAGCCTCTGTCCGGGTGGAAGCCGACAGGCATTCTCCGGGCAGAGGCGGGCAAGATTGACGATGCCGGGCGGGGCATTGCACGGACGGTTGTGGAGAACGGCAGCACCCTGCGGCAAGTGAAGGATGTCCGCAGGCTCGGCCTATTGCTTCGCCGTTTTTGCCGGCGATTTGGGCGAAGGAGAGGGCGACGGCTTCGTCGGCCCTTCATCGGCTTCCGCCGTGCCTGCGAACAAGTTTTTCACATAAGTTTGCAGTTTGTTTTTGTCCGCCGCGATGACGGCGGCGCCGCGCACCGTTTTTTCTACGAGCAGATCGGATGGCGGAAGCTGGGAGCTGACGACGCCGTCGGCTTTCGCTTCGAACCCGAGGGAGCCCAGCTTGAGCATGTCGGATACGCTTATATTCGTATCGATGTATGGATCGATGGAATTCAGGATGTGCGGAAGCTTGATGAGCGAGCTTGTCGACTGCAGCTTTTGCGCCACGGCCATCAAAAATTTGCGCTGCCGTTCCGTACGCGAGAAATCCGACAGGGCGTCGTGCCGGAAGCGGACGTACTGGAGTGCCGTATTGCCGTCGAGGTGCTGCATGCCCTTTTTCAAATTAATGTCGTATACATGGTCGTCTTCGGAGTCGGAATATTTCATATCTTTCTCGACCTCAAGGTCGATGCCGCCGACAGCGTCGATGAGCGCGATGAAGCCTTTGAAATCCGTATACACATAGTACTGCACAGGAATGCCGAGCAGATCGCTGACGGTTTTCATCGCCAGATTCGGTCCGCCGGTCGTAATGGCCGTATTGATCCGGTCGTCGCCGCTGCCGGGTATTTTCACATATGTATCCCTTAGTATGGAGAAAAGGTACGCTTTTTTGGTAACCGGGTCGATGGATGCGAGCATGATGCTGTCCGAACGGGGAAGTTCGTTTTGCTTCATTCCGCGGGAATCGCCGCCGAGCAGAAGAATGTTCACGCGCTGCTGGCCTTCCCATTTGGGAGGCGTATACTTATCGCTTTGCCCCTTGAACGACTTGGCCGACAACGGCCCGCCGCCGCCTTGGGGATCCGCTGATTTATTTGATATGTTATTGGCGAAATTATAAAAAGAATATCCGTAATAACCGATAACCACCATAAGCAGCAAACCGATCAGGAGCAAAGTCCGCTTCACTATTTTCAAAGAATCGCAGCTCCTTTCGCACAGGGATTGTTAATCATCTGTACTTTTTTTATTTACAGAATTCATGTATCATGGAAGTGTTGCTCAAATGAGCCACTTATGCTCATTATTATAGTTGTTGCAAAACTTCGATAGCAAGTTCTGGCGAATAATGGAATAAATTGTTGCCGAGTCTACGAAGACAGGGAGGTTAAGTCATGTTGGCGATTGACGTTCATCAGCTTCGCAAAGAATTTCAAGTACAGCAGAGCCGCGGAGGGCTGAAAGGCGCTTTCCAGGATCTGTTCAAAAGGGAATACAAACATGTCACAGCCGTTAAGGACATCAGCTTCCAAATCCCCAAAGGGGAAATATGCGGCTATATCGGCGAAAACGGCGCCGGCAAATCGACGACGATCAAAATGCTCACCGGCATTCTCGTCCCGACCTCGGGGCATATCAAGGTCAACGGCTTCATTCCGCACAAGGAGCGCGAGAAGTTCGTATCGGGCATCGGCGTCGTGTTCGGCCAGCGCAGTCAGCTGTGGTGGGACATCGGCGTCGTAGAATCGTTCCAGCTGCTGAAAAAAGTGTACCGCGTCTCGGAAGCCGACTACAAAAAGCGGCTCGACGAGCTCGTGGAGCGCCTGCAGTTGTCCGAGCTGCTGTCGCGGCCCGTGCGCAAGCTGAGCCTCGGCCAGCGGATGCGCTGCGAGCTTGCGGCTTCCTTGATTCACAATCCGGCGATTCTGTTTCTGGATGAACCGACAATCGGTCTGGACATCGTCGTGAAAACCGAGATCCGCGAATTTCTCAAATCGCTCAACCAGCGGTATGAGACTACGATTCTGCTGACGACGCACGATTTGCAGGATATCGAAGCGCTGTGCTCGCGGGTCATTATGCTGGATGACGGCAACATCATTTACGACGGCGGCCTGGATGAGCTCAAAGCCAAATGGGGCAAAGGCAAGGAAGTCGTTCTGCAATTCGTCCATCCGGTGACGCTGCAGCGGCTTCAGGAGCTGACGCAAGGCCTCGACGTTGCCTGGCAGGTCGAAAATGAGCTGTCGGCCAAGGTGTTTATTCCGCAGGACCGGGCCAATGTCTCGGAGGTGCTGAGCCGCGTCGTCGGCGTCCTGCAAATCGAAGATATTAAAATCGTCGAAACGAATACGGACGATATCGTCCGCGAAATCTACAAGTCGGGATCGGCGGAGGCCAAAAAGGAACCGGAAGCGCAGCAGGCAGAAGGAGAAGTTATTCATGCTTAGCGCTTATATGGAAATTATCCGCATGCGTTTCCTCATGATGCTCGCTTACCGCGTTAATTATTACAGCGGCATATTAATTTATGCCCTTAACATCGGGTCTTACTATTTTGTCTATAAAGCCATCTATGGCGCGCAGGCGACAATCAGCGGGATGACTTTAGGACAGATGACGACGTACGTCGCTATCTCTTGGATGGGACGGGCATTTTATTTCAACAACCTGGACCGCGAGATCGCCACCGAAATCCGGGACGGCAGCGTAGCTATCCAGTTCATACGGCCTTACAATTATGTAACGGTCAAAATGATGCAAGGCTTGGGCGAAGGGGTTTTCCGCCTGCTGCTGTTTACGACTCCCGGCATGGTTGTCATATCGCTGCTGCTGCCGGTAGAATTGCCGACACGGCCGGATCTCTGGCTGATTTATTTGATCATGCTGTTTTTCAGCTTCCTGATCAACACGCAGATTAACATCATTACCGGCTTGTGCGCTTTTTTCCTGGAGAACAACGAAGGGCTCATGCGCATGAAGCGCGTTGCCGTCGATCTCTTCTCCGGTTTGATCATTCCGGTGTCCTTTTTCCCGGGGTGGTCGGAAACGGTTCTGCAATGGCTTCCCTTTCAAGCTATTACGTACTTGCCGAGCGCCGTATTTACCGGTAAGATTACAGGCTCGGATGTTTACGCAATGCTGGGCGTGCAGGCGATTTGGTTCCTCGTGCTGATCATCCCGATTTACATGATTTGGGTCAAATCCAGAACGCGCTTGTTCGTGCAAGGGGGTTGAGCGGCATGTTCTACGTATCCCTGATCGCCGATTATTTGAAAAATTACATGAAAACCCGGCTCACTTACCGCTCCGATTTTTGGATCGAAGTGCTTTCGGATTTATTGTTTAACGGCCTTAACTTGTTTTTCATTCTCGTTGTGTTTTTGCAAACCGCGTCCATGGGCGGCTGGAACCAGGAGCAGATTTTGTTCATCTACGGTTATTTTATGATCCCCTACGGCTTGTTTATCACTTTCTTCAACTTGTGGGGATTCAGCGAGCGGTACATCGTCAAAGGAGAAATGGACCGCATTCTGACCCGGCCGGCTTATAATCTGTGGCAGCTGATGCTGGAAAATCTCGATCCCGCCTCGCTGTTCAGCGCCTTGGCCGGCGCCGGCGTGATGGTGTACTCCTGGGTCAAACTGGGTCTTCCGTTCCATTGGCACGATCCGCTCATTTTCATCGTTCTTGTCATCGGGTCGGTGCTGATCTATGCGGGAATCTATATATCCCTGACCTCGCTCTCCTTTTTCTCGGATGCTCCGACAGGCATTTTGCCGTTGATCTGGAACATTCAAAATTATGGCCGATATCCGGCAACCATATACAATAAGCTGCTCCGCAGCATTTTGACGTGGATTTTGCCCTTTGCATTCGTGGGCTTTTATCCGGCGGCTTACTTTTTGGACCCGGCGAATTGGAAATGGTTCGCGCTGCTGACACCCGTTGTCGGCATCGTATTCAGCTTCATAGGATTCACGATCTGGAATATAGGCGTCAAACGTTACCGCGGCGCAGGTTCTTGATCCGCAATTCGCACCGCCCGCAGCTATCGGGCGCGCGGTGTTGTGCTGCATGACGGCGGTCCGTCGACCACAGAGGCCCTTCATTCGTGCTTTACGAACGGAGGGCTTTTTTTGCGGTTTTTCTTGATACAAAATGTATCTAAATATATAATGAAACGTAGGACAAGCACCCGCAAGGATTGCTGCGGCGTGAAATTTACAAGGAGGAATGTCATGGGAGATGACCGGAAAATGACGATGACAAGAAGAAAAGCGTTGGCCTCGCTGGGCGCGATGGGTGCTGCGGTGCTGGCGGGCGGCGCTTTTGCTCCTGCGGTCACGAAGGCCGCCGGGCCAGTCAATACGTTTTACGCCTCGGAATACCCGTCGCTTCAGGACGCGGTGAATGCGGCCGGAGATGCCGGAGGCGGGGAAGTGATCGCGGATGCGTCATATGTGCTTGCCGAGACGCTGAACTTGAGGCAGCCGAACGTCCGGCTGCGCGGACTGGGCAACAAGACGGTGATCTCGGCCGGCGAATCGCTGCGGGTGCTCGTGGATATTTCGGCGAGTTTCACCGCTATCGAGAACTTAACGCTGGATTTGTCGTCGGCCGGCATCAGAAAGACGGGAATTCATCTCTCGCAAGGAGAAAATTCCACAGCGGCCAACATCCGCATCGACAGCGTACTTTTCGTAAAAGGGCAAAAAGGGATCAACATCAACAACAACCTGGCCAAAGAGGACAACGTCTCGGTTGAAGACATTTCCATTACGAACTGCACCTTCGACGCCCAGACATCGTACAGCGTGCTGCTCGACCAGTTTGCCCGGGGCAGAGGACTGCTGGTGACGGGCTGCACGTTCCGCAACGGTGGCGGAGATTACATCGAACTGAACATCAAAAAAACAGAAGATGCCGATGCCGAGCTCACCTTGTTTCCGGATATCATTATTTCCAACAACATTTTTAAAAAGACAAGCTCCGCCTCCACGCAAAAAGGCTTCGCCGTCGGCATCGCTTACGGATGCAACGTCGTCGTAGCGAACAACTCGTTCTTCCGCATTCAACGGGAAGCGATCCACGTCGAAGACTCCTCCTCATCGATTACGATCACCGGCAACACATTCAGAGAGTGCGGTTACGATACTCCGGACAGCACGAATAAAGTCATCAATCTGATCTCGGGCTCTGCGGATATTACGATCAGCAACAACTCGCTGTTTAATTCGATGAAGCTGGGAACCGGGATTTGCATTGAAGCGGGAGGGGGCTTGAGCCCGGCCCGCTATACGATATCCGGCAACACGATCAGCGGCTTTGAAACGGGCTTCCTGGGCATCGACGATTTGGCCCTGGCGCTGAACGGCAATGTTTTCTCGCTGTGCCGGCAAGCCGTAAGCATGTCCAAGCCCAAATATTTTGTGATGGACGGCAATATCATTTCGGACTGCGAGCATGGCATCGAGCTGACCGGCTTCGGCGGCTACGTGAAAGAGACCGAGCATTATATGGTATTCAGCAACAATATTTTGCGGAATATTAGCGCAAGCACGTTCACGATCGACGAACCCAAGTCGGCGCCGTACGCGGCTAAACGGACGATGATCGGCAACATCGGATTCACGCCAAAAGCGATGCCGGACTCCACGGCTTCCGACGTCGCCGCTTTGCAAAGAGATTTCAACCAACTGCTGGCTCTTTTGAGAAACCAGCGAGTGATCGGTTAGACGTCTGCCCGATGAACTCAGCAGAAGATCGGCTGGTACTGCCGCTCCATCGCTATATGTGGTATGTACAAAAGCAACTCCGCCCGCCAGACTCCTGGAAATCGACCAGCCCGTTTCAAAGACGCCCTCCGGAACATCCTTGAGACAGGGCGGAAACGTGTCTGTCTAGAGTCGGCGCAAAAAATCGCTTGCCAGAGCAAGCGCGGCATCGGTAGCGTGCGCGAATCCCGGGCGCGCCTTGTAGCGCTGACGCATGGCGGCGGTCAAATTCCATCGGCTCCGCACGGAAAACCTGCAAAAGTACATCTTTTTGCTCGTTGATGCTCCGGATTCGAAAAATTCCTGCAAATCTGCAGTTTTTTTCGCTATATGCGGGGCTCGAGGCCATTCTGCGCAGGAATTCCTGCACAATCGCAGGCTTTTTCCCAAAAAGAACCGGTTCCTTCGAAAAAGCCTGCACTTTTGCAGGTTTTCGGGCCGGTAAGCCGTCCAACCCTAAGCGCCCCGGTCGAGAGCCGCTATTTTCTCGACAGTGCGCGCGAATCCCGGGCTGGTGTTGTGCCACCGAGGCATGGCGGCGGTCAAATTCCATCGGCCCCGCACGGAAAACCTGCCCAAAAAACTGCAAAAGTACATCTTTTTGCTCGTTGATGCTCCGGATTCGAAAAATTCCTGCAAATCTGCAGTTTTTTTCGCTATATGCGGGGCTCGGGGCCATTCTGCACAGAAATTCCTGCACAATCGCAGGCTTTTTCCCAAAAAGAACCGTTTCCCTTGAAAAAGCCTGCACTTTTGCAGGTTTTCGGGCCGGCAAGCCGCCTACCCCAGGTGCTCCGGGGCGAGTGCCGCTATTTTCCCGATAAGCCGCTTAACCCCGGGTGCCCCGGCCAGGGTGTCGTTATTTTCTCGACAAAGCGCTAACCCCCGGTTGTCCCGGTCGAGAGCCGCCATTTTCCCGAAAAACGCCTAACCCCGGTTGCCCGGAACGAGTGGAGCCATTATCTCGGCAATCCGCTTACCCTACGTTGCCCGAACTAGTGGCTACATTTTCCCCGACAATGCGAGAGACGCCCGTGGAGGGCGTCTCTTTTGGCATGCCGTCGGCTTCTGTTTCCACGGTTCCGCGTTTAATTGTTTCCTGCGGGTGCGCCGGGCAGAGAGAACGGTTTCGCTGCTTTCGCTTCTGCCGGGAGTTTGATATCGATAGCCTGATTGATATCTTTGAACGTCATGTTCAGGGACATGTCCATGTGATCGACCGGTATTGCCGCTCCATCGCCATATGCGACCGAGTAGTCGCCGGCCATGCTTACCGGAAGCTTGGTTTGCTCTTCGAACGTCATGACGGCCGAGATCGAGACGCTCATTTGCGACAATTCCATAGAGTCGGCCATATCTTTCAACATGCTTTGGCTGCTGTTCATGCTGCCCATGGCGCCCAGCGCTTTAATGATGTCCGCTGCGTTCGTTAATTTCCCGTTAACCTCCACTTTGTGCAGCTTCTTGCCGCCAGCTTCCACGGTGCCGAGATCCCGGCTGAAGAAATAAGGTGTCACGAACGTTTTGCTCAAGTCCATATTGCTTTTTTGCAGAGCCAGCAGTTGGTCGAATGTAAACGGCATTTGTTTGCTCATATCGTACCACACGGTGCCTTCGTTCGTAAGCGGGCTCGGTATCTTGACGAAAGTGCCGTCTTTGACGGTGTATATTTCCGTTGTGACCGTTGTTTCCTTGGTATCCGCGCCCGGCGTTTTCATCGTGACGGTCTGGTGCATGCCCTGGTCGACGTTGAATTCCGTTTGCGAATGGGAAGCCGTTTTCATATTGCTCAATTCGATGCCTTGGTCCGGTTTGAAGGCGATGTTCATGTTCATATCGGTAACGGCGCGGAACGTTTTCAGCTCGGTTTGCGATTTGCCCGCATTCGTCAGCCAATCGGATGCATCGGGGTCGTTTGCCAGCGATTTCCGGATCAGCGCAGACGCTGTGTCAGCCGTAATTCCCGCATCTTTGCCGAAATCCAGGCCAAAATGATCTTTCAGCTTCGTTCCGGCCAGCGGATCGGCGATTCCGAGAAAGCGTCCGATTACGAAAGACGCCTCATCCTTGCTGATCGGCTGATCCAGCCGGAACGTCCCGTCGGAGTAACCGTACATGGTTTTGCGCTCCAGCATGATCCGCACCGCATCCGCGTATGGGGAGTCGATGCCGACATCGGCCGGGAGCCCTAAATTTTTATTGACTGGGGCCAGCTTGAGCTCGTCTGTAATTTGCTTGATAAACTGTCCCCGCGTCACGGGAGACGAGTCGGCAAAAGCGGTGGAAGCGGAAAAAGCCGGTGTCGCTAACGTTAACCCAAGTGCCGCTGCCATCGTCAAACGTTTGAAACGAACGATCATTGCATACACTCCTTCAAAAGTATGATAGTATCTATTGAAATTTCCATATTTTCTCATACGCAATAGAGTTCCTGAAGTTTCGCTTTTTGACAAATGAAGTTGCCGTTCCCCTGGTAATATCGCATAATGTGTCATATAGCAAATTCAGGGAATGCAGAAGGAGAAGGCTATTCATGACGCAAGTATCGGCAAGACCGGCGGCGCCGGATTTTACCCTTCCCGGATCGAACGGGAAAGAAGTGTCTTTGCGGGATTACCGCGGCAAAAAGCTGGTCATCTATTTTTACCCGCAGGACAATACGCCGACATGTACGACGGAATCATGCGATTTCCGCGATTTTAACGGCAAGTTCGCCGAGCTCGGAGCCGAGGTTATCGGCATTAGCCCGGACCCGCTCAAAGCGCACGATAAATTCATCGCCAAGTACGAATTGCCGTTTGTGCTCTTGTCCGACGAGGGGCACAGGGTCGCCGAACTATTCGGGGTATGGACGCTCAAAAAGCTGTACGGGCGCGAGTATATGGGAATCGAACGCTCCACATTCCTGATTGATGAGCAAGGCAGGATCGCCCGGGAGTGGCGCAAAGTTCGAGTGAAAAATCATGTGCAATCCGTTTTGGATTCGGTAAAAGAATTGAGTTAGGAGGGATTTGCGATGACCAGCCCGCTTTTGCCTAAAATGGCCGGAGCTTTTATTCCGGTCCGCGACATTGAACAAGCGAGAGACTGGTACTGCCGGCTTTTCGGCTTTCCGCTCGATACGCCCATTTTGCATGGGCATATTTGTCCGCTGCCTGTGGAGGGTCCCGGCGTTATTTTGGATACGATGCCGAGGTGGGGGAGCGCAGCGCTTCAAGCCCCGGCGGTTATGTTCCCGACGCGCGATCTGGAAGGCGCCTACGCATATTTCAAAGATCAGGGCGTCGAGCTAGTCACGGCCATCGAGAACGGCCACTGGTTCGTGTTCAAAGACCCGGACGGCAATTGCCTTATGGTTTGCAAAGAGGCTTGAAATCGACAAAAAGGCTGCCCCCGTCGACAGGACGGGATGCGGCCACAATTTCAACAAGCAAATAAAGGGGCCGTCCTTCAGCTTTATATTCGCTGACGGACGGCCCCGTTGCATGCCACTTTCTCTTCTACTTGGAATTTCGGTTATCGATCAGATTGGCCTTCCTCAGCATCCGTTGCACGATGGCCGCCGTCTCCGCCCGGGTAATGTCGCTCGTCGGCAGCAGTCCCGCGTCGGAGCCTTTGACCAGCCCGTTCTTCACGGTAGCCGCGACTGCTTGTTTCGCCCATGCGTCTACTGCCGCGCCGTCCGCAAACGGGGCAAGTACGGATGCCGCGTCCGCGCTGCTGACGCTTGCGTTAAGTCCCGTCAGCTTCATCGCCCGTGCGATCATCGCCATCGCTTCTTCGCGGGTGATCGTTTTGCTCGGGCGGAACGTTCCGTCCTCGTATCCTTCAATGATGCCGTACTCCTGCGCTTTAGCCACCGCGCCGACGTACCAATCGCCGGACTTCACATCATTGTACGCCGATTTTTTCCCGTTTTCGGGGAGACCGAGCGCACGAACGATAATCGCTGCGAACTCCGCGCGCGTAATCGCCGCATTCGGATTGTAATGCGTCTTGTCGACTCCGTTCACGATCAGCCGCGACGCCATGTCGTTCACTGCGTCTTTAGACCAATGGTCTGCTGCATCTGTAAACGTCATCGGGTGCCAGATCAAGGTGTACGTGCTGTTCGTCAAGCTGCTCACAACCGCATAATACTTCCCGCCGCGAACGGTAATGTAGGTCGGCACATGATAAATCGTTCCGTCCGCCGCAAGCACGGTTGCGGTTGTGATTTTGTTCAAGTCGATGCCGTCCGGCAGCGGAATTTCCCGCTGAACGTACGTGTTGAACTTGTCTACGTCCACCGTTTTGCCGTTGTAAGAAGCGGTTACCGTGAAATCGACCGACGGCACGACGACGCTGAACTTCCCTTTTTCCGCCATGTTTGCCGCGAGTTGAACCTTCGCCGCATCGCTTTTGGCAATGTCCACATGGACGACGATATCCGACAGCTTCACCTGTCCGCCAAGCTGCGTCGCCAATCGGTCGATCGCGATTTGCGCCGCAGGGAGCTTGTAGTTCCCGTTAGCCGTCTGTACTTCCAATACCGCTTGCTTGTTCTCCATCGCTTTCACTGCATCGCCGGTCAACACCGTCGTCACTTTGTCCGCACTCACCGTCGCCACAGGGACGATGACGACCGGCTTGTCGCCCTCTTGCTCAAGCTGCGCAGCTAGTTTGGCCGTATCCACCGTCGCTGCCAGCACGCTTTTCCCGCCTTCTTTGGTTATAGCGCCCGTGGCGATTTGATCATACTCCTTGCCGTTCACGATGACGCGGAATCCAATCGAGCTGTCTGACGCACTGCCGGGACTGCCGCCGCCACCGCTGCCACCGCTACCGGTTGAAGACGAGCCGGAGGAGGTCGTATCCGACGCGCGTGAAACCGTCACGGTGTACGTTTGCGTCGTTCCGTCCTGCGCCGTCACAACCACCTTAATCGTATTGCTGCCTACGCTCAGCGGCAGCGAATCGGAAGCGACGCCGCTCGTCAACGAAATCGGACCTTTTACCAATGTGCCTGCACTATTGTATACACTCGCCGTCACCGCAGCATGATCGGAACCATGTGCCGTCGCCGTCACTGTGATGCTGCTCACGCTGTTCGCCACGCTTGCGGTATAGCCGTCTGTCGTGCCTGACGTAAAAGCCGGGCTTAACGTTCCGCTTGACAGCGTTAAACTGCTTAAATCCGCATTGCCGGACGAGGAAACCGAAGTACGAATCGTAGTTCCCGCGCTGGCAGCAGACGCGTTCTGAGTCGCTGTCGCTTTCACCCGGGTTACAAACGTATAGTCTGTGTTCGGCGTCAGTCCGCTGAACGTCGGGCTGTCCTGCCACGTTACGCCGCCGTCTTTGCTGTATTCCTGACCGGTAACTGCCTGCAACGTAATGCTTGTTGCTGTTTTACCAGCTTCTACAGGAGATGCCGGGGCTGCCGTTCCGTCCGCTGCCGCTACCGCACCCGTCGCCGCGCTCGTCACGCTGCCTGTCGCATGCGTACCGTCTGCGGTAACCTTTACGGTGATGGCTGCACCGAGATCGTCTGCGGATAACGTGTAGCTGGAACCCGTCGCATTTGTGATAGCGACTCCGTTTCGATACCATTGGTAAGTCGATACGTTGCCCGTCGTGCTCGGCGTATATGTAATTCCCGTAACATCTGCCGTCAACGTTTGACCAACCTTGGCAACTCCGCTGATCCCGACGCTGCCCCCCATCGTCGGAAGAGTGGCCGTACCGGCTGCACCGGGAGCCCGACCGGCGTTGGAGTCTCCTTTTACGCGAACTTGGGCATTGGAAACAGGATTCGGCACGCTTGTCAGCGTCTGCGGATTGGCGGTTGCTGTCGTCCATGTTGTCCCGCCGTCCAGCGAATACTCATAATCGGAAGCATTGGGATATCCCGATACATTGTTCCACGACAGCGTCTGCGCACTTGCGTCCAAAATGACATTGGTTGGAGCCGCTGCTCCGTCCGCTGCCGCAACCGCACCTGTCGCCGCGCTCGTTACGCTGCCTGTCGCATGCGTACCGTCTGCGGTGACCTTTACGGTGATGGATGCGCCGAGATCGTCTGCGGATAACGTGTAGCTGGAACCCGTCGCATTTGTGATGGCGACTCCGTTCCGATACCACTGGTAAGTCGGCACGTTGCCCGTTGTGCTCGGCGTATATGTAATCCCCGTTACATCTGCCGTCAACGTTTGACCGACCTTGGCTTCACCGCTGATCGCTACACTGCCTCCCATCGTAGGAAGAGCGGCCGTAACGGTGATCGTCTTCATGTCCGTCGTGGTCGTATCTGTCCATGCGCTGCCATCCCACGTTTGCTTCGTGAAAGTAGCCGTTACCGTGTAACTGCCTGCTGTCGCAGGCGTATAAGTGGAGGTATAGGTGACTCCGCTTGCGCTGAACGTTCCCGATTTGCCGCTTTCCGTCGATGACCAGCTTGTCGGGATGTACCTCTCGTCTCCGTACACCGCTCCTGTTTCCGACTGCCGGTCTCCCGCTGCCGTTAGCGTCATCGAACCGCCTACCGTGACATTACGCGGGCTTGCGTCGACACTGTTGTTCGCCGCACTAACTAAAGTGCCTGTTTTTACATCCATTGAGAATTGATTCACAGGCACACCGTTCGTACCTTTTAAGTTACCTATGCCATTGTAGGACACATTCACTGTTTTGTGGGTGACATCCGTTCCTGCCGGTAAAGTAAAAATCATTTTCTTAGCGTCAGTTGGGTCAACATTAATGACCGATGTTGATGGTGTACCGTCAATTGTAATTATAAACCCGGTTAAATTTGTCCCCGCTACCTCTTTGTCGAACGTAAGAATAATAGTATTCCCGCCCGCTGCCGCTGCACTATTCGGCACTGGCACTGGAGCAGCAAAGGTGAAGAATTTGCCATCCGCCAAGGCTGTTTTTGTCGTAAAATAATCTTTTCCCTCAAAGCTTACTGTTGTTAATTGATGCTCTGTGGCACTCGTGAAATCGGAGTCGTTATCGTTGACAAGCAACGTCGAATTTGCTGGAATCGTATCCTTCGGAATCGCAATCAGCACTTCGCCGACATTCCCGGTATTCTGGACTTTCCATACACGTTCTGCACGGTTTTTGTCTGTCGTGCCAATCTGCTTACTAAATATTAAACCTTTTCCGTTATCGCCCCAGATTAATGACTGTTTATCTGCAAGCGTTTCTGAAATACTCTCATTTTTCGTTGACAACTGTGCTCCAATGCCAATTGTCATCTTCGATGCATCGTTCGCCGAACGGCTTTGCTTTTGATGCAAATCTTGCGCATCGTCGCGGGCAATACCTGCAATATTACTATTATATGTTGAATCTGCATTCCAAATTGGATTGGCATCCGAATTCAAATAATTGAGATTGTTTAACGATATTCCGTATTTGATCGCCATATAGGAATTGATTTTAAGCCTGTCGGTAGCCGTCAACGGACCTGAATAGAAAAGCAATTCGCCTACTTGGCCTTTGTAAAAACTTAATGGAGTTCCAACGCTATCATATTGCGAGCCGAGTGACATTTTATGGTTAATACCTGTTAAAGGATTCGTTCGGCTGGGCACAGAAACAAGCGCATTCCCATCACGATAAATGGATTGACCTGCGTCGCCGGAACCATTGATTCCATAATTAAAGTTCCAAATATAAGGATTGCCCACTACTGCTCCTGCAGAAGCATATACTCGCTCGGTAGATTGGCTCCCGGCATCCCAATAAACAGTTCCGCTATAAGGCAGATGCACATTTAACCTGCCTCCACCGGACGTTTCCTCCCAAAAAATGGAGTTCGAACCGCTTCCTATACCCGACATTAAAAATATATTAAAATTATTGTTGGTGCTGTTTCCCAGAACACCATTCGCATTTAATAAATAATCTTGCACCCCGTCAAAGGCTACTGCCTTATTAAAATTAAGCCGGTTGCTATCATCACTATAAACAGGTTGTTTGGTAGCATCGGTTTGAGAGAAATCACGGTTATTGCCGCTCTGATCTTTCCATTCTGAAACTGTACCGTTCGCCGCCGTCACGCCGGCATCGGCACGGAGCCATAAGTGAAGATTTGTGGTAACCCCGCCCGGCCCTGCTGCCACCGCCGCTTTGGCCGTTTGCGGAGCCAGCACGGTAGGCCATAAACCTATTGTCAAGGCGCCGACCAGCAGCAGCTTGAGCGGCTTCTTCCAGTTCATCCTACCTTTCCTGTCAAACACCATTTCATCATCTCCTGATACAATTAATCTGTGCGAATTCCATTCCCATCAATCAATCAAACAATGATGACTCTCTTCCGTTCTCATCTCCTATCCGATAGGGAGCCAAAGCACCTCAATCCCGATATCTCGCTAAAATCCATGTCTATTCGACATCTTTGATCATAACAAAAGGAACTCTACAAAATCTTTGCAAGCTGCGTGTACTTTCACACGCTCTAATCTTCCATTGCCAAAATGCCGATAGTATGGTATAGCGGTCAAAATGGAACCGATAAACAATGCATACATTTCATGGAGTGTGAAATAGATGAAGATCATGTTGGTGGATGACGAACCGCTAGTGCTAAATCAAATTCGGCGAATGCTCTCGGGATATTCCGGGATTTCGATTGTCGGTTCGTTTCGGGACGCGAGGGAGGCTATAGCGCTAATGCCGGAACTTCAGCCGGACGTCGTGTTTCTCGATATTCACTTGCCGGAACTATCGGGAATCGATGCGGTGGAGTTGGCGCAGGAGACTTGTCCGGGAATCGATATTGTGTTTGTAACGGGATATACCGAATATGCTGTCAAAGCGTTCGAATTGAATGCGGTCGATTATTTGCTTAAGCCGTTGCATCAAGACCGTTTGGACAAAGCGATTCAACGATTGCTGCAAAGAAGATTGCATAAACAAGAAGATGTTCAACCAACAGCGCCTTCCCGCATTCTCTGTTTTCGCTCTCTCCGGTTTCAACACAGCGGCGGGGCTCCGGAAATTCCGAAATGGCGGACGGCAAAAACGCAGGCTCTGTTTGCGTATTTGCTGCACCATCGCGGCAATATCGTCCTCAAGGAAACGCTTCTGGAGCTGCTGTGGTCGGATCTTGACGCGAAGCAGGCAGCGGGTCAATTATACACATCGATTTATCACATCAGACAGTGCTTGAAGCAAATGGGCATCGATGCTCCCATCCGCAATATGACGATCCAAGAAGGCTACCTGCTTGACACAAGCCGCATTCGGATTGATATGGACGAATGGGAAGATGGTTTGCGGCAGGTGAGCGGAGATCATTTGGAGGACAGTCACTCCAAACTGCGGCAGTTGCTTGAGCTTTATGAGGGGGACTATTTCCAGGAGTGCGATTATTGGTGGGCGGAGGACGAACGCGAAAGACTAAGGAAGCTGTGGTATCAGCACGCCCGTTCGTTAGCCCGATTCTATGAACAAGCAGGGATGCGGGAGGAAGCGCTCGAGATGTACGAACGGATTCAGGAGGGGGATCCGTATAACGAAGACGACGGACTGGCGCTGATGAAGCTTTATACGGCAACCGGACGGCGCAATGAAGCGGAGAGGCACTATCTTAAGCTGGATCATCTGTTTTCAAATGAGCTGCGGGTTGGCTTGAACGATAGACTGGTAAACTGGTTCAAACAATCGAGGAAGCAATTGCCCCCTGACGCAAAGAGGGTGACGAAGGAGGACGTCGACAAAGCACTGACGAGTAGACGATCCAAAAATAATGATTCTTTAGGTATTACCTCTTCATTCCGTGCTTCCACCTGAACGTTGAGTGACAAAAAAGCTGCCCCGTCGACAGGACGGGATGCGGCTTTTTGCGTTGCTCAGTATGGTGCTCAAGCGAGAGGATGTCCGCTGCGAGAAAGCCTGCAAAAGTGGAGCGACCAAGCATAGGTCGAGTGAGGTAGCAGGTGGGAACCCTGCTTGGAAAGGTGTTAGCCACATCACCAATAACGAGTCTT
>NZ_JBZYAO010000006.1:0-268123 GCF_059820445.1 Paenibacillus sp. sgz302190
TCGAAGTGAGGAGCCGTATGCGTGAATTGCGCACGTACGGATCTGAGAGGGGTATGGGGCACAATCCGAGAAGGAAAGGCCCCGCCTACTCGACCAGTTTTTTGCTCGCTGATGCGCTCGCTGGGAAGAATTAAAAGCACGCCCCGCCATGCCGGTAAGCCGGAGGGAGGGGGCGTGCTTTTTGTTGGCGTGAGGAAAGGCATCTGCTTGGCAACGCGCAGAAAGCCTGCAAAAGTGCAGCTTTTTACGCGTTGATGCGCTAGCTGGGAAGAATTCCTGCAAAAGTGCAGGCTTTCCGCAAAAACCTGGGCCCCTGCCCCATTATGAGCAAAAATTCCTGCACAATTGCAGGTATTTCCTGAAATCGGGCTATTTTAGCAGAAAAAGCCTGCACTTTCGCAGGCTTTTCGCAATTGGCAAGCATCAAACGAGCGGCTGCGGCTTGCACACGTCACTCCACAGAAAATGAAGATAATTGGGATGCATTCTACTTGCCTATAAAGTGAGACTAGTGCATAACTCATCCGCCAGAGGAGATGCATATGCTTGGCAGCGTGGAGAAAGCCTGCAAAAGTGCAGCTTTTTAAGCGTTGATGCGCTAGCTGGGAAGAATTCCTGCAAAAGTACAGGCTTTCCGCGAAAAACCGGGCCCCGGCCCCATTTTGAGCAAAAATTCCTGCACAATTGCAGGCTTTTCCTGAAATCGGGCTATTTTAGCAGAAAAAGCCTGCACTTTCGCAGGCTTTTCGCAATTGGCAAGCATTAAACGAGCGGATGAGGCTGATAAGTCAAGCGCCTTGCCTCTACCCGCCGAGCTGCACCATCTGTGGAGTATGATTCAATCGTTGCGGCGCGTCATTTGCTGCCATACTGAGCCCTCCGCCGCGTGGCCGCCTTCGATGCGCTCAAGGGCAATCTTGACCTGCATCCGCACCTCGAATTCAGGATCGTCCGCCGCCTCGCGCAGCGCTTCGATGGCGGAGTCGTCGCCGACTTCGTATAAAAAGCGCGCCGCCCGCCAACGCACCAGCTTGTTGCGGTCTTTGAGCGCCTTCGCCATGGCCGGCATGGCGGCGGGGTCGCCGATGTCGGACAGCGTATCGCCTGCTGTCCGGCGCACGGCCGGCGTATCGTCCCCGAGGGCACGATACAGATAAGGCAGCACCTCGGGCTCCTTGATGTCCCCGAGGTAGACCGTCGCCAGCCGGCGGATCGACGTGTTCTCGTCCTGCAGAGCATGGACGAGCAGCGGCAGCGTCTCCAGCGACGGCTGAATCCGCTGAAGCGCGGCATAGCGCCGCTTCCAGTCCGGATGGCGCAGCTGCTCCGCCGCTGCGCCGATGTCGGTTTCGCCCGCGCCGGCATCCGCGAGCGCTTCGGCGGTCTCCCGCATCGCGAGGGAGACCAGATTCTCGACGCGGGCGGCGTCGTAGGAAGCGTCCAGCTCCTGGACGACTTCGCCCGCGATGTCTTTCAGCTCGCCGTAGCGCACGCCGAGCTCTTCGAGCTTCCGCTCCTTGATCAGGTTCGGGGATGCCGTGCCTGCGTGGACCGCCGCTTCGGTGAAGCGTTCCGGCATCGCGGCGCGGAATTCTTCCGCGCCGGCCCGAACCCTCACTTGGAGCGGGATGCCGCGAAACGTCTGCACCAGCACCTGCGCCTCGCCGTAAGCCGCCTCAGCGGCGGCTTGAGCCGGAGGCAGTCCGCTGTCCGCAGACGGCCCGGCTTCGCCGAATGCCTCGCGGGCTTTGGCCAGTATGAACTGCCAGTCGCCCTTCGGCGTCCGATCCACCGCGGCGAAATCCGCCGTATGAAAAATGCTGACGACGCCCGGGACGCCCAGCAGCTCGCGGATCGGCTGCGGCGCATGCCCGCTATCGTCTTTCGTGTAAGTCATCCGCACGCCGGCAGGCAGAGATTCGTCGAGGTTAAGCTTCATGGAGTTGGGGCTCGGCGTAGGTTCTATAGAAACGATTTTCATCTTGCAAAAGCTCCTTTCAAATTGGCATTTAAAAAGACCCGGACGCAGGAAGCGTCCAGGCCTGTTTATGACTAATGACTGGCTGCCCTTTAATCGAGTTCCAGCAAATTGCGGTTTAAATAATCGTCCAACGTTTTGGTCAGGTCGAAAACGGTGTGCGCCAAATCCACATTTTCAAAACTATGCTCGCATTTGTCGCGGTAAGCCAACTCATCCTCGTAGTAGGACAAATATGTTGCAATAGCATCTTCGGAATCGCCGCTCTCCCGCATCCTTTGCTCCAGGGTGTCTCTGCCGGCATAAATGCAAATCCGCACCAGATGTTCGCCGTACAATGCTTTGAGTGTCTCGGCGCCGGACCGGTTCAGAATCAGGTAAATGCTGCCGCTGGACTGGAACATGCGTTCGATATCCGCGCTTTTGATGCCATACAAATAATCGTTGATCGTTGTAATCTCAATGAATTCATGGTTCGCCTGCGCACTGGCAAATTGGTCTGCCGTAATAAAGTGGTAATCCTGTCCATCCACTTCCGTCGGTTTTTGCGGTCTTGTCGTGTACGAAATGACCTGCTTGATGCCGAGCGTCGACCCGGACATTTCCGCAACGGTTTTACGGCCGGCCCCATGGGGACCCGTAAATACAAAAATCATTTCTCTTTCCTTCAATGCGTACATGGAACATACCTCCTTATTTGGCAAATATGAGGGCATTCTACGTGCGTGGTTCGGTATGAAACGATTTTTGACTGTTGGATCGGATTAAACCGCTTTCTCATATTTTACACCCTAATTGACTATTGGTAAAGACACCGGTCGGCGGGCGAAAATGTGGAAAACCTATTTGCGCCCGCGTCCGCGTTGATTTTGTGCGCCGCGCCCTTGAGTTTTTCCCTGCCGGGGTGCGCGTTCCGCGCCTGCATTGCCGCTGCGCGCTCCGCGTCCCGAGCCGCCTCCGGCGCTCCGCGCCCCGCTTTCAGCTGCGCGTCTGGAACTGCTCCACCCGTCGCCACCGGCACTGCCGCCGCGCCCTGCGAAGCCGCCATCGCGCCCTGCGCCCTGCTGCTCGGCCCTGCCTCTCCGCGAGCTCTCAGCCGCCCCGCCGCCGCGCGTTCCGCGCTCCGCGAAGCCGCCATCGCGCCCTGCGCCCTGCTGCTCGGCCCTGCCTCTCCACGAGCTCTCAGCCGCCCCGCCGCCGCGCGTTCCGCGCTCCGCGAAGCCGCCATCGCGCGCTGCGCCCGTCTGCTCGGCCCTGCCTCTCCGCGAGCTCTCAGCCGCCCCGCCGCCGCGCGTTCCGCGCGCTGCGAAGCCGCCATCGCGCGCTGCGCCCGTCTGCTCGGCCCTGCCTCTTCGAGTGCCCTCGGCCGCCCCGCCGCCGCGCGTTCCGCGCGCTGCGAAGCCGCCATCGCGCGCCGCGCCGTCGTGCTCGCCCCAGCTCTGCGCAGCGGCATTGCCCGCCCGCTGCTGTCCGCGCCCCGCGCCTGTCCGCTCAGCCCTGCCTCTTCGCGTGCCCTCGGCCCCGCCGCCGCGCGTTCCGCGCCCTGCGAACCCGCCATCGCGCGCTGCGCCGGCAGGCTCGCTCCAGCCCTTCGCGGCTGCATTGCCCGCCGCGCGTCCTCTCCGCGCGCCCGCGTCCTGCGCGCCTCTGCCGCGGCGTCCGCCGGGCTGCTGCCCGGCTCCTTTGCGGGCGGAGCCTCTGCCCGGGCTGACTTCGTCCGCTGCCTCGGCACGGACCCGTCTTGGCGCATCCTGCTTGCGCAGCGGCATGCGGATGCCTTTTTCAATCAGCTCGATATAGAACATATCCCGCTGGGAAGCAAAAGTAACGGCTACGCCCGTTTGGCCGGCGCGTCCCGTCCGCCCGATCCGGTGAATGTAGCTTTCCGCATCGTGGGGGACATCATAATTGAAGACGTGCGTCACGCCTTCGACATCCAACCCCCGCGCGGCGATGTCCGTCGCTACGAGCAGCTCGACTTTTCCTTCGCGGAACCGTTTCATGACCTGCTCGCGCTTCGCTTGCGACAAATCCCCGTGCAGCTCGTCGGACGCGTAGCCTTCCTCCTGCAAAGCTTCGTTGAGCGCCGACGCTCTGCGCTTCGTCCGGCAAAAAATCATCGCCAGGTACGGTTTGTACTTGTCAATGGCTTCGCACAAAGCGTCCTGCTTGCCGCGGTCCGTCGTTTGCACCAGAACCTGCTCGATTTCTTTCAGTGTAATCTGTTTGGTTTCAATATGAATTTCCTGCGGGTTTCGCATATACGCTTTGGATAAATTCCGCACCTGCTGCGGCATCGTGGCCGAGAAGAGCAGGGTTTGGCGGTGCGTCGAGGTTTGGGCGATAATATCCTGAACCTCCTGCAAAAAGCCCATATGCAGCATTTGATCCGCTTCGTCGAGGACAAGCATTTTCAGCTTATAGAATTGCAGGGACCCGCGGCGAAGATGATCAAGCAGTCTTCCCGGCGTTCCTACTACTATATGTATGTTTCCCTCAAGCTTTCTGAGCTGTCTTTCCACGTCCTGGCCGCCGTATGCGGCGAGTACGTTCGCACCGGTGACGGGCGCCAGCTTTTGCAGCTCGCTTGTGATCTGAATGGCCAGCTCCCGTGTCGGTGTCAAAATCAATGCTTGTACATCCGGCTTATCTACATTTACGATTTCCAGCATAGGCAGCACGAAAGCAAGCGTTTTGCCGGTACCGGTCTGCGCTTGCGCGATAACATCGGTTCCGCTCATCAATGCGGGGATTGCTTCCCGCTGTATGGGCGTCGGTTCCACGACTCCGTTAGCTTTTAATTGTTTGACGAGACTATCGCGAATTTCTAATGAGGCAAATCCATTGGACATGGTTATCGGCCAGCTCCCTTTTCCTACTTATTGAATACCCCTCATTCTACAGGATAGCCCGCCAAATGAAAACAGGAGCCGGCGCCAGACCGCCTATTTATATAGAAGAAACTTATTTAGGCAGCACCTGTTCGGTGCCGAAAACGTTCGTTACTACCCTGTTGAATTCGGGCAAAAAGGGCTGCAGCGAGTTGCCCTTCCAGCTTTCCTGGGCATAATTGTTCATTTTGTTCAAAAAATCGCGGTTTGCCGAAATGTATACGTCTCGCACGTTAGGCTGCAGTTTGCGGACTTTTTCGGCGATCCGCTGTTTGAACCGGTGCGCGAGGAAATCGTGATGGACGGCTGTTTCATAATTGTTGACGCCTATGTTCAGACTGTTGGAATCGATCGCATCGGTATCTCGCGCTATGTTATTGTAGATGCCCGCGACAGTTCCCTGATTTCCCGTTTCCGGAACGGTTCCTTTGGTGCCTGTAGCCGTATTGTCGATCATGAGGGCGACGTAGGCATTTTGGTCGGTCGTCATAACGATGGAAGTATTGACCCCGTTCAAAGAATTCAGCTGGTTCGACAGGAACTGGCTGTATTCCAGCTTTTTATTGTCGTGCGTCACGGGCCCGTACAGCTGCTGGGTTTGATATGCTCTCTCGGATTCGACCGCGCTTTTGGAAGGAGAACCGTAGTTGGTGTGATCAGGGCTTTTGCCGTATTGTCTGTCCTGTGCTCCGCATCCGGCGATGAACGTTATCAGGAATATGATTCCACAAATCGGAAATCCTATGTTTCTGAGCTTATTTGCAAACATATTTGATCCAGACCCCCTATGCAACTTTGTCATGCTTTTAGGATGGGATGTTTGAGGGCTTTTATTCTCCCTGAATCTGTGACACTTCATGCATAAAGCGGGGGGTTAATGGAAATAACCATGGAGAGAAATTTGACACCGATAAGCCGTTTAAGAACAATTTGTGAACTTCCCCAGAGCGATTGACAAAAACTTTTCACGAATTTATAGTTAATAAAGTGTGATTTGGTTGATTGACATGTGCATGGGCTTTGTGGTAAAAATATTGGTTCGAAAAGTGGGGTTGATACAATGAGTCGATGGAAAAAGTTATGGCGTCTAATACCCCTTTTTGCGGTAATGACGTTCTTGCTAACGGGGTGTGGAGACCCGACCCTGTCTGCTTTGAAGCCCAAAGGTCCGGTAGCGGAAGAGCAGCTTTTCTTGATGAAACTGAGTCTCTTTATCATGGTTTTTGTCGTAATTGTCGTTTTTGCAATTTATTTGTACGTTCTGGTTCGCTATCGCAAGCGTAAAGGCGACGACAGCATACCCAAGCAAGTGGAAGGCAACCACGTTCTCGAAATCATCTGGACAGTCGTTCCGATATTGCTGCTCCTGGTGCTTGCCGTTCCGACAGTATCATACACATTCAAGCATTCGGCTGACCATACGAAGGACAAAGATGCCGTTCACGTCAAAGTAACCGCGCATCAGTTCTGGTGGCAGTTCGAATATCCCGATTACCAAATTGCGACTGCACAGGAATTGGTTATTCCTTCGAATAAAACGATCGCTTTCGAAGTGGTATCTGCGGATGTTAACCACGCATTCTGGGTTCCTTCGCTTGGCGGTAAGATTGATACGAATCCGGGAATTACGAATACGCTTTATTTGCAAGCGGATGAGATCAACACGTTCAAAGGCAAGTGCGCGGAGCTGTGCGGAGCTTCACACGCCTTGATGGATTTTGTCGTCACTTCCAAAAGCGAAGCGGATTTCAACGCCTGGGTTGAAAATATGAAAAAACCTGCCACCGTACCTGCGTCAGCGGCCAAAGGCGAAGAGCTTTTCAAAGAAAACTGCATGAGCTGTCACGCAGTCAACGCCAGCGGACCCGGGGTCGCGCCTAACCTGAAAGGTTTCGCAGACCGCAAAATGCTTGCAGGTGTGCTGGAACATACTCCTGAGAATATGGAAAAATGGATACATAACCCGCAGGAAGAAAAACCGGGCAACAAGATGCCAGCTTTCGGCAAAAATGCCGGCGGTAAACTGGATGATGGACAGATTAAAGATATCGTTCAGTACTTGCAGACATTGAAATAATCACTTCTCGGGATAAAGGAGGTAAATACGTTGGCTCACTCTCACACAGCTAAAAGATACAGCGGACTGATGGATTGGCTCACGACTGTCGACCATAAGAAAATCGGTATCCTGTACTTGATCGCGGGCGGATTCTTCTTCCTCGTCGGAGGACTTGAAGCGATTCTCATTCGGATCCAGCTTGCGTACCCGTCTCAGCATATTTTCATCGGGGACACTTTTAACCAATTGACAACGATGCATGGAACGACGATGATCTTCTTTGCGGCGATGCCGGTCATCTTTGCTTTCATGAACGCCATCGTCCCTTTGCAGATCGGAGCACGCGACGTTGCGTTCCCGTTCGTGAACTCGCTTGGATTTTGGTTGTTCTTCCTGGGCGGCGTGCTCATGAACACAAGCTGGTTTTTGGGCGGAGCGCCTAGCGCCGGATGGACGGGTTACGCTCCGTTATCCACGATCACCACTGCCGATTGGGCGCAGACTTTGGAAAAAAATATCCAGGGTACCGACTTCTACGTCCTTGGTCTGCAAATTGCCGGTATCGGTACGCTGATCGGGGGGATTAACTTCCTCGTTACGATTATCAATATGCGTGCGCCTGGCATGACTTATATGCGTCTGCCGATGTTTACATGGACGGCATTTATTACTTCGGGTCTGATCGTGCTTGCATTCCCGGCGATTACGGTAGGACTTGTCGAGCTGATGTTCGACCGCGTGTTCGGAGGAGCGTTCTTCGATGCGGCAAGAGGCGGCAACAACGTGCTTTGGGAGCATCTGTTCTGGATTTTCGGACACCCCGAAGTTTACATTCTGATTCTTCCGGCTTTCGGTATTATTTCCGAGATCGTATCCACGTTCTCCAGAAAGCGTCTTTTCGGATACAGCTCCATGGTTTTTGCAACCGTTTTGATCGGATTTTTGGGCTTCATGGTTTGGGTTCACCATATGTTTACGACAGGATTGGGTCCTGTAGCCAACTCGATCTTCTCAATCGCTACTATGGCGATCGCAGTACCAACGGGCGTGAAAATCTTTAACTGGCTGTTCACGCTGTGGGGCGGGCAAATCCGCTTTACAACTGCAAACATTTTTGCAACTGCTTTTATCCCGACATTCGTCATGGGCGGAACTACCGGGGTTATGCTCGCGGTTCCCGCGGCGGATTTCCAGTACCACGATACATATTTCGTCGTAGCTCACTTCCACTACGTTATCGTAGGCGGTCTGGTGCTTGGCTTGTTTGCAGGTCTGTACTACTGGTGGCCGAAAATGTTCGGCCGCATGCTGAACGAAGCTTTGGGCAAAGTTCATTTCTGGACGTTCTTTATCGGTTTCCATCTGACGTTCTTCCCGCAGCATTTCCTTGGTTTGATGGGTATGCCTCGACGCGTATTTACTTACCAACCTGGGCATGATCTAGAGGTGGGCAACTTGGTCAGTACCATCGGCGCGTTCCTGATGGGTATCGGAACTTTGGTTTTCCTGATCAACATCATCGTTACATCCGTCAAGCCTAAGACGGCTCCTGCCGATCCGTGGGACGGACGTTCTCTGGAGTGGACGATTTCATCCCCTGCACCTGAGTACAACTTCAAGCAAACTCCGCTTGTTCGCGGTCAGGATGCATTGTGGAAAGAAAAAATGGCCGGCAACAAAGAGATGATCCCGGCAGAGCCCGTAGGTTCGATTCATATGCCGTCGCCATCGATCCTGCCTTTGGTTATGTCGCTCGGTTTGTTCATTGCAGGTTTCGGATTTATGTATAAAGACTTCTATGTTGCCGGAGCAGGCATCGCCGTTACATTAATCGCCATGTTCCTGCGTTCCGTATACGACGACCACGGCTGGCATATCGAACCGGAAGAGCTTGAAGACAAGGGGGTTAAGGCATGAGTACTCATCATACTGGCGTTTTGCCTGCCAACCCGGAAACGGCTACCCTTGAAGGGAAAAATAAAGTTCTTGGTTTCTGGCTATTTCTCGGCGCAGAGGTCGTATTATTCGGTTGTCTGTTTGCAACATACATCGCGCTTCGCAATCAAGTGCCTGACGGCCCTACGGCCCAGGAAATTTTCAAGCTTACAACCGTCGGCTGGTCGACCTTTATCTTGTTGACGAGCAGCTTGACGAGCGTGTTCGCTATCATTGCCATGCATCGCCAAAAGCTGGGTCAACTGCTGTTCTGGCTTTTGATCACCGTATTGTTCGGTCTTTCGTTCCTTGGTCTGGAGATTTACGAGTTTGTTGAGTACGTGCATGAAGGACATAAATTCACAACGAGCGCATTCGCTACATCTTTCTATACGCTCGTCGGTTTCCACGGAGCGCACGTAGCGTTCGGGATTTGCTGGATTACGCTGCTGATTTTGCAAGGCTTGAAAAAAGGACTGACCGTTGTAACCGCACCTAAGTTTTATGTTGCCTCGCTGTATTGGCACTTTATCGACTTGGTATGGGTATTCATCTTCACAGTAGTTTATCTGATGGGGAAGGTGGGTCATTAAGATGAGCAGCAATCTGCATGAAGCACCCGCATCGAACAAGCGGCAAAAGCACGAGTCGCCGTTGAATCACTATTTGTCTTACATTATTTCGATCATCCTTACGATGCTGGCATTTGCAATTGTACTGTACGGAGGATTGGATCGTTCCTTTATCTTCATCTTTATTGTTACCTTGGCGATCGTTCAGGCGTTGATCCAACTGTTGTTCTGGATGCATGCGAAGGAAAGAGGCCATCTGTTTCCGCTGATGTTTATCGGAGGGGGCGCTATCGTCGCTCTGACAGGCGTAATCGCGGCGGTTTACTGGATGTGGTGGTAACGAATTGGAAGAGGCAACTTTGTTTTTCAACAAAGTGCCTCCTCTTTTTTTAAGTGGCCTCTCCCATGAGGCCGGGATGCTGAGCTGTACTGAAAGGAGACAAATGGAAATGATGAGCCAAATAGGCGGATTTTTTGATCTGTGGAGTCCGGTATTGCTGCTGGTGCTTATTATTATCGGCTATGTATACAGCCGCTTGGTCGCTAAAGGGAATAAACCGTCTGCTGATGCGGAAGAAGTTACGTTAGGCCAAAAAAGCTCATTTTACACAGGGCTGGCTCTGTTCTACATCGGACAAGGAAGCCCGATCAATTATATCGGACATCACTATTTGTTCAGCATGCATATGCTGCAGCAAACGATCGTGTATTTGATCGTGCCGATTTTCATCTGGTCCGGTTTGCCGGCCTCGCTCATTCGCCCCCTTTTGAAAATTACAGCGGTAAGAGTGCTGTTCTCGTTTTTTACGAGACCGCTCATTGCGCTTTTCTTATTCAATATGCTGTTCTCGATTTACCATATGCCTTTCATTATGGACGGGCTCATGAAGAACGAACTGCTTTTGCTGGGCTATCATACGGTGCTGCTTGTATCTGCGTTCATCATGTGGTTCCCGGTATTTTGCCCGATTCCGGAGCTCAACCGGCTCAGCGAGCTGAAGAAGATCGCTTACATTTTCGGCAATGGCGTGCTTCTGACGCCGGCTTGTGCGCTCATCATTTTCGCGGAAACGGTCATTTACGATATGTATCGGGATGTCGTGGTTCCATTTCCTCATTTGCCGCCGCTGGACGATCAGCAGCTTGGCGGGGTCATTATGAAAATTGTTCAAGAAATTGTCTATGGTTCCGTACTGGCGTATGTATTTTTTAAATGGTATCGTAGAGAAAGGAAAGAGGAAGACGATTCTGACTCCTTTAACCTTCAGGAGGGGGCGGAATCTCGCAATCCCAACTGGAATCGAGCGTAGAAAGAAAGGATTGGTAAGATGCACATTCTGCCAACTATCAGTACTCTATTCATCGTTATAAGCGCAATACTGGTCGGTTTTGGATGGTATCATATCGTCAAAGGAAACCGGCAGACTCATCAGAGACTGATGGTGTTTGGCGCTATTTTTGCTCTGGCTTTTTTCTTGATCTATGCGTCCAGAACGCTGTTTGCAGGAAATACGGCGTTCGGCGGTCCGGAAAGCTTGAAACTTCCGTATCACTTGTTTCTCTCTTTCCACATTACGCTGGCAACGGTAGGCGGTGTGCTGGGCTTGGTCACTTTGTGGCTTGCCTACAAGCAGCGTTTTCTGAAGCATAAGCGGATTGGCAGATGGGCGGCAATCATTTGGCTGCTCACAGCGCCGACCGGAGTAATCGTCTATGTGCTGCTGTATGTGTTATATCCGGGCGGGGAGACGAAGCCAGTGCTCGATGTCATTTTGGGACGATAGTAACTGGCAAAAAAGGTCGAATGTGTGATTTGAATCACATAGCTCGGCCTTTTTTTGTGGCATACTAAGTGAGCAAATTCAGACCAGGAGTGTGAGAAGCGATGGAAACTACAGCATTGTACGAAAAATTTGGCGGTGAAGATACAATTCGTAAAGTAGTTGATTACTTCTATGAATTGGTTTTGGCGGATGAAACCGTGAACGGCTTTTTCAAAAATACCGATATGGACAAGCAGAGGAAGCATCAGACGAAATTTATCAGCTTTGCGTTAGGCGGTCCGAATCAGTATACGGGAACGTCGATGGCTAAAGCGCATGCCGGCATGAATCTTCAACCGGCGCATTTTCAAGCGATTGCGACACATTTGCACGATGCATTGGCGCATTTTGGAGTCGGCGAAGCGGATATCGCACAGGTGCTAGCTAAGGTAGCGACGTTGAAGGACGATATATTGTACAAATAATCCGAACAGCAAAAAACGCAATAAGGCGAAGCCAATGGCGGGAAATCCGCTCGCGGGCTTTGCCTTTTTTTGTATATGTGGTTGCTTTTCGGTTTTTTCGTGTATATACTGTACATATCAATATACACAGTAGACACACTGAGGTGAGAGGATGTTTGGAGACCGGATTATGAAGGACGCTTGGTACTTGGCTTCGCATGAACTTAAGAATAAGTGGCTGGTGCATTTGGGAAGTATTTTGCTTTACGGGTACTGCGGTTTGGCTTTCAACACGATGGTTGGGCCTTTGACAGGAGCGTTGGACTCCAGAGCGGCATCGGTATTTTTGGCGCTTGCAAGCAATTTTTTTATACTGACGGTCGTTTCGAGTCTGGGATTTTCGCTTACTAAAGAGTATATGAGCTACTGGAAAACGGATGCGTTCACGAAAAGACTGTTTTTCTTGAAAACAATGGCAGTGTCGAATCGGGTCATTATTTACAGCCGTTTTTTACAAATTTTAATTATGGTCATCGCCATGTCGGTTGTATTTTATTCCTGCAATTACGCGATGCTGGCTATATTCGGCAGGACAGTCCCGGACTTGGGCGATTTTGTGAGTCTGGCACTGACTTGGATGGGGTATTCGATTATGATGGGGAGCCTGTGCGTGTACTGGGAATTAGGGGTTCATGGCAAAGCCTATTTATTACGCAGTCTCATACTGCTGCCTGTCTATGCGATCAGTGCATATTTGTTATGGATTGCGGCTGCCGGGCAGCCGATTTGGATCGTTACTATGGAGTGGGTGCGGCATTACGGGCTGTTGATTCCTGCGGTCTCGCTGCTTCTTGCGGCTGCTGCTGTGTACGTTAGCGGGAATATGCTGGCCAAAAGGCTGAATCAGCGTGATCTGCATGGATAAAGCGATGCATCATATACCGATACAAATATCCGCAGACAGCGCGGAGCCGATGTACCATCAGATTGAAGTTCAGCTCAGAGCGCTCATCTTGAGCGGGCAGCTGGCGGAAGGAACGCTGCTTCCTTCGATCCGCGAGTTTGCCGGCGATCTGTCGTGCAGCGTCATTACGATCCGCAGGGTGTACCAGGATTTGGAGAACGAAGGGATTCTCCGGACGAGGCAGGGAACAGGCACTTTCGTGGCTCAGGTCGGGGCATCAATGAGAGAGCGCTACCGCAGGGATGCGGTGTCGGAAGCGATGAGGGCGGCGATCCGTACGGGACTTACGGTCAACTGCACGGCGGAAGAGCTCAGAGGTTTGTTTGAGGAAGCCCTTCGGCAAGAGATGAATGGCAAGGAGGAGAGCGATGTATGATGAAGGGAACCGGTCAAACGTTGGCCGTATCGATTAAGGGCTTGCGCAAGACGCTCGATAAAATAAATATAGGCCCGTTGGATTTGGAGGTAGAGCCCGGCTACATCGTTGCGATAGTAGGTCCGAACGGCTCGGGTAAAAGCTCTTTGTTCCGCTTGCTGATGAATGTTACAAAGCCGGAAGCCGGGGAAATAAGGCTGCTGGGCTGGCAGTACGAGCAGGATGAAATCGCGCTCAAGCGGCGGGTGGGCTACGTGTCGGAGTCCGAGGAATGGAGCGAGTCGGGTTTCAAAACAGTAAAAGAACTGACCGAGTTCGTCGCTTATTGGTATCCGAATTGGGACGAGTCGCTGGTTCGCGATTTATTTGTGCGCTTCGGTCTGGACAACGGGCAGAAGCTGGCCCATTTATCGAAAGGGATGAAGCGCAAGCTGGCTTTTATTTATGCGATGGCCTACGATCCCGACGTTCTGCTGCTGGACGAACCGACGGCGGGGCTGGACCCGTTCGCCTGGCGGATGATGATGGACGAGATCACAAGCTTTATGGATCGCGGACAGAAGACGGTGCTATTCGCCACGCACATTCTGGACGAAGTGAAGCGCATGGCCGATTACGTGGCTTTTATATATCAAGGAAAGCTGCTTGGCATGTACGAGAAAGACGTGCTGCTGGACGGCTGGAAAAGGTTTTGGGTGGAGCGGTCCGAACAGCCGCTTTCACAGCTCGCCGGCGTCGTATCGCTTGAGGAGCGCGGCGGTTCCGCCACGGTGAAGATCGTCAGCAATGCGCCTGGCGAGACGGAGGCGGCATTGAAGCGGATCGGCGTGAAAATTTTGCAAACCCAGGCGGTGGAGCTGGATGAGATTCTCGGATTTTTGATGGACCGGCAAATGAGAGACGAAGGGCAGGGAGCAGAATGACTTATCCGCTGCAGGTGGAGCAGGTGACGAAGCAGTATGGCGAAAAAACGGCTGTTAACGGCATTAATCTTAACGTCAAACAGGGAGAAATCTACGGTTTGCTGGGTGCGAACGGCGCGGGAAAAACGACGACGATGCGGATGGTGCTCGGACTTATATACCCGGATTCAGGGCGAATCGTTTGGAAAGGGCAGGGTTACCGCGAGGAATTAAGAAAGCTGCTCGGCTATTTGCCCGAAGAACGCGGCCTGTACCCGAAGATCAAGGTAAGCGAGCAGATCGTATATTTGGCGGAGCTGCGCGGTATGCCGCGCAAGCAGGCGGAGGCGAGCCTGAAGGCGTGGCTGGAGCGGTTCGAAGTGCCGGAGTATTACAATAAGAGAGTGGAAGAGCTGTCCAAAGGGAACCAGCAAAAAATCCAGTTTATCGCCGCCGTCATCCACAATCCCGAGATTTTGATTCTGGACGAAGCGTTCAGCGGGCTGGATCCCGTGAACGTGGAACTGCTCAAGACGACTGTAAAAAGCTTGCGCGACGAAGGCAAAACGATTCTTTTTTCCAGCCATCGGATGGATCATGTCGAGGAGCTTTGCGAACATATTTGCATTTTGCATAAATCCAATACGGTCGTTCAAGGCAGCCTGAAACAGATTAAAGCGACCTTTTCGAAAGAAAGGGTGGTTCTGGAAACGGAGCGGCCGGTCAAAGGGCTGGAGCACATTCCGGGCGTCGTCTCCGTCACGGAACATGTGAACGGCTGCGAGCTGCGCATGAGCGATCCTTCGGCAGGTCAGCAAATCCTCCAGCTTGCCCTCAGCCAATCGCCCGTGAACCGCTTCCAGATCATGGAGCCGACGCTGAACGAAATTTTCATCAACAAGGTGGGGAAAACGCATGAATAGCATGTGGACAGTCGTCAAATTTACGTTCATGTCGCGGTTTCGTTCCAAATCGTTTCGAGTGATGTGTTTGATTATCGTGCTGCTATTGTCCGTCATGATTCATCTTCCGACGATGATCGATAAGCTGTCCTCGCATGAAGCCGATAAAATCGGCGTGTTCGCCGGGAAGCAAAGCGAAATAGCCGGCAAACTGGCGGACTACTACAGTAAGCAGGGCAGCTCGGATATCGCTATCGTCATGCTGCAAAATACAGGGAGTGCGGCGGGGAACGAAGCTCTGGGCATGCGGCAAATCGCCGACAAGAAGATTAAAGGCTATCTGGAGTTCACGGATGCGATGGAGGCGGGATTTCCGAAAGCCGTCTATAAATCGGAAGGCACGATGGAATTCAGCCTCAAAAGCAAGCTGCTATCGGCACTGCAGCTGATCAAGACGGATGTCGTTCTTCAGAACGCCGGATTGAGCGCAGCGCAAATGAGCAGCATGCAAGCGCCGGTAAGTCTGGAAACGGTGCAAATTTCAGCATCGGATCAGGCGGCGGCAGGCAAAACGGAATCGCAAATGGTCATGGCCTATGCGCTCGTCTATGTGCTCCTGTTCATGCTGTATATGGGCGTCATCGGCTTCGGCAACATGGTAGCTATGGAAATCACGTCGGAAAAAAGCTCACGTGTGATGGAAGTGCTGATCACCAGCGTCTCGCCGCTTAAGCAAATGTTCGGCAAAATCATCGGCATCTGCCTGTTGGCGCTGCTGCAAATTGCGCTGACCCTGGCGGCCGCGGCGGTCAATCTGGGATTGTCCGGCAACAGCAAGCTGATCCGGGAACTGCATCTCAACTGGTCGGACATTCAAATTTCCATGCTCGTCTATTTCTTGATTTTTTACCTGCTCGGGTTTTTCATTTACGCGACGGTATTCGCTGCCATAGGTTCGCTCGTCAGCCGCACCGAAGAGGTCGGGCAGGCGATCATGCCGGTCACTTTTCTCATCGTCGCCGCTTTTATGATCGCCATGTTCGGGCTGAGCAATCCGAACGCCGGTTTTGTCGTGGCGATGTCCTACGTCCCGTTCTTCTCGCCGTTGATTATGTTCCTGCGTATCGGCATGAGCAGCCCGGCCGTCTGGGAAATATGGCTGTCCATCGCCATCCAGCTTGCCGCGATTCTCGGTCTGGCTTGGCTGGCCGCCAAAATTTACCGCACCGGCGTGCTGATGTACGGCAAGCGCCCTTCGTGGAAAGAGCTCCGCAAAGCGATGCGGGCTTACAGGGTGTAGAAGCTGCCTGCGCAATTGCGATGTGAGTAACGGTTACAGTTGAGACGGATTTGATCGATAAATGAGACAAATTTGGGTATATGTTTGAGACTGAATGAAAAAGCCTGGATAAATCAAAGCCTTGATTTGTCCGGGTTTTTCGCTGTTTCTATATGAAATATGAAAATTTTTCTATCCAAAGAATATGAATATAAATTATTGTAGGTACATTGCACTAATACTGATCCTCTAAAGATTATTATACAATTTATCTTTAGTTTGGTAGAATAATACTGTGATTTAATCCCAGTTATTTCTAATTATTAATAATTGTTCAGTTCTTATGTTTACGGGATGATTAAATGTTCTTGCTGCCGCGGCGATCTCAGTTTTCGATAATGGTAGTTCTTTGATGGTAGAGATGTGGTTTAATTCGGCACGTTTTAATGTGTGGATGTAATATTTCAATTGCGGGGCTAACTCAATTTTGGTCATGGTTGCTCTTCCCCTAACATGGAAAGTTTATTTAAATGTAGTATAACAAAATAATAGAATGTGGTGAATGATGATTGTGAGAAATAAGTATATAGTTGGGCTATGTATTTTATTTTTTATCCTATTGCAGTTGTGGTGTTCCTCTATAACTTTCTTTTATCCGTATATTGGGATCTCAGTAACGCTTAACCAACAACATCAGTGGATTATCTCCGAAATTGACCAAGATAGTGCCAGCGCTAAAATGGATATCAAACTGGGGGATGTTGTTAAACGGGTTAACCACAACCTTCCTAGTGAAAATTCCTTTGTTCAGAAATGGAAAGTTATCGAGCAAACTGAAGAATTATTGATTTCAAGGAATGGACAGGAACATGAAATCATATTCGACAAGAACAGTACCTACATCCACGATATAATTCCAATCATGGAAGAATTGATATGTCTATCAATGTTTATGTTTCTTCTTTTTAAATTGCGTCGTTCTGAGTCAGCAAAGTTACTTGCAGTTATATTTTTTGCCGGAGCCATCATTTTAATGAGTTATGGCGCTTCTGTTCGGGGAGACACTCTAGGCAAGGTGCTAATCTCAAGTTTTGTTATGGCTCTCCCTGTTCTTTTTTTTCATTTTTTGATTGTGTTTTTTAGGGAAAAAGGGGGGCTAGCAATACAGGGTTACTCTCTAAAATGGCTATATGCTATTGTTTTATTATCATTTTCTTTAAGATGTTTATACTTCTTTCCGCCTATGCTTGTTATATATCATTATAATACCCTTGGGACTTTAGGCTTTTTTGTTTTTGGTTTTTTGATGAATTTGAGTGTTCTTACAATATTATATGTTAAAACGCGAAAACAGCAACCCAATGTTTCAAGCATAATTAGAAGCATCGGGGTTTCATTAGGGCTTTCTTTTTCGCCAATTATTGTATTTTCCTTTATCCCTAAATTAATTTTTGGAATTCAATTTATGAATGCTTTATATGCAAGTTGGCTTGTTTTAATATTTCCTATTTCTTTTATCTATTTAATTGTTTCCAACCAGTTGTACGATACAGGTCTTGTTATCCGGCGTTTCTTATTTGGGTGTCTAATTGCAATTATACCAGCAAGTCTGTTTACAGGTATGTACGCAATTTTCTTCCGCCAAATAATTGATGAAAAACAGGTATTATTTATCTTTGCCGGGACACTGATTCTTGTTTCTATTTGTTTATACGGAGCTGAGTATATGACTGTTCGGCTTGAACCATTTTTCTTTCCAAGGAAGTTTGTTTTGAAATCAGCACTAAAGAAAATATCTAAAAATCTTGTCTCCGTCTCAAGTTTTCGCGAGCTAAAAGATAGTGTGCTTACCGATATTGTAGGGACACTTCAGGTCATGGGTGGAGCTATTGTGTTTTATTATAAGGACAATATGGAAATCGTTTATGAAGGGGAGATAGATATTACTGAAATTAAACAGCTTGTCAAAAATTCAGTAATATCTACTCATCCTCTTTATACCTCTATTGAAATGAACCGAAACGAAGAGTATACAAGCTACCTGGTGTTGACATGCAAAAAGTCAAATACGCTGCTCGGAAAGGAGGAACTGCAGTGGTTAGACTTGATTACATCATATTTGGAAGTTAGTTTAGAAAATGTTCATTTGATCCGTAAATTAACATTTGGTATGCAGCAATTTGCCTCACAGATCCCTCATGAAAATGCAGCTCAAGAGTTCCAGTGGTTTCGTAAGGTTATGTTTGAATTGCAGGAACAAGAGCGGATTCGCATTGCTACTGATCTTCATGATACAACGATGCAAGATTTATTTTTCCTCAAAAGGAGATTTACCGCTGTTACTGAGAGATATATCATGAGCAAAGAGGATCGTAAGCAAATGGATAATATGATTCATTATTTGGAGATGATTAATGCAGGTTTGAGGCAAAGTTGTTTTGAGCTTCATCCTCATTTATTGAAGGATGTTGGTTTGATCTATACATTGAATTTGTATATGGAGAAAGAGGCTTTCATGACTCCTTTTGAGCTCGTTTTCAACTTTGATGCTCCATCGATCGAAAATAAGGATTTATTGACCAAACGGCATATCTTTCGCATCGTTCAAGAGTTGCTAAACAATGCCAAAAAACATTCGCAGGCGACAGTAGTTAGGCTCCAACTTACAGAAGATAGCGAAAGTTTTAATTTGATTTATGAGGATGATGGGATTGGTTTTGACGGCATTGGGACAATACGGAATAAGGAGAGTGGATTAACGGGATTAGGGCTTGAAAACATAAAAAGTCGGGTATTGCATATGGATGGTTGTTTTGAGCTAGTTGCAGAGAGAGGTCAGGGCTCCAAGTTTTTCATTAAGATACCAACTAGGGAGGTTATGTCTGCATGAGTGTTAAAGCGCTTGTTGTTGATGATCATCCATTATTTGCAGAGGCAACAAAATCATTATTGAATGAAATGGATGGAATTGAAGTGATTGGTGTTGCGGGTAGCGGTGAACAGTGTATGAAACAAGTATCAATGGACAAGCCAGATCTAGTTTTTTTAGATTATATATTGCCCGATCAATCTGGAAAGGAGGTTGCAACTCAGATTAAAAGTAAATATCCCGAAATTCATGTCATTATTTTTACCGGAGTCGAATTAAAACAAATTTATCCAGTATTAAATAAAATTAATGTAAGCGGTGTTTTGTCAAAGGAGTCGGGCCGGCGGACAATCACTAATATGGTGAATTGTATTCTGGATAATCACACAATGATCCCACTTTCGATGTATAGTAAAACAGATGAGGGAACTTTCCTTGAAAGAGATGTACTTTGTGAGGAAGAGATACTTTTAATGAATATGATGGTACAAGGTGCTACTCATGAGCAAATGGCGGATAAAATTCATTTGAGTAAACGAACGGTTGATAATTATTTGAGGAAAATTTACGAAAAACTGGGCGCAAAATCGAAAATGGAAGCGGTAGAGAAATTCCTGAAAAGCAAGTATAACGTACGGACTTAGGGGTGAACAGTTGGAACAAAACGTTAGATTGTACATGGGGCAGATTATTGATGATTATATTTACTTTGATGAATTGAACAAGTTGATTAAATCATTTATTTCTGATTATGCTCAGGAAAAGCCCTCATGGTCAGAGATTACAATTTGTACGCATTATATGCTAAAAGGTTCCTCGCCATATATACATCGAATAGGGGCAGTAACGGAACTTATTATTTTGTGCTCGAATATTGTAGATGATTTACAGGATCAGGATCAGAAGGGCAAGCTATGGATGCAATGCCCGCAAGCTATGGTATTAAACGCAGTTATATCTTTACTTATGGGAGCTTTTGGTGAGTTAGGGAAACTACAAGTCACTGGGGAGATGCTTCTTGAGATAAGCAAGGTTGTCTCAAGGTCGATCAATGGACAACATAAAGATGTGACCAGTTCGATTTTTACTGAGGATGAATACTTTGTGATGACACAAGAGAAATCAGGTTCTATCTTTAGACTTGCTTGTTTAATGGGTTATCTATTATTAGATAATTGTACAGAAGAAGCAAAAAATCATCTAAACCAACTGGCAGATTATATCGGACTTATCCACCAGATCCAAAATGATATGACTGATCTGACTCGATTGGATAAAAGTGACCTGCTGAGGAAGAAACGTACATTACCCGTGTTGTATTTGTTGTCTGTGGATGATCCAGCTTTTAGTCAATTACAGAACTATTATGCCGGTAGTATTCCAGACGACTTTTTGAGGAATGAGAATGAAGAGTTTAAAAAGATGATATACGACTCTGGATGTATCGAATTTTCGCGGACTGTTCAATTGATATGCCTTCAAAAAGCTGAAAAGTTTTTTTCTGATTTGCAGGCTATCTCTCCGTGGAAAGAAAGATTTAAAGAAATTACGTTTGCCGCTTTCATGGAAGAGGAAGTGAAAGGGTGACCGATGCCCTTGATCAAAAGCATGAAACCAACTTTATCTGAAGAGAGGGATATTTACGTTTACTTTCGTTCGCATTTTATGTTGTTTCTTATCACTATCATTAATGGGTTCTTTTCCTGGAACATCTTTTGCGTCTGATTCAAAGCTTGCTTTCCGCGATCTGGATATAACCCATTGGTCCTACCCTACATTTGAATGGGCTGTTTCAAATAACATAACGGTCGGATTCGATGACGGAACCGTTCGTCCAGATGACACGATTACGGAAGAACAGCTTGTCGCGCTGTTAGTGAGGTCTTTTGGGGATATTCCGAACTCTGACAAATCGAATTCATGGTCAGATAAGTATTACTTGTATTTAAAAGAGAAAAATTATCCGTTAACAAATTCACGGAACGCTGCAATAACTCGAAAATCTATGGCGGAAATCATTTCTTCAACTCAAGGGGTAAATTATTCGGATAAGTATGCTATTAAGTATCTTTTAGATCATGGATTAATAAACGGGAAAACGTCCGCAACTATAGAAGGATTTAAGGGAGATGACTATTTGACTCGTGCAGAAGCTCTTCAAACACTTAAAAACTTGCATGAAAAGCTTCAAAATAAGACATTGGCTAACAGACCCCAATCCCCAAGTGATATAAGTATACTGAAAATCCCTCAGTTGATTGTTGAGAAATTGAAAACGATAGGCAATGCAGAGCAAGTAATTGTGGTGACTGCAGATGATTACAATCAAGTTTCCGTTAAAATTGAGACTTTTGAGAAAGAAAATGGAATTTGGCATAAGAAGTTCCCATTAATGAAAGGAGTTATTGGTAAAGACGGATTTACATCTGATATGAGCGAATATGTGAAAAAATCCCCGGAGGGAGTGTTCACATTAAGTCAGGCATTCGGAAAGTACGAAAATCCTGGAACAAAACTAAGTTATAGGAAAACCAACGAAAATGATTTTTGGGTAGATGACCCTGATTCCTCTTTTTATAACACTTGGCAAGAAGGTCCAGCTAATGGAAGATGGAAATCGGCAGAAGCCCTTTTGAGAAAAGATACGCTATATGATTATGCGGTTGAAATTAATTATAACCTTGAGCGTATTCCAGGTAAAGGAAGTGCTATATTTCTTCATGTTTGGGGAGGGGAAGGAAAGAGTACAGCTGGGTGTACGGCCATGCCTGAATCTGACTTGCTGAAAATCATGAGCTGGCTTGACCCCGCCAAGAAACCAGTTATTGTACAGGGTGTAGAGAAAAACCTTCATGAAATGTAGTCTTAAAGGAGACGGTGGGGGAGTTGTTTAAAAATAAATCGTGGATGGTTTTTGTCTTCTTTATAAGTTTCCTAATTTTCATTCAGCAACCCGTCAAGGCGAAGGATATACAACAAGAATTTGAGCGTATTGATTCTACAAACTCTAATCTATCTCAGAATAGCATTTTCAAAATTGTACAAGACCATAATGGTTTTTTATGGTTTGCAACCCAAAATGGATTAAATAGATTTGATGGCTATAACTTCAAAGTCTACAAGTCCGATAAAAATGATCCAACTTCACTTTCCGATAATTGGATCAATACATTGTATATCGATAAATCAGGGGTACTATGGATTGGAACCTTGAATGGAGGGTTGAATCAATATGATGAAAGGAACGATTGTTTTACACGATATGTTAATGATAAAGATAACGTAGATACACTTAGCTCGAATATGATTGTTGAGATCGCTGAAGATAGACAAGGATTTATGTGGATTGGGACCGATAATGGGTTAAACCGTTTGGATCGGAAGACGGGGAAATTTAAAACATATCACTCTGATCCTCATTACTCAAATACCATCAGTTCCGATAGAATCAGTGACTTAATTATGGATCGAAACGGATTTTTATGGGTCGCGACTGAGGATCAAGGGGTAACGAGATTTAACCCAGAAACAGAAGAGGTTATTTATTATGGAAGCGACTCACAAACAAGTCATGAATTAAGTGACAATCATGTAGAGGTTGTTTACCAAGATATACGTGGGAAGTATTGGTTCGGTACAGAAAATGGACTGGACCAATTCGATCCATTAACAGGTACTTTCCAGTCGTATGTGAATGATCCGAATAACCCTGATAGCCTGAGTAATAACCATGTACAGTATATCTATGAAGATACAAAAAGTCGGCTATGGATCGGAACGAATCAGGGTTTAAACCTGTTCATTCCTGACGAACAACGTTTTATTAAATACCTTCACGATCCTGTAAACTTGTACAGTCTACCCGAGGATAACATTCGATCAATCTTTCAAGACAGTTCAGGAATTGTTTGGGTTGGAACAAATACATCAGGTATAGGTAAATTTAATGGGGAGAGGGAAAAATTTGCTCATTATTATCATGTAGCTTCCAATCCAAATACACTTGACAATAACAATGTATGGAGTTTTTGGATAGATGGAGAAAATCAGTTGTGGGTAGGTACCTCAGAGGGGTTGAATGTATACGATTCAACCAGGCGGAAAGTTAAACATTATCAGCATAATCCAAGGGAAGAAGATAGCATTAGTTCAGGTAATGTTTGGACTATTATGGGGGATTCAAAAGGCGAAATTTATGTGGGGACACAAACAGGTTTAGATCGTTTTGATCGAAAAACGAACAAGTTCATTCATCTTCAAAATGATCTTAATAATGAAATACATCTCAATAACGTTCGGGTTCTTTATGAAGATAAGCAGGGAATATTATGGATTGGTACTAAGAATGAGGGCTTATTTTCTTTGGACTCAAACCGTACAATCTTAACCGAATTCTCTACTGAATCTTTACATGGTTCTACGTGGATTACTTCTTTATTAGAAGATAAAACCGGAGCATTGTGGATCGGGACTAATTCGGGTTTATATTGTTTTGATTTAATAGCTGGTTCTACCGTTGGTTACACACATGACTCTAATAATCGAAATAGTATTAGCCATGACCGTATTCGTTCAATTTATGAAGATGCTAAAGGAACTATATGGGTTGGAACTTCAGGGGGAGGTTTAAATCGATTCGATAAAAATTTAAAAACGTTCACATCTTTTACCGAAGATGACGGACTTCCGAATGATACTACGTATGGGATACTTGCTGATGGAGGGGGAAGTTTGTGGTTAAGTACGGATTTTGGTATATCCAAGTTTGATCCAGACAGGAAAACATTTAAAAACTTTGATGTAAGAGATGGATCGCAAAGTAATGAATTCAACGGAAATTCTTATTATAAAAGCAACAGGGGAGAAATATTTTTTGGAGGTGTGAGTGGTTTTATTAGCTTCTATGCTTCGGAAGTTATGGAAAGTTCTTTCCTTCCTCCTATAAATTTCACCAATATTGAGGTGAAAGATAAAAATATCAAATGTTGTGCAGATTCACTTCATTTGTCTTATAAGGAAAACGCATTTTCTGTTGAGTTTGCTTCACTTGACTATACGTATCCGAAAAAGAATCAGTACGCATATAAATTAGACGGCTTAGATAAAGATTGGGTATATGCTGGGACCAGAAGGTTTATAAGTTATACCAATTTAGATGCAGGTAATTACATTCTTCGAATTAAAGGTACCAATATTGATGGGATATGGTCTGATAAGCAATTAACCATGAAGATTGTCGTTGACCCTCCTTTTTGGAAGACACGATGGGCATATGTATTATATGCCATAATAACAGTATGCTTATTGGGGTTGTATAATCGAATTCGAACAAAGGAACATGAGAAGGAATTGAGGGCACAACAAATTATTAACCAAGAACTCGTGAGGATGGATCGGTTAAAGGATGATATACTTGCAATCACAACTCATGAACTGAAGACTCCTTTAAATGGGATCATTGGTATAACAGATTCCATACTTGAAGGAATTGGTGGTCCTATTAACGATGTGGTGCAAAAAAATTTAAACAATGTGATAACTAATGCTAGAAGGTTAAACACCCTTGTAAATAATATACTTGACTTTTCGAAAATAAAGCATAGACATATACAGATAAATCAAAAGTCATTTGATATTTCCATTTTATTTGATGAAATTCTTATAGCTCTTCGTCCGCTTCTATTTCCTAAAGATATTATTTTAGAAAACAAAATTACAAACGATATCTATGTATATGCTGACGAGGATCGGGTTCAACAAATTTTGTACAATCTTATCGGTAATGCAGTAAAGTTTACTCAAGAGGGGAAAATAGAAATTTCTGCTCAAACACTTGGCGAGTTTATTGAAGTTTCAATTGCTGATACAGGAATAGGGATACCACAAGATAAAATTACAATTATTTTTGAACCATTTGAACAGGTAGATAGCTCAGAATCAAGAGAACAAGGGGGTACTGGACTCGGCCTAGCGATTACAAAACATCTTGTTGAACTGCATGGTGGTTCAATTCATGTGGAATCAGAGGTAGGGCAAGGATCAAAATTTTCATTCACTTTGCCCAAAGGGATTTCTCCCAACCACAGTGAGATCATTTTCGATCGGAGAGTACATAGTCAATTGGAGGTATATGCTGCGAAAGATGAAATAGCTATCTCCTACGAGAGTAGATCCAGCACCAACAATACCAACGTTTTAGTAGTTGACGATGATCCTGTTAATTTGCAAGTAGTATTTAACCACTTTGCTTTACAGGATTGGAATACTGTTTTTGCTCGGGATGGATTAAAAGCTTTGGAGATTATCGAGAGTGATTCAATTAATTTGGTCCTGCTAGATATAATGATGCCGAGGATATCCGGATATGAGGTTTGCAAAAAGATTCGTGAAACGTACAACAAGGATGAACTGCCAGTTATATTTTTGACAGCTAAAAGTAACCCTGATGACTTTATAGTTGGATTTGATTCAGGCGGGAATGATTATTTAACAAAGCCCTTTTCAAAAAACGAGCTAGTTGCCAGGGTAAGCGCCCATCTCCAGTTACAAATAATGACTTTAGAAAAACAAAGAAGTAATTTCACAAAAATAGAAAGAGAGTTGTTAATGCTGGCTTATCTTTATCCACGACGCGAATTACTCGAAAGATATAATGAGCAAAGGGAGCATAAAATAGTTGAAAAAACATTAGAAGGACACATCAGTAAAATATTGAAGAAACTTGGAGTTGAAGGAGAAGGTATTGAAAAAGGGGCACAACTTGCCAAGATGAAAAAATTCATCTGATGCTCCAAGAATTTATAAAGACTATCAAGAAAAAAGTGTAACCTTTGAAATGGAACTCTTGCAAAAAAAAGTGCCGCGGCGGCACTTTTTTCCTTGGTAATCTTTCCGAACCGGCGATGGTAACCCTTGATTAATATTGATGGTGTAGATTAGTTTGCGAAGTTCCGGTGTATAGGTGAAAAAAGTGGATGCACGTCCAAATGGGCTTCAGATCGGTGGTAACTCATACCGGGTCTGTCTGCTCCTTCTGCTGGTGAGCATACCAAGCGTCAATGTGTTGGCACATCATAATGCCGTAGATGCGGATGTACCACATTTTCGTGGAACGGTGACGGCCTGCTTCCAGCTTGTTGTCCAAGGCAAATAAAGTTCTAGACTGGAGCGCCCTTAACTGCGGCCGTACCGGCGCTCCTATTGTGTCCCGATTGGCCCGACTTTGACAATCGATGCGCGAGCCGGCCGTAGCGCAGCGCCGAATTCCCCGTAAGGGTCCACATCTGGTTGCTCTTTTACTTCTCCACACATGACCAGTTGCTTCGTCCTCCAGTGGATTGGAGATTCAACCGACACTGCCCATCAATCAGCTAGTGTTGGCTACCGATCGAAGCGTGCAGTTCCAGAAGAACTGGCGCTTGGGCGCGAGAAACTTTGCTTCAACTCTGAGGAGGAAATAAAAATCAAATTATTTTTGGGCGACTTCAATATAAAAGAAGGTTATTCTCTTTTCATTCTCTGATAATTCGCCGTTATAAGCTGTTTGCGAGTAAATTGAAATCCGGTATACTCCACTAGCTTTAGAAAGTGGAATAGAATTGTTGAATGAATCATTATTAATGCTGGCTTTTTTTGTGTCAATTTTGACAAAACCATCGGGTTCTTTCTTCTCAATAACGACATTCAACTCGGATCCCACTGCTTTATCAACTTTTCCCGATAAGCTAAAGGTATTAGTATTTATTTTTTCATACCCGGACTTAGGGCTATCAAAGACCACTGAACTAAATGTATGGGGGGATAGTTCAGACGGTTTTTTTACTTCTAGGGGCATATTTTCCTCAGGCAGTTTATTTATTGTTTTAGAATCATAGGTAGTTTCTTGCTCTGGACAAGGATACAAAATATCCAAATGTGCTTTTACATTACTTAAAAGCATTAGAGATTCTGCTCTTGTCAATCTGTCATTACCAAGAAAACCATCTACTGTATTGTTAACTTTTCCTTGAACTACATTGCTATCCAGTAAAAATTTTATTGAGTCTATTTGATTATAATTTCTCCCTGACGCATTTGTAATGAGTTTGGCTGCTTGTGCGCGTGTCATATTTACATCAGGAGATAAGGCTCCGCTAGTGGGGAAAGGAACAACAATACTGCTTCCCCATCCGTATGCGAAGGCATAATCCATATATGGTTTGGACCAATTAATTTCTGCCCCGGTTTCTTTTTGAAAATCAGCTGGCTGATAAGCGCGTATCAACATACTGATAAATTCCTTTTGCCCAACAGTACGGTCAGGCTTGAATGTTCCATCTGGATAACCGTCAACAATTCCTTCTTTAACCGCTGTCCAGATCGCGCTAGCAGCCCAATGATCAGCTGAAACATCATTGAAAATTAGTTCTTCTGCCTTGACGTTATTATGACTCAGAAATAACATACTTGTTGCTATGGCTAACATAAGTTTACGCAATTTCATATTTTTCCTCCTTAAACTGGATTTAAATCTTAGACGAAATTTAAGTTAATATGTTGCAAAAACATATTAGGACCCCCGAAGGGATCCTACGTTTTTAACCGACAAACTTAGGCTAAGTATAGCGATTTGATTATTTTGATTATCATGGCAAGTTAAAGCGGATTGAAACTTCATCACTGAATGGAGTACCATATTTAGTAACTGTGCTTTGTTCATCGGATGTCCCCGATTTGCGTTCCCAATATGTTTTAGAAGAGTCCCAATTAACAACGTTGGAATCATTTGTACCCAAGAGAACATTATAATGCTTTCCGTACAAACTGTATGATCCATCCGTAAGATCACCTTTATTCTTGAAAAAAGTCAGAGAGTGCTCGTTGTTTACCCTCGTACTAGTATTATTCATATCAAAACCATGACCGGGTGCATAATAAGAAATAGCACTCAGTTGTGCTCCAGTAATTTTATTGAAAGCACTAGTGAACAAGGTATCATTTTTCTCCCAAGAAACTAACAGGACTTCTGCATGTGTTGAACTATCGATAGTATTTTGACCTTCCCCCCACGCATCTCCATCAATATCTGGGTAAATATTCATGGCTAGTTTCCATATTTTACCATCCCTTGTGATTAATCCAGCGTCACCGCCTCCACCACTAGAATGGTAGAATCCAAAGAACTCCATAGCCCTTGTGGTAGCCGTATTGGCTAAATAAACTTTAGGGAACTGTACGTGCATATAAGCCTTATGGTAACCAGGTGTTGAAGTGTAAATGTAATGTGCTCCTGTATCCATAGCATAACTAGCTTTTGTGCTAATGTTTTGCTCTGTAGTTTGCAACTCATTCTTTTGGGCTGTATCAGCCGCGAAAGCCCTTTCAATGTTCTTTTTTGTTCCGAATCCAGGTTCTTTAATCCCGTTGATTTCGTGTGACCCATCAGGTAACTCTTTACCGGTTTGAAGATTTTCTAATTTTGGATTAATTATACCTTCAATAAAATTGGCAGATTGCTCGTTGTTAAAATTATTATCCTGGATAATACCCATTGCAAAATTGAGGTTATCTTCGAGTTTGGCAATCTTTTGGTCTGAAATTCCTTTTTGTTTTAGAAAATTTTTTGAAGTTATGCGTTTTTTCTCAACATCTAGCTTAAGAAACTCTTCATGGCTGGGACTTGAATCGGAATTTGTACTTGAAGCTGAAGCGATACTAGCAGTTGTCAAGGAAATTGCAAGAGCTACTAAAGCGATTTTTTTCAAAATAAATTCCTCCTAATATATTATATAGCCTCTCGGCATTCGCCGAGGCAGATGGGACAAGAGATTCCTTGAACCATCAAACTTGCTTCCCTCCTACTTTTGCAGGGGGATTTTTTATTTGAACCACACTTGAATTGGCAAAAATATTTCAGAATATGGCTGTTTCTTCGTCAAAAACACTTGACTTTTTCAAACTCGCTCCAAAGTCCCGTGAGAAAGCATTTTTCCCTTAATACGCGTGATCGGGGAGTTCGTCCCATATTCGGACTACCAACGCTTTGTCTTGGATCGCCTTCGCCTGCACTACACGAATGGTGTGGCTGTGCTCGTGCGTCGAGATTGGCCTGTCATCTGGAAGTGCCTCATTTCCGACCTCTCTCATACGTCCACGTTCCTGCGCGATTCGTACTCGGACAAAGGTCCTGCTCCCCGCGCTCCCTCATCGATGCTGCGCTCTTACCTGCTCTTTCTGCTCGTCAGGCCTGAGATCGGCATCACCAAATGGGTGGATAAGCTTTACCGGGTTCCACTTTACTTCATCCTCAGCGGCTTTGAGCCTGGGGATATTCCAGGCGTCGGGACATTCTACGATTTTTTGTCTCGTTTCTGGGCCGCTGAAGAGAACAACATCAAACCCAAAAAGAAACCGAAGCGGCGTAAGCCGAAGAAAGGCAAGAAGGGAGAAAAGGCTCCCACCACCTCCGCCGGTAAAGTCAAGTGGCTCGTCGAACGAATTCTCCGAAGCGGCATGCCTTTCCGGGCCCAACCCTTCGACCGGCTGCTGGAGTTCTTTCATTCTCAGATCGTAACCGTATCGGAAAAACTCGGTTTACTGGGGGACGCAAAGGCATTGACGATAGCTGGCGATGGCACGCCCGTCGTGACCTTCGCTTTCCCCCCGCAGCAAACCTTCCTGTGAATGTCATGCCCGAGGTATAGCGAAATGCCAATCACCCTCGCCTGTACTCCCAACCCGACTGCGACTCAGGGTGGGACAGCGCCCGGGAACGATATTTCAACGGATACCATTTGTACATGCTGACTGCTGCAAACAGCCCGCATGATCAGCCACTGTATCCCAGACTCCAACCCGCCTCGCGCCACGATGCAGTGAGCTTTGTGTAAGTACCGTGGAATTTTCGCAACGTTTCACCTTGGGCATGGTGGACAAGGTTCTGCTTGATGCCGCCCACGATGCCGGTGCCATCCATGACTTGCTCGCGCATCAGCACATCGAGCCGTTTATTGATCTCAATGTGCGCGGCGCCAAGCCTCTGGAGACGGGGGGCGACATTCGCATCTCGCCTAAAGGAATCCCCATCTGCCCGGCTGGTCTGGAAATGAAACGCAACGGCTACGACCAGTCGCAGAAGCGTTTCAAATGGCTCTGTCCCATGATGACGACTTGTACGGAGTGCTCTTGTGGTACGCCTTGTTCCACAGCTAAATATGGGCGTTCCTTCCACACACAGAGCAAGGACAATCCCCGTTTGTTTCCGCAGACACCGCGCGATTCGGAAGCTTGAAAACTGACGTATAAACGCCGTACTACAGTGGAACTTTCCAATAAGCGGGAAAAGATCGACTACAAGCTGGAAGCAGGCCGTCACCGTTCCACGAAAATGTGGTACATACAAATTCCTAAAATATCCTCAAATGGTTGTATTTAGTTTTTTATAAGATGCCCTTACAAGATTTACGGTTGGCCAACCCTGATATAAATATTAGGGGATTTTGTAAAAAAATGAAATAATACATGTGTATTATTCTTGGATAGGGATTTGGTGAACGAATCAAAATATACAAAAAAATCAAAATGAATCCAAAAGTCTCTGAATAGGGAAGTGTGCAGCGACACAAATGTGGTCTCTTTCAATTTGTTAAAAATAAAAGAATTTCCTCTAAAACGGACTATATTTGTGTCGCTGGACAGGAAGATCAGTAGCATAATGTGGTCCGTAAACTTTTTGGTTAAAGTTTAATCCCAATTTTCTAACAGTATCCGCGGATAACAAATTTCATAGAACGATTAAATGAAATACATGTTGATCGGCATTAATGGAGTGGCACAAATTGTACTTATCTTGCTGAAAAAACATATAGACTGATGCTTGGTAGTCTCGGCTATCGCCAAAATTGATCTTGCACAATTAAATCACGATTCCTCGCGTTTATGAATGTAAGCTAGAAAGCAGAAAAATTAATAGGCTGTTCTTTGAGCTTACACCTAGTTTTGTATGAATGTTATGTATGTGCTTCCTTACAGTGTTTCTCGAGATATTAATTCCATCAGCTATGTTCTTATAATCCTTACCCTCTACCCATAATATGAGAATTTCTTTCTCTCTGACTGTAAGTCCAAAAGGTATTATGATCGTATAAATCTTTTCTCGAAGTTTCTCTGAAACACCTCCCCCCATCTCTTTCCCCCCTTTCTCATACATCTTTACAAACAAAATCTATTGCAACATATATAACCATCCAAGTGATCATTTCCGGGGCGAAAGCTTCAGACATCTTCAAAAACTTTTCACCCGTTATCCATTTTCGTGAAATGTAAGCATGAAAGCTCCAAGTAATCGGATCACAGAATCATGATTCGGAAAAATTCGAAATACCCACTCTCTTCCCACTTGCGATTACAATCCTCTTGAGTAAATTCGAACTTCTTCTCGCACATCGACATATAACGCATCACATGCTTGATCCGATAGTGGGCGCTCTCTGAATGTGGTGATTTTATAGAAAGTAGCGCCCATCCACACTAGAAGTCTAGGTTATTTTTGTAATAATTTATATTTCCTGTTGTACCATGAAGTTTTTCTTCATAGTCAATCACTTTATAATCCATCGAGATAAGAATAAAGGATTGAAGAAGAAAGGATAATGCAAACACACCAACTAACTCTTTAGCTGTAACATGGAAAATATCCATAACAATCTCCTTATTTTTCATAATGTGGCCTCAGTATACATGATAAAATCCACTATCTGAAACCCTTAAAATAAAACAAGGGGAGGATTTATAAGGGGAATAAATGAGTTTCAAGGATTTTTATTTAATGAGCACAATAACCCCTTAAACGTCAAACCCACGCTAGGCCGATAGGGTGGGTTTGACGTTTACCATTCTAATGAAGGAAGTGAACGTATTCTTAGGTGTCCTTACTGCTATTGTGGCGAAATAAAGTACAAGATAGACAAATGGTTGATTGTAGGGGGAAGTTAGGTTAAAACTTTGATATAACCGATTGGAGAGGGGATATATGATGATGGAAGGTACTAAATTTGGCATAAGGTTGAAACCGATACCAGGCGAAGCTTTCTCTAGTTTCTTTTATCGTAGTACTAGAGCAAACGGAATTGAGGCGAGAGATGTCATTCATACTTTTAAAATAAAAGCCCCGATCAACATTCATACAATTGATGTACTACCACATCTACACTTTAGTTTAAGTAAGTTGAGTCAACTTTTACTTATATCTGATGAACAGATTCAATCAATGACATTCACAACAGTACTGAAGAATATTAATGAAAATGCTCATTCAATCAATACATTCAATTCAAACAATATGAAAATGCTATATTGTAATGGTATTAGAAAATATTGTCCTACGTGTCTGAAGGAGACCTCAAAACCATTTTACAAATTAATTTGGCAAGTTAAAGAAGTTACAATATGTATAGAACATGGTGTAAAGTTAATTAGCAAATGCTCCGTTTGCAATAAGGAACAGCCCTATATTCCATTGGATATTTCACGCTGTTTTTATTGTAGAATGCTACTATCAGCTGATCAAACCCAAATTAGTATAGATAAAGTACTGTTGCAAGAACAATTTCGGATTCATGAAGATTGGGCTTTTCTACTAAATCCAAATAGTAATTTAGTGAAATCAAATTTTCTTCAAGATCATGAGAGGGTTCTTGCATTGAAATACTTGTATTTATTGGAACAATGTAAAAATGACGAATTGAATGGGGTACTAAAACATAGACAGTTTAAGCAAGGCCTTATACGTTTTATATTGAACACTGAAGTTAGTAGTGAGTCAATGCTAAGACGTCCTACTATTACTCAATTATTGCCTGTTCTTCGTCAGAAAGGGATTGCCTTATCTGATTTTGCTGAATGGGATATTCCAGAAGAATATTATTCCTCGATATCATCGAAATCCATGACAAGGCCCCTCGGACCATGTTTAGCATTTTGGTGCAAATCTTACAAACATAATAACCAGATGTTAAAAGTTACACATAGAACATATGATATGTAAAAAGGAGTTTTTTCTGACACATACTTGTGTCGGGAATGTCTAATGAAATATGGTTATCGTAAGGAGAATGGAGATTGGGAAGAGATATATGGAGATATAGTTACAGTTACTTGTTTGCTTTCCCATGTTAAATTTGGAAAATCTCGTGCTGAAATGTGTGAGAGAACTAATGTATCCGAAAGATTTGAAATCAATAAGTATTTAGGTTACATGCTATATCACGGTTTGATACCAGAAAATGTTCGACACTTTTACGTTCCTCAAAGGACTTTGCCTGTTACATTAGAAAGGTTTATGGAAGAATTCAAGGTCATTTATGGGGAAACAAGGAAATTTATTAAAGCAGTGATACAATTGAAAAAGTGTTTTAAGTTAGAACTAATTGAAGTATATTATTTTTTTTCTCATCATGATTTTGTTATTCCATTCATTTTTAAAGAAACGCTCTATAAACGCGGCGATCAAGGATCCCATGAAAAATGGCTGCTACGAGTTGAAGAAGTGGCAAATCAGTTACTTTACTCGGAGGTAGATATTACGGTAAGAGAAATTGCTTCTATTCTCAACCTTCACGAATCTTACTTACACTACCTCGATTTGCATAAGCTTATTCAAGATTTTCATAATAAACAAAAGGATATACGTCTAGCCCATGAAGCTGCAGTTATTTTTAATCGTTGTAATGATGTTCTTATGCAATTCAAAGAAAGAGATCAACCTTTAAGTATGAACGTATTCTATGAAGCTAGCGGAATAAAGGATGGGCGTCTTAGAGGTTGTTTTCCTGAAATAACATCTTGGCTTCGAGATATAGTTCAAAAGGATAGAGATTGCCGAAAGCATCAAAACATTAAGAACATCAGAAATCTCGTAAGGTATAAATTAAGTAACAATGAACCAGTGTATGTATCGCACATTATTAACGAGCTTGGTTTGAAGAGAGGGGATTTTCACACAAAAGACTCCATCTATAAAAAAGCGATTCATGATGAGATTAGACAATGGTTGAACTAGATGAAATTATAAAATGATAATTGCTCAAGTACACAGTTTAATGAAATGTTCTAAAACCATTAGTAGGAATCATTCGGGAGTTTGACTTCAATTTGGATTCATTTAAATAAAGGAGATTATGAATTGAGTAGAAAAATAATTCGGAATGCTATACGATGTAAACATTGCCTAAATGTAATTGAATCAAAAAGTTTATATGAATATATTAACTGCAAATGTGGGAAAGTTGGAGTGGACGGTGGCCATGAATATTTGAGTCGTAACGGTTCTTTAGAGGATTATGAGGAACTGACAGAGTGGAGTATTGAAATTGTTTGTAAAGGAATATAACTGGTTGGAAATAATACAAACCTTGGAAGTATTGGACGAGGGTAAAAACATATTGATCGAGTTACTTGAGAGAATTACTAATGCATTTGGGTTTGAAACCGGAGACTCTGTCAAAAATTTCGAAATCAAAGACACAAAGAACGGTTGGATAAAGATCGATCCGTGGATGCCGCGGGATCGTCCAGAGAATCATTGCCCTGTATGCCAAAGGCGTCAGCACTCGCGAAATTCAAAACCATCTGCAAGGACTCTACTTTATCGAGGTCTTGCAGTGCTTATCTCTAATGCGACAAATTGGATGGAGCCATTGTGAGCTAAGCAGTCTATATGGTCATTGGCATTGGTCTGGGCAAGATGAATTTATTGGGCAACTGGATTGGCAAAAACGAGTCCACCAAGTTATGGGAATGAGATGAGAATCGGTATTTACCAGTCAACTCCATACATACATTCTTGCAGCCATTCTCACAAAGACTGTGAAAGCTCATTCAGCCCTTTGGTAAAGGTTAAAAAGAGGTGTCGTTCGTAAGTGGTGACGCCTTTGTTGTTAGTTAAAGCGATAAAGGCAACTTCAAAAGTTTTGTGAACATCAATTCCACAACAGACGGGTAGACAAGTTTTAAAACCATAGGGTAACTCCTCTCCAATATATAAAGAGATAATCGGCAGGGACTAATTGCCTAGCAATAAACGAGTTGTTTATACTAAGATAAGTCTGTGTGCTCGAAGCGACACTTATTTGTGCTTGGAAAGGCAATCAACACATTTATTTATGCGGTACCTCAAAATGAGGCGGCCCTCTCACCTCCGCGTGATTTGTAGTGTACCACTATCCCTGTAATTTAAGAATACAAAAAAAGTTGCTCAAAGCTAACGGATTTCATCCCGCCTTGTGCCTTGAGCGAAGTGAAACCAAGCGAAAGGAATGGGTATATTTATGAAGAACGGACTTTCAAGCCTCGGTTCTCATATTAAGACGTATTTTACTCATGCCGAAATTTATGGAATAAAAGTACCCATTGATGAGATCGTCCTTGATATTAGAAAAATTAACCTAGATGAAGCGCTCATAATCCTCTCTCAATTAACAGTATTAAGTCAAAATTCAATTGATACGTTTAAGGAACGATTAAAACCATTTGCCAAGGATAAAGAGCATCTGGATAGCTATGAGCCATTTGATGTAAGCAATCTAATGTACGCAATGAAATGGTATATTGCGTATGGAACGAGAGATCCATTATACAAATTTGAAGAATACGCCAACTTTTTTAATGTATTTAAGACAGTGCTGAAAATTTCGGATTATATGGTTGATTACATTGATACATATACCGACGTTGAGGAAATTATCCTTAAGTCTTCATTGTTCACGCGAAATACTCAAATTGATCGGTCATTGTTGCGCCAGCACATCATGTTTGAAGAATTAGCTAGGTCACCCGAAATTTTCAAAGAAAATGAGTTTATCGACATACATGAAGCATTTGAAAGCAAATACGGATACTCCGTAGGGGAATATGTGGCAGTCACTTTCGCTTTAAACGAGCCTTGCATTAAAGGCAGAGAAATAGGGGAGTTGATCAACGAGTCGCCGTGGGGGATAAACAGTGATATTTTTTTTGATAACTTATTAATCAAAGACAGAGCACTGAAGATTTTTAATGACCTTTCTATAGACCCATTTCAATTAAAAGATTGGGCAAGAAAATCTTTGAGAAATCCTTATGATTTTGAACCATTATTGATCAATCCCATTTTTAAAAAGGACAACGTTGCTTATCCTTGTTCTCCAGGGAATATGAATTCAGTGTTATTTGACGGTCTCTTTTTTATGATAAAAAATTGTTTCGAGCAAACAAATAACAAATTTTTCCCATTTTTCGGACGGTTATTTGAATTCTATATTTCCAACATTTTAAAAGCATCAGTACAAGATGCCAGAATCCAGGAGTACAAATTTATAGATGAATTTACATACGGGAAGGGTTCAGGTAAACGTTCATCAGATGCGTACATCGTACTTGGTAAATCTTTATTAATCATCGAATGTAAAAGTGGAAGGATTAGAAGAGAAACAAAAGTAGACTCTAACGAAAAGATCGCTGAAGAAGATTTTCAGAAATATGTAATTGATCCCATAGAGCAGGCAAATAGGGCATATTCAGAAATTACTAAGCTTGATCCGGAAAAGTTTGGAAAGATCGATAAAGTATTTATCTTATCGGTATCTAACCAATCATTTCCTAGACTGCCTAAATATAATACCTTCATAAATGACCAGAATTGGCTGAAGAGTTTGCATTCCTCAGTTAAACTAGTCGATTATGTAGGGCTAAATGAGCTTGAATTATTAGCTTATATCATTAATAGAAAGGATGTTTCTATTTTTCAATTCATTAAGAATAAGAATGAGCAGTACGAATTCGTTCCATACCTCAATTACTACAATAAAAAATTTGGTGAGAAATTAAAAAGGGTAGATTATCTTAATGAAAAATTAGATCATGTATTTGTTAAAATTTGCGAAATACTTGGATTTGAATATAAGAAAAGATAATTTAGGAATCCAAGATTGTATTTCTCGCCCCTAATACAATAAGACAATCGCTCTTAATGAGTTCTGGTCTTATTTAGTTCCGGGGAATTCATCCCACTATAATCCATCTAAAAGTCTTCCGTTTCGATGCTTTTGAACCTCGCTCGCCGCTGTCGGAGAAATTCGTGATCTGCCAAGGGAACAAACAAACCTGCAATATTTGTCACCGCGTAACTTTTGAAAAACATTCTATTGGCCGCGGCGCGGATTCGACTGCTCTATAATAAAACCTATCAGAGTGGCCTAGTCTGGCATTTTGGCTCTTTGTTGTTATACTATCAAACATTACAATTAGGCCACGCTGATTTTCATGGAAAGCAAGCAACTTCAGGAACACACATGGGAAAAGTCTGCCCATATGCGGTCTTGGATAGATGATTTTGATATAACATCAAGATTCATAAGTTAAAGTGGTTAGATGCTGAAAGGCAGCAAGCTAGATAAGTGGATCGTCGTACCGAAGGTAGTATTTATAGAACTTAACAAGAAATGATTCATTGAGGCGACCATAAGATGATTAAAAAGGATTCTAATATGATAATTAAATCATATACTTATCTCAGTTATTATCGATATTGTAACGGTTTGTCTCATTTATAATCAATGATTATCTCAAATAGACGCTGAAAAAAGCACCCAATTGGGTGCTTTTTAGTCTCAATTATAACCGTTACCCATACAATTGCGACATCTTTGTGTTCTATTGTGTCGCTCTGAACGATTCATGAACCTTCTCCAGCCCGATATAATAAATACCAAAACGAGCAGATTCTGACCAGTTTGATGACGATCTGCTCGATTATATTTTGAACCGTCAGTTAGTAGCCGATATAATGATTCATATACTTTTTATACTACGAACTAAACTTTCTTGTCTAATCATGAAATTAGTTTACTGATATAATGAATGAAAGCGCCTACAAGGCAAGGTATTGGAGGTGGTCAGAACAGGTTATCTAACAGATGTAAAACGGAAGTTATCAAAATATCAGTTTGTGAGGAGATGAAAGTAATGCTTTCGGGTGTTAAAAAATCAATTCATGTATTATTGGCATGTGCAATTACGCTGCCGCTCATGTTAACCGTGCCGGCGCCTACCAAAGTCTCGGCGGCAAGTGATGTACAAGTTAATTTATCGGCGGAAAAACAAGTGATTCGCGGTTTTGGAGGAATCAATCATCCGGCTTGGATTGGAGATTTGACAGCAGCTCAAAGAGAAACAGCTTTTGGCAATGGAGCTAATCAGTTAGGCTTTTCCGTTTTAAGAATTTATGTCGACGATAATCGAAACAATTGGTACCGGGAATTGCCAACTGCCAAACGTGCAATTGAACAGGGAGCCATCGTTTTTGCTTCGCCATGGAATCCTCCCAGTGACATGGTCGAAACCTTCAATCGTAATGGGGATACAAATGCAAAGCGGCTAAAATACGACAAGTACGCTGCGTATGCTCAGCATCTTAATGATTTCGTTACATATATGAAGAATAATGGTGTGGATCTGTATGCTATTTCTGTCCAAAATGAGCCTGATTATGCACATGATTGGACGTGGTGGACTCCACAAGAAATGCTTCGCTTTATGAAAGAAAATGCCGGATCCATTAATTGCAAGGTAATCGCACCGGAGTCATTTTCTTACCTGAAAAATATGTCAGACCCTATTTTGAACGATCCGCAGGCTCTTGCTAATATGGATATTCTTGGCGCTCACGCTTATGGTACCAAGTTCAGTGATTTCGCTTATCCTCTTTTCAAACAAAAAGGAGCGGGAAAAGATCTCTGGATGACGGAAGTATATTATCCAAATAGTGATGCTAACTCGGCGGATCGCTGGCCCGAGGCGTTGGATGTTTCCTATCATATGCACAATGCGATGGTAGAGGGAGATTTTCAGGCATACGTATGGTGGTACATCCGCAGGCAATACGGGCCTATGAAAGAGGACGGTACGATAAGCAAGCGTGGTTATAATATGGCTCATTTCTCGAAGTTTGTTCGTCCCGGATATGTAAGGGTTGATGCAACGAAGAATCCAAATACAGACATTTACACATCTGCATACAAAGGTAAAAACAAGGTGGTTATTGTTGCAATTAACAGAGGCACTTCAGCAGTAAGCCAAAACTTTGTCCTGCAAAATGGGACAACCTCGAAGATATCTTCATGGGTAACGGACAGCAGCAGAAATATGGCAGCCGGATCGGCGATCAATGTGTCGGGCGGTTCCTTTACAGCCCAGCTTCCTGCCCAAAGTGTTACAACTTTTGTAGGTGAATTGGGTGGCAACACCGTCAGCGGTACCGCTTATGAAGCGGAAACGGGTACAACGCCGTAGTAGAAACCATCAATTCGGCCTAATAGCCACGTAATAGCATGAATATCGAAATTTTTTTAAGAGGCCTCGGCGGATTCTATCTTAACGATGAATCCCTGGGCCTCTATTTTTTACCCAATTTATACGGTCGGTCCCCAAAGGATTTCCATTTCTCGTTGGTATTGGCTTCTTTTTGGAATCAATTATATATGATAGAATAATTTTCAATCTGAACAGGATTTCAGAAGGAGGCAAGCTCATGTTCAAGGTGTTGTTAGTGGACGATGAAGTATTTGTTCGTAAAGGGCTGCAAAAGTTGATCCGATGGGAACAATACAAGTTTACCCTCGTTGGCGAGGCGAAAAACGGCGGGGAAGCTCTGGACATGATCAACCGCCTGGAGCCTGATCTGGTCATTACCGACATTATGATGCCGGTGTTGGACGGGCTGGATCTAATCCGCAGCGTAAAGGAAGCAGGGCGAATTGACCCTGAATTCATTATTATCAGCGGCTACAATGATTTTAATTATGCCCAGCAGGCGATCCGTTATGGGGTTCAGGATTATATCCTAAAGCCCATTGATGTGAAGGAACTGGGGGCCTCACTTCAGAAACTGGCAGCAGCGATCGACAGAAAAAGATTGGCGGCGCTTACAGAAGAGAAATATTCGGTCGCTGCTATACTAGAGGCTTTGGTGCAGGAGAATGTTCAAGAGGAAGATGCGGCGCGGTACGCTAAGGTGTTGGGACTGGAGGGAGTATCCGGATTCCTGTATGTACTGGCGGAGATCTCGGTTGCCCCGGGACAACCGCAGATTGGTCTGAAAGCGTTCCGGGAAATGATGTGTTCTTGTGGCAAAGCCGGGGGCAGTATCCACGTACTTGAGCAGCTGCCCGGCCTATTCGGAATACTATTTAGCACAGAGCTTCTGAATCGTTGGGGCAGTGTGGTTACGCAGGCTCTGAAGACGATCCGTACTGAGATTTCCACTCTTCTACACAATAATGTGACCATCTATGCAGGCGACACCGTACATAGCATCGCTCACGTGCGGCAGTCTTTTCTCGGCGCTAATGAAGCACTCAAGCACAAGTATGCCGAGAGTGACAACTATGTTGTTATTTACGGGCAAGTGAAGGACAAGCCTCTTCACATTATCGAGATGGACCCAAGCATGTACAATCAGTTCATGGTGGAGTTAGAAGAAAACAATAAAGAAGCCTTTGAAGAAATGGTAGACAGCATGTTTCAGATTTTTCATGACCAGCGATTTTCCCCATCGGCTGTTGTCGGCTCGCTTTCCCGTTTCATTACCAGAGTTATGAGGATAATAAAGCAAATGGATGGTAATGATGAAGGGCAGCGGCGGTTGCTGGAAACGGTGGAAAGGGAGTACCACACATGGAGTTTACGGCGGCTGAAGGAGTACTTTATGCTAATGATTACAGAAGCGGCCGAGCATATCGACCAATTGCGCAAAGAGAAGTCCAAAGGGGATATCGCGAGGATTAAGAAATATATCGACACCCATTATAGAGAAAGTATTAACCTGAAAAGCATTGCCGCTCAATTCTATCTGAATTCCGTCTATCTAGGGCAGCTCTTTCGCAAGCACTACGGCGTCTATTTCAATGATTACCTCCTTGAACTGCGAGTGGAGGAAGCCAAAAAATTGCTTCGTCAAACAGACCTGCGGATGTATGAGATTGCGGCAATGGTGGGCATCCAGAATGCAAATTATTTCGTAACCCAGTTTGAAAAGTTGGAAAAATTATCACCAATGGAGTATCGAAACAAACTGGTAAAAAAAGAATAGACAGGTGGTGTTTACGTGAGAAAAATTCATTTGAATAATATGAAGCTGCGTGACAAATTGCTGCTCATGTATGTGCTGTCTGTATTCATTCCCATTGTGATGACAAATGTCGTATTCTATAATGCGACCACTACGAATATCCGCAACCAGAAAATCCGCGATGCCAATTTGGCCTTGGAAAATATCAAAGGATCGCTGAAAGCAGTCGTTGACCAAGCAGCGGGTTTATCCTATTCATTTTATGCCGACCGTACCTTTAACGAAAATCTTGCCCACCGCTATCCACGCGCGATTGACTATGTGGAAGCTTATAATTCTTATCTTAAGGGGACATTTTCCAATTCCGACAAAAATCTTCAAAGTGCCATGCAGTATAAAGTATACACGGATAATCCCACCATCCTGTCCGGCTATATAGAGCCGTTGACCGACGAGATGAAGAGCTCCGATTGGTATACCCAGTTTAAGTCTTTTTCCGCGCCTTTCCCTACCCTCATATGCTCGGACCGGTCTTTCAGCTTAATTCAGAGGCTGGACAACTACTACACGAACGGCTTCAATCAAATTCTCAAGATCGATCTGAACATGAAGACCATCAGCCAATATTTTCACAACAACGGATTTGACGGCATGGTGTATCTCGTCGACCCCCAGGGGCGGGTACGGTTCAGTAATGATTCAGATGTCGATTGGGCCCAGCAGACGGTTCTGTACCAAGATATTCCTCTGCCGTCAAAGTCCGAGAGCTTCGAGGCCTCGTATACGGGGATCAATTATTTGGAAGGTTGGGCGCTGCACGGTGTAATGAACAAAGAGATCGTCTTAAATGAAGTCCGGAAGTCGCGTTCTTTCGTCATTTTGCTCGCGTGCATTAATTTCGTCGTTCCCTCCATGATCATTGCCGCCATGTCCCGGTCTTTGCATGTCCGTCTTGTGCGGATTCTAAAGCATATGAAGAAGGTAAAAAACCAAAACTTCCAGACCATCCCGCACGAGGAGGGGAGGGACGAAATCGGCCAGCTAACGAACGAATTCAACCGGATGACAGAACGAATCGACAGTTTAATTACCGACGTTTACCTTGCGGATATCCAGAAGAAGGATCTGGAACTAAAGCAGCAGCAGGCCCAACTCCATGCCTTGCACAGTCAGATTAATCCCCACTTCCTGTTTAACGCCCTGGAATCCATACGTATGAGAAGTGTGATCAAAGGTGAAGACGAGACGGCGGATATTATCCATAACATGGCCAAAATGTTCCGCAAATCGATATCCTGGAGTCGGGATTGGATCACCGTAGGCGAGGAGCTGGAGGTAATTAAAAGCTTCCTTGAAATTCAGAAATACCGATTCGATGACGAGTTGGAATACGACGTTCAGATAGATGAACATGCAGTCGATTGTATGGTTCCGAATATGATTTTCCTGCCCTTCGTGGAGAATGCCAGTATTCATGGGGTCGAATCCGTTCCGGAGAAGGGGATCATTCATATCCGTATCGGCGTTCAGTCCAACGAATTAAAATTTACACTGGAGGATAACGGAATCGGCATGTCCCCGTCCAAGCTGGAAGAAATCCACCGATATCTGGCTAAGGACGATGTCATGGGAGAACGGGTCGGAATCAAAAACACATTCTACCGACTTAGGCTCATCTATCAAGAGCGATTTGCTTTCAACATCCACAGCAAGGAAGGGAAAGGTACGCGCATTGAGATTGTACTGCCTCTGCTCACGGAGAAACTATAGGGATGCGGCATTTCCATATACTTTTCATACTATGAACTAAACTTTCTTGTCTAATTATCAATTGGGTTTGCTGATATAATGAAAGCGTCTACAAGGCATCATCCAATTCGAAAGGGGCAATAAGTCAAATGGTTGTAAAAAAAGTGTTGACTTCGGGGCTGGCGGCTATGCTGATAACGTCTGCAGTGGCAGGGTGCAGCGGTAGCAAGGATAGCGCCTCATCCGCTCCGACAGGGGGAGCATCAGCAACAGCGGAATCCGAGAATAAAACCTCTGTTACATACTCGTATTATCTCTTTTCGCAGGGCAAAAAGGATGTACTGGCAAGTGAAACAACGATCGGCAAGGAATTGCAAAAGCAAACCGGTGTGGATTTCAAGCTGCAATACCTTGTCGGTGACAGCGCTACCAAAGCGGGGGTCATGATCGCAAGCGGAGATTATCCAGATGTCATCAGTTCCAGCGGCGAGATGGCCAAGTTGATGGATGCGGGAGCTTACATTCCGCTGGATGATCTGATTGAGAAGTACGGACCGAATATCAAGCGCGTGTACGGTCCTTATTTCAATAAAATGAAGGCAAAGGATGGCAAAGTTTATACGCTTCCCTTCACGGCTGACCAAGGATATATGGCAGGGCCGGATATCGGCGGAGGCGCTTTCTGGATTCAGCGTTCTGTACTGAAAGAATTCGGTTATCCGAAAATCACGACCCTTGACGAATACTTTGATCTGATCAAAAAGTACAAGGAAAAATATCCGAAAGTGGATGGCAAGGATACTGTTGGCTTTACTGTGTCGGCAGGTGTAAACAACAATTTCTTCACCCTGCAAAACCCGGCCATGCACTTGGCAGGTTACCCTAACGACGGCGGCGTCATCGTGGATATGAAAACGAATGAAGCAAAGATCGTAGCGGGAACCGAATATCAGAAGCGATGGATCAAGAAGCTGAATGAAATGAGTGCCGTTGGTCTGTTCGATCCGGAGTCTTTCACCATGAACAAGGACCAATATTTGGCGAAGCTGACCTCCGGTCGGGTGCTCGGTTACTTTAACTATGCCTGGCAGGTAGGGGACGCGAACAAAAACCTGAAGGCGGCAGGCATTGACGAGAAGCGCTATGCGCCGCTTCCGATCGTATTCGATAAGGGAATTAAAGATCAATACATCGATCCGCCCGGATTTGTCGGCAACTATGCCATCGGTATTACGGTGAAGGCCAAAGATCCGGTTCGCATTATCAAGTACTTCGATAATATGCTAAAAGAAGAAAATCAGATTCTGCTTTCATGGGGAATTAAGGATCAAACGTACAGTGTGGATGAAAAGGGCCGCTTTTACTACAAGGATGACCAGAGCAAATACCATGAAGATCCGGAGCTGAGCCGCACCTTCGGGTTCACCTATTTCGCCAGCGACTGGCCCAAATACGGCAGCAACTCCGTTCTGAAGGACGGCAACGCTTTTTCGCCGGGCAACCAGCCGGAAGTAGCAACTAAATTGTACACCGATGGAGACAAGAAGATTCTTGAAGCGTACGGTGCAAAGACCTTCAGCGATTATTTCAATAAGCCTGATGAGCGCAAATGGTTCCCTGCCTGGTCCATCAGCATTCCTCAAGGCTCGCCGGAACAAATCTTCACAACCAAATCCGATGATCTTCAAAAGAAATATATGTCGAGGCTGATTCTGGAATCTCCCGATAAATTCGAATCGACATGGAACGAATATATCAACGAGCTGAACAAGCTGGACAAGAAGGTCTATGAGGATACCATCACCAAGGCCGTGAAGGATCGGATAGCCGGCAAGTGGTAAGATCGAATTTTTCTGGATTGCGGAAAGGAGTTTTGCCAGGTGGAGAAACCGATAGAACCTGCGATTTCGTCAGCAGGCGCTGCTTTGGGTAAACAATTAAATCAGTCTTCGTTTTTTAAACGCCTGATTTATCAGCGGTCCCTTGTATTTATGTCCATCCCTTTTGTGATTTGGGCTTTTGTTTTTAAATACGTCCCCCTGTGGGGCTGGACAATGGCCTTCCAAAAATACCGGCCGGCAAAGGGGTTGTTTGCTCAGGAATGGATCGGTTGGAACAATTTTAACTTTCTCTTCCAGGACAATACCTTCTACCGGGTACTAAGGAACACCTTGGTCATGAGCTCCATTAAGCTGGTGTTAGGGTTCGTGACCGCCATTACGCTTGCCATTCTTTTGAATGAATTGAAACATATTTTGTTCAAGCGGGTCGTTCAAACCGTAAGCTATCTGCCCCATTTTATCTCCTGGGTGGTAGCGTCAAGCATTGTATTGACGGTTTTATCGACAGAGGGGATTGTCAATCAGATTTTGACCCAATTTAATCTCATTGACCATCCGGTGCTGTGGCTGGCTAAAGGGGAATATTTCTGGGGCATTCTCGGAGTCTCCGAGGTGTGGAAGGACGTGGGCTGGAATACCATCGTCTACTTGGCGGCCATTACCACCATCGACCCGGCCCAATATGAGGCAGCCGAAATCGATGGCGCAAGCCGGTTCCAGCGGATTCGGCACATTACGCTTCCGGGTCTGAAGCCGGTTATCATTATTTTGTTGATTATGAGTCTGGGGAATATTCTTGAATCGGGATTTGAGCCGCAGTATCTGCTAGGCAACGGAATGAATGCGGACTATTCCGAAAACCTTGATATATTCGTGCTGAAGTACGGTATGGCGATGAGCAATTTTTCGCTGGGAACGGCTGCAGGCATGTTCAAGACCGTCGTCAGCTTCATCTTCCTCTTTTCCGCCAACTTTATCGCCAAGAAAATGGGCGAAAGCAGATTGTTCTAAAGGAGGCTCGCCATCATGCGAAATATGAAATCGTCCCGTTTACGTAATTCCAACTTAAGCGATAAAATATTTGATACCTGCAACATTGTCTTCATGATCTGTCTGATGATCGTCACCTTGTATCCTTTCGTCAATATGCTTGCCGTTTCTTTCAATGACGCAAACGATGCCATCAAGGGCGGCGTCTACGTGTGGCCAAGACTGTGGACGCTGGAGAACTACACATATATATTCGGAGAATCCTCTATCTACCATTCCACGTTCATTTCCGTGCTGCGGACCGTCATCGGAACAGCGGTTTCCGTGTTGAGTACGGCTATGCTGGCTTATACCATCAGCCGTCAGGATTACGTGCTGCGCAAGTTCGTAACCATGTTCTTCGTATTTACGATGTATTTTAGCGGTGGCCTGATTCCCGGCTATTTGCTCATCAAAAATCTTGGTCTGATCGATTCGTTTTGGGTGTATATTGTTCCCGGCGTTATCGGCGTGTTCAATATGATTGTGATTCGCTCCTTCATAGAGGGGCTGCCCGAAGGGATTTTGGAATCAGCCCGTATCGACGGTGCGGGCGAATTTACTACCTTTATGCGGGTCGTACTACCGCTGACCATTCCGGCGCTGGCTACCGTATCTCTGTTTGTGGCGGTGGGACAGTGGAACTCCTGGTTCGATGTGTTCCTTTACAATTCATCCAATTTGAAGCTGAGCACGCTGCAGTATGAGCTTATGAAGATTTTGCAAACTTCCAATACTGCAACTTCTCAATCGTCCGGCGACGTCTATGCGCAAAGCGGAAACGTGACCACGGTTACTCCGACCTCCATCCGGGCTACAATGACCATCATCGCCAGCGTTCCGATTCTGCTCGTCTATCCTTTCCTGCAGAAGCACTTCGTACAAGGGATGACCGTGGGCGGAGTGAAGGGTTGATCGGTTCGGCTCGAAGGAGACCGGCGTGATTAAAGCGGTTGTAGAACTGTAAACGAAGCTTTCCACGGTAATTCATAGCAGAATGAAGATGGAGCGGATCGGCAGGGATTGCAGAGGCGCTGCTGCAAAGCCGCCTACTCCAACTATGAAAACAAAATGGGAGCTTCTTCAAAAACTTGAACAGCGGACTTTCCAAGAAATCATGTTCAACAATGCTCCTGAAAGCGACTTTGATTTATTTGTGAACAAGTGGTTTGCTTACGGGGGAGATAAGATTTCTCAAGAAGTTAACGATTGGTATCGCAGTCAAAGAGCAAAATAAGTGGAATAAAAAGGGCCGCTCACGCAGCGGTCTCCTTATTTTGTGTTTTGGAATAATTAATATGAATAGGGATTATTTGTTAAATATGAGTTAAGCGAGGTGGCTGGCGCTGACACACGCTTTTTCGGACAATCTCAAAGCACGCAAGTGATTCATATCCATCACCAAGCGAGACTGCTTGCAAACAATAGGTTCGATGGCGGAGGGAAATGCGCGGTGGATGGTGTTGCCGGGGATGAGGAATAAATCACCCTGTTCTTTTTCGCAGATGGCATCATCGATAAAAAGACCTTTATAAACCATTTCGAATGGAAAGATCGGATCCAGAAAAAATGGTTTGCGAATCGGTTGCACCCAGATGACCTCCAGTAAGTTATGTTTGGTTCAAATATATCAAAATCGGATATAAATTTGCAATTAACTGATATTTTAAATTCTTATTAATATCGTAAAATAAAATCATGACGAGAGGAGAGGACTTTCCCATGCGTATTGATGCTCACCAACATTATTGGTCGATGTCTCGAACAGATTATGGATGGATTACACCTGAACTACCGGTGTTGTACAGAGACTATCTGCCTGAAGATCTCGAAATTCATTTGAAGAAACACAACATAGACGGCACCATCACCGTTCAGGCAGCCCCTACGTATCAGGAAACAGAATATTTGTTTACACTTGCCGATCGTTCGGACTCGATTCTAGGCGTTGTCGGATGGCTGGATTTATTTGATCCATCTCACCGAGAGTATTTCGAACGTTGGCGGAAACATCCGAAATTCGTTGGTTTTCGCATTATGATCCAAGAAATGTCCGATGCAAGCAAACTGCTCGAGCCCATGTTCGTGGAAGCGCTTCAAGTTTATGCGGAAATGGGCTTTCCCGTGGATCTGCTCGTGAAATCGAATCAGTTAAACGAGCTTAATGAATTGCTCGACGCCGTTCCAGGATTGAGAGGTGTAATTGACCACATCGGCAAACCGCGTATCGCGGAGCAGGTGTTTGAGCCATGGGCTGTGCAAATCGAACGTGCGTCTAGACATCAGAATATATTTTGCAAAATTTCCGGCATGGTGACGGAAGCCGATCATCAAGCATGGAAACCGCAGCATTTTAAACGATATATCGAACATGTTTTGGAAGTATTCGGACCCGAACGGGTCATTTTCGGAACGGATTGGCCGGTTTGCTTGCTTGCAGCTACCTATGACGAAGTTCTGGAAATTATCGAAAGTGCCATACCGAAGTCGTGGGGAAAACAAGAAAGAGCAAGATTATTTGGAGAAAATGCAAGAGAATTTTACAAGCTATGATGAAGAGCGATTAAGCTCGAAACACAAACTTTTAGTATCCGAAAAACGAGTAAGCAAATTGCTATTTTCAAGGACGGAGTGATTTTATGAAGTATCGCCCATTAGGAAAAACAGGATTGGAAGTCTCAAAGCTTAGCTTCGGCGCTTCCTCCCTTGGTTCCGTATTTCGCCAAACGGATGACGCGGAAGCCATTCGAATAGTACATGCGGCTATTGACGCCGTATTAATTATATTGATGTTTCGCCTTATTATGGCGCCACTAAAGTCGAAACGGTATTAGGCAAAGCGATCAGTCAAGCGTCTCTCGAGAACTTCTATTTATCTTCAAAAGCCGGCAGATATGGTGTGGATACGTTCGACTTTTCAAGCTCGAGAATTGAATCCAGTTTGGAAGAAAGTCTGCGCAGGCTGAAGACGGATTATGTCGATATTTAGGGAGCGAATTCATCAACATATCGCGCAAAGCACTCATTCCGATCGATTTGGTTCCCGTACTACGGCCTCATGGTCCTGCTTGTCTGGAAATGCAAACGCATGCCAAATTAAGGTGCTATTTTATGCAAGTGTTCTAAATACGTTATCCCGTATCTTTATTAAAGGGGGGATAGATCTTTAATCTGTTTATTTTGTAATCGTATACAAAGTCTCATAATAAAGGAGCAAGATAAAATCAAATCCATAAGGAGAAGCAAAATGGGGGGGGGAGGCTTACGAAAAAGAAGTTATGGGTATCCATGCCGATTGCATTAGCCGCAATGAAAAGTAAATGAATAACCATAATAAATAAAATAGAGGAGAGCAAGTATGTACAATCTACCGAAACCTCATCACCCGCTTGTCACCCATATCTTCACTGCCGATCCTTCGGCGCACGTATTTGAGGGGAAAATTTTCATCTACCCGTCACACGATCTCGATCATGACGGCGCTGATAATGACAATGGGGATCAATATGCAATGGAAGACTATCATATTCTATCCATGGATGGCTTCGAGTCCCCCGTTATCGATCATGGCCAAGTCCTTCATTTGAAAGATATTCCCTGGGCTTCCAAACAACTCTGGGCTCCTGATGCTGCTTTTAAGGCCGGCACCTATTACTTGTACTTTCCTGCCCGGGATCTTAATGGAGTTTTTCGAATCGGTGCAGCGACCAGCAAGTCACCGGCCGGTCCTTTTCTTCCTCAACCGTCTTATATCGAGGGAAGCTTTAGTATCGACCCAGCCGTGCTTGTTGATGACGACAATAGGGCATACATATATTTCGGCGGTCTTTGGGGCGGTCAATTGGAAAAATGGCAGACCGGTACTTTCGAGCCGGAAGCGGTGGGGCCGGCGGCGGAGGAGCCTGCGATTGGTCCTCGGGTCGCTCTGCTGAGCGAGGACATGCTTTCATTTCAAACCGCTCCACTAGAAATTTCGATCGTTGACGAAAACGGCGGCCCGATTCTCGCTGGAGACGAGGATAGGCGCTATTTTGAAGGACCATGGGTACACAAACATAACGGCTGGTACTACTTGTCCTACTCCACGGGCACCACCCATAAATTAGTATACGCCGTCAGCCGGAATCCGTTGGGACCGTATACCTTCAAGGGCACGATCTTAACTCCGGTTATCGGCTGGACAACTCATCACTCCATTGTCCAGTTCGAAGACAAATGGTACTTATTTTACCATGACAGTTCTTTGTCCGAAGGCGTTAACCACAAGCGTTGCGTCAAATACACGGAGTTACACTATAACGAAGATGGAACGATTCGGACGATCGATCCTTATTGATTGAAACGAAAGGGTTTGGATGAACCATGAAAAACATGGATGTGACGGCTGTGCCTGCCGGATATAAACGGGCAGTTAAAGAGGAACTTCAAGGTACCGTTCATGAGGTTTCATACACGGTCAGGAACTATATTAACCAGTCGCGGCAGCTTGTTACAGATCAGAGCATCGACGCCAGAGAAGCGGGAAGAGAAACCGTTAAGGGAAGCGAAATCATTAAAAAATGCAACATCTATTTGCCTGCAGGTTATAATGAACAGGATACGGATACCAAATACAAAGTATTGTATCTGCTCCACGGAGTAGGCGGAGATCATTACGAATGGTTACGTAGCAACGGCAAAGCTGACGGGAATTATATCATATGCAATATCTTTGATAATCTCATCGCTAACGGCGATATCCATCCGCTTATCGTCGTTTTTCCCAACGGCAGAAGCGCGTTCGACTGGACGGACTGTACGTTCAATTCCTTAGGAACCAACATGCTTGGGTTCTATTATTTCGATTATGAGCTGAGATATGATCTGATCCCCTTTATTGAATCTGAATTCCATACATTCGCCGTTATAAAAAACGCGTCTCCAGAGAGAATCGAATATAATCGCATGCACAGGGCAATTGCAGGCCTTTCGATGGGTGGTATGCAATCCTTGAATATGGTCCTCGGCGGTTACAGATGCGATGCGGTAGCATATACCGGAACAAAGAGCAGTTGGAAAAATGGGCTTGATACGACTGTGCTCGCGCCAGGTATGGAGGATCTATTCGCTTATATCGGTGCCTTTTCAAATGCTCCCACGTCGAGCGACGGCAAGGTTCTGGGCGCCAGTATCGCTTCATGCAGCCACAGGCTTCATTTGCTTTATATGACCTGCGGCGACATGGATGGAGTTGCAGTAGACAACTATTCCAAATCGGTTGAAGGGCTCACGGACACCGCGGGAGAGTTTCTCGGTGATTATTACCAGGTCCTTCTAAAAAATGGTGTTCATGATTTTAATGTATGGAACAACGGTGCATATAATTTTATCCGGTTGTCTTTCCGGGCAGAAAGGACGAATACGCAGAAGCGGACAATCACAAGCAAATTGCTCACCATTAATTTATAGGGGTAAGACCTTTATTTTGTGAATTGGAAGCGCATTCTTGATGGGTATAATTAGAGATATCACCAAGTAAGCGCTAACAGCAGGATACAAAAAGGGAGGAAAAGAAAAAATGGCATTGCAAACTAAACGATCCGCTTTTCGAGTGATCATCCCTGTATTGACACTCGGTGTCTTACTGGCAGGCTGCAGCGGCTCGAGCGGCGGTTCGGCCACATCCAGCGCGGCACCAAGCGATGCTTCAGGAAGCCCTGCGGCTTCCCAAGGAGCGGAAGCGATCAAGCCCATGACGATTTCCATGTTCATCGGAGGTTCCTACCAGCAGCCTACTGCGGACAACCGAATCTACAAGATGATCAAGGATAAAACCGGCGTCAGCCTGAAGATGGAATTTCTGGTCGGCGACCTTCTCCAGAAGATGGGCGTCATGATTGCCGGCGGCGATTATCCGGACGTCATGACAGGCGATGACAAGCTGATCGCCGCAGGCGCATTCATACCTCTGGAGGACTTGATTGAGAAGTATGCGCCGAACCTGAAGAAGCATTACGCGAATGTCTGGAACCAAATCAAGGATCCGGCAAGCGGCCATCTCTATGCATTACCGGCTTTCGGCGTGTTCTCCGGCACGTTCAACGAGACGGATTACAGGGGTCCTGGCTTCTGGCTGCAGAAGGATATTCTGAAGGAGCAGGGCTACCCGACTCCCAAGACCTTGGACGATTACTTCGCTATTATAGAGAAGGCCAAGCAGCAGCATCCGGACAGGATCGGCTTCGAGACGCTGAACTTCGACTGGAGAGTGTTCCCGCTGCAGAACCCGCCGGAGCACTTGGCGGGATATGCGAACGACGGCGGCGTTATCGTGGAGAACGCCAAGGCTTCTATCTTCGCTGACAAGGATATCGCCAAGAACTATTACAAGAAGCTGAACGAAATCAACGATAAGGGACTGATGGATAAAGAGGCTCTTGTACAGAACTATGACCAATATCTGGCCAAGATCGCCAGCGGCCGCGTTATCGGCATGTTCGATCAGCAATGGAATTTCCTGGACGGTGAAAATTCCCTGATCTCCCAAGGTAAGTTCGGCAACACCTACGTACCTTTCCCGCTAGTCTATCCTGGTGCGACGGAGCACTATCGGGATCGTCCTGCTCTGAACATCAACCGCGGTTATGGCATTTCCGTCAAGGCCAAGGATCCGGTTGCCATCATCAAGTTCCTGGATACCCTGATGTCCGAAGAATGGCAGAAGACGCTGCAATGGGGGGAAGAAGGCAAGGACTATCTTGTCAAGGATGGTAAATTTTATCGTACGCCTGAACAGCGGACCCAGCAGGACGACAACACCTGGAAGCTGGCTAACAGGGCGGAGGCCTTCTTACAGAACCTGCCGAAGATGCAGGGTTCATACAGCGACGGCAACGCGACCGATCCGCGTACGCAGCCGCAGGAATTTTACGACAGTCTGAAGCCTGAGGATAAGGAAGTGATGAAAGCTTACAATCACAAGACATGGGCGGAGTTCCTCAAGTCGCCTCCAGAAAATCCGGTCTACTATCCAGCCTGGACTATCGACCTGATTGACGGTTCCCCGGCGAAAGTGGCCCAAACCAAGCTGAACGATTTGCAAGTGAAATATTTGCCGAAGGCGATTTTGGCTAAACCGGCTGACTTCGATAATGTCTGGAAAGAATACACGGACCAAATTGCCAAAGCTAATGTTAAAGCCTACGAAGATCGCATCAACGATCAGATTCAGTGGCGGATCAAGAACTGGAGCAGCAAATAATTCATAGTTCACTTGCCGTGGAGCGGAGGAGTCTCAGGTCTTCTCCGTTTTCCAATGCCGCTACAAACGACAAATTCCGGTTCGGGAGGGACGGACAATGGCCGAAACCATACTGAAACAAGAAGTGAAAGCAGCAGTTGTTAAGAAAAAGAAATGGATCGATCCGGAAATCGGCGTGGAATTCAGCTGGAAAACGATAAAAAGTCAGAAGCAGTTGATCTTCATGTCGGTACCGATTCTGATCTACCTGGTTATTTTCAATTACGTCCCGATTTGGGGCTGGTTAACGGCTTTCCAAAATTATCGCCCGGCTCTGCCGTTTCTCAAGCAGAAATGGGTGGGCTTTGATCAGTTCAAATTTCTGCTGGGTGACGACGTCTTCCTTCAGGTACTCCGCAATACATTAGGCATGAGCCTGATCAATTTGGTACTGGGTTTTGTGACGGCGATCGTGCTGGCGCTGCTTCTTAATGAAATCAGAGTGAAATTTTTCAAACGCACGGTTCAGACCATTTCGTACTTGCCTCACTTCCTGTCCTGGGTCATTGCGGCTGGAATTGTGGCTACCTCACTGTCCGTGGAGGACGGCATCGTCAACGTCATATTAATGAAGCTTCATCTCATCAAGGAGCCCATTATGTGGCTCAGCATCGGCAAATATTTCTGGGGTATAGTCGGCGCCGCGAACGTGTGGAAGGAAGTCGGTTGGAACACCATCATCTACCTGGCCGCGATTACCTCCATCGATCCATCGCTATATGAAGCCGCTTCCATGGATGGAGCCAACCGATACCAGAAGATGCGCTATGTTACCTTGCCAGGCATTAAAGCGACGTTCATTATCCTCTTGATTATGAATGTCGGCCACATTCTGGATGCAGGATTTGAAGTGCAGTATCTGTTGGGGAACGGCTTGGTTGTAGACTGGTCGCAAACGATTGATATTTTCGTGCTGAAATACGGGATCACCCTTGGCAACTATTCACTGGCGACAGCGGCGGGCATCTTCAAGACGGTCGTCAGCATTGCCCTGGTTCTGAGTGCAAATCATATCGCGAAGCGCCTAGGCGAAGAGCGGCTGTTATAAGGGGTTGAATATGAAAATGACTACTATCCAGAAAAATCGTTTGGAACCGATCTTATTCAACACGCTGAACGGGTTCTTCATGCTCTTCCTGGTCATCGTCACCCTGTACCCTTTTCTTCACACGCTGACGGTATCTTTTAACGAAGGCAATGATACGCTGCGGGGAGGCCTCTACTTATGGCCAAGGATTTGGAGCATGCAAAATTACCGGGCCATATTTATCTCGGGAACGATCTATCATGCTGCCTGGATCTCGATTGCCAGAACCGTAACACTGACAGTGCTAAGCGTGTTTCTCACTACGATGCTGGCCTATACCTTGGCTCAACCTCACTATTTGTTTCGTAAAATCATCGGCGTGTTCTTCGTGTTGACCATGTATTTCAACGCTGGCCTGATCCCGAATTATTTCCTGATCAAGCAACTGGGCTTGCTGAACAGCTTCTGGGTGTACATTCTTCCGGCGATGGTCAGCGCGTTCAATCTGATTGTGATCCGGACCTATATCAAGTCTCTCCCAGGCGGTTTGGTCGAATCCGCCAAGATCGACGGAGCAGGCGATTTCACAATTTTCCTGCGGATCATCTTCCCGCTCTGCATGCCCGCCCTCGCAACCATTGCGTTGTTCATCGCGGTCGGCGCATGGAACTCCTGGTTTGATACCTTCTTGTACGCTTCTTCCGATATCAAGCTGAGTACGCTGCAATATGAAATGATGAAGCTCTTGGGCTCTACCATGAACTCTAATACCGACCCGGCTCTCTTAAACGGGGTTGATACGGGTCAGTCTAAGGCTATGGTTACCCCTGCTTCGATTCGGGCGGCCATCACGATTGTAACTGCTGTGCCGATCCTGTTCGTTTATCCGTTCCTGCAGCGCTACTTTGTGGCAGGTTTGAATCTGGGCAGCGTAAAAGAATAAGGGACTGCAAGTTTCCGGAGATGACCGTTTCAGCATCCGGCTGAGACGGTTTTTCCATTGCTGGGAGCGCGGGCTGCATCTTATAATATCTATTAGGAATAAAGGAAATCAGGTGAAATCGTATGCTGAAAGTGCTATTTGCCGATGATGAGCCGATCATGTTAGAGGGGCTGCGTTTTCTGATGGACTGGAACAAGCTGGGATTCGAAGTGTGCGGAGAAGCCCTGGACGGGGAGGATGCCCTGCAGCTCATGGAAGAGTGCCGCCCCCACCTGGTGATTACCGATATCCGGATGCCTGTCATTGACGGTCTGGAACTGATAGAAAGGGCTTACGCTAGCTTCCCCCATACAAGATTCATCGTATTAAGCGGCTATGCGGATTTCGAGTACGCCAAGAAGGCAATGAAATTCGGCGTTTCCAATTATTTAACGAAGCCCTTGAACGAGACGGAGCTGGAAAACGCTGTGCTTGAAGCAGCGGAGAACATCCGGATGGAGGATGCTCGATATCAATTGCGCCGATCCGCTATGGAACGCATCCGGTCGGAAACGGTTTCGCAGCTTCTCTTAGGAGATGGCAGGCAGGAGTGGTTAGAACAAGCCAGGAGCCTCCTTAGGCTTCATGACGAATCGAGAATCCGGTGCATCCAACTGATCGGCATCGAAGCAGAAGCCGGAGAGCAGAAACGGCTCAACCTGTTCCAGCATCTGCTTGAAGCGGCGGAATTGGCGGCCATTGAAGAGATTGCCGTGCATCCATTTAAACTGGGCAAAGACCGGTTCGGCTTTGTTCTGGCGGCGGACCGGAAGGGATCGGCCCTGCTGCCCTCGCTGGTGAACCGGTTCATCCGGTACATCCGTCATACATGCGGGGAGCAGTATTCCTTTTCTGTCAGCAGTGAGGTCCGGGGGGCCGCATCCCTGAATAAGGCGTACAGGGAGACGCTTGTAGCGGAGCTGTGCAAATTTTCCTCCGATCTGCCGGGCGTTTATTATTATCAGGATAGAACGCAGGAGGAGAGTTTCCGGATCCCGGAGGAAATCAAGGATTCGTTGCTTCAGGCCATTGTTTGCGGCAACCCGGATGCCGTGCGGGCTCACGCTCGTGATCTTTTTTCAAGCTTAACGGCGCGGAAAGCATTGGAAGCTTGGGTGGAGGCAAGCCTGTCGGCGATCAAGCTGGACATTCTTCAAGCGCTGATCCAACAGGGAGCCGATTCGGAGAGTTGGACCCGGAGATGGTTCGCGGCCCCGCTGCGGCTGGACCCGGGAGGAATGGAAATCCGGGTACTGAAGGATTTCCTGGATGCGGCCGAATGGGTGGCAAGTGAGAAGGGCCCGCGCGTCGATGGTGTCGTATCCACAGCCGCGGGATTCATCAAGCAGCATTATCACGAGAAGCTGCAGCTCCAATATGTAGCCGAGCAACTTCATATGAATCCGGCTTACCTGGGCCAACGGTTCAAGAAGCAGTTTGGTATGGCGTTCAACGAATACCTGCACACGGTCCGCATCGAAGAGGCAAAAAAGCTGCTTCGCCGGGCTGAATTCAAAATAGCCGATATCGCCTTGAGGGTGGGGTATTCGGATTCGGACCAGTTTGTTGCGAAATTCAAAGCCTTGACCGGTATGATACCTTCCTCATACAAGAAAGGCTAAGACATACCCGACAGGAGACCGACTATGAAGCGGAAATGGAAGCCTTTCAGCCATATCGTCAACGACATTCCGTTAAGATACAAGTTTCTGTTCATCTATCTTTTGTGCGTCCTGCTTCCCATCATGTGTATCAATTCGCTGTTTTACATTCAGAACAGCCGGAACACGGAAGCCCGTGAGCGGGAGAATCTGCAAATATCTTTGGACCGGGCAGGCTACGAGCTGGTGCAGATGGTGAACGAATGCATCTCGATAAGCAACACTGTAGCGGCTGACCGGGCCTTCAACGAACCATTGGAAACCTCCTATGCCGACTTGTCGGCATATTACGAAAAATATGACAGCTACCTGCGCGATAGGCTCCGCCAATATACGAACCAGTACCCGTACATCTCCCGGCTGGGCGTGTACACCTCGAACCCGACGATTGATAGCGGGGGGAGCTATTTTATCCTGAAGGACAGCGATAAACAAAGTGAGTGGTACCGGAAGCTGACCGCTACGAAGGATAAGGTGATCGTTACCTCGTATCTGGATATCAACCCGATGAATCCGCAACAGAAGATGGTGTATGTCAGCGTCATCCGCAAATTGAATAATTTCCCGGATCTAATGAATTACACCAAGTATATGCGGATCGACCTGCAGCTCGACAAGTTGCAGGAGCTATTCAACAAGGAGCGGAGCTACTTGCAGTTCAAGCTGTTGGATGCAGATAAACGGATCGTTCTCGATTCGAACCGTTCCTACATTGCCGAGGATAACCTTCTGTCTCCCATCACGGCAGACCATCTTGATTCGTCGGGCGGCAATGCGGCAGGTAACTTCATCAGTCCATTGGGAACGGCCAGCTATTTGAGCGGCTGGGAATTGATAGGGATTCCGGAAAGATCCCGGGTGCTCAAGGAACAGAAAGCGGTATTGAAGTTCGGCATCGCGTTGGCCTTGATCAGCACGGTGATTCCGACGGTGCTCGTCTTTATTATTCTGCATTCCTACAACCTGCGGGTCAGACGGCTCTCCAAACATATGCAGATGGTTAAAAACGAGCGCTTCGAACCCATCAACATGTACGAAGGCCGGGACGAGATTGGAGGTCTTCTTCGAAGCTTCAATCTTATGACGGAAAAAATCCGGAATCTGATCAACGACGTCTACAAGCTAGAACTCCAGAAGAAGGACTTGGAGCTGGAACGGGTGCGGGCGGAGCTTAATATGCTGCAAAGCCAAGTGGATCCGCACTTCCTGTTCAACACGCTCAACGCCATTCTGGTCGTATGCAAGAAGTACCGGTATGAGCATGTGACGGAAACTATCCGCAACCTGTCCCAAATATTAAGAAGGCTGCTTAGCTGGAAGGATGACCTAGTGACGATCGAAGAGGAAATCACCTTTATCGAGATGTATCTGCAGATTGAAAAGTTTCGGTTTCAAGACCGTTTTGAATATGAAATGGACATCGATCCGGGGGTCCTCTCCTGCCGGATTCCCAAGATGAGTATCCAATTCTTGGTGGAGAACTCCTGCAAGCACGGGCTTCAATCGGTGAAAGGGGACCGGAGAATCTGCATCTCGGCCGGGTTGGATGAGCGCCATCTGGTCATGAAGGTCAAGGATAACGGAATCGGTATGGACACCGCCAAGCTGAATGGGATATTCCAAAATTTATATATAGAGGAAACAACAGAGAAAAACATTGGACTGCGGAACGTATACAAACGGCTGAATCTTTATTACAACGACAGATCCTTGTTTACAATAGACAGTAAGGAAAATGAACAGACAACCGTTACGATCCGTGTTCCTCTGAATCTGATTCTGCCTCAGGAGGAGCTGGAAGATAATGTATAAAGTGCTGTTTGCCGATGACGAGCCGATCGCATTGGAAGGCATCCGGCTAATGGCCGAATGGGAGGAGCTGGGGTTCGAGATATGCGGCATGTGCGCCAACGGGGAAGAAGCTTTGGCGGTTGCAGAGGACTGTAAGCCCGATCTGATCATTACGGATATCCGGATGCCGGTGATCGACGGCTTGGAACTGATCGACCGGATTCGGGGGCTGTCGGAAAACTACTACCCGATCTTCATCATCATGAGCGGGTACGGCGACTTCGAATATGCCAGATCCGCATTGCGGTACGGAGTGCGCCATTATTTGCTCAAGCCGGTCATGGATAAAGAATGGGAAATGATCTTGAAAGATATCATGCAGGAGCTTGCGGTTCGTGCACAGGAGCATAGCAGGCAGGAGCTGGAGTCGTACAGACTCCTGCCGGCGGTGCTTGCCCCCATTCTCCGAGGAGAGATGCAGGAGCCGGATGAGAGCGTATCCGGACAAATCGGAGAGCTGGACCGACAAGCCAAAGCATGGAGATACATTCTGATCGAGGGGTTGAAGGGAGAGAATCTGGAATGCTGCGCGGCATACTCCAGCCCGCCCCGAGTGATGTTTATCGACCTTATGCCCGGCCAGGCCGGTTTGGTGGCAGACGATGCCCTGGATGTCATTGCTTTGGCCCGAAAGGTCTCTGACGGGCTACGGCAGCAAGGAATGGAAATCTGCGTTTCGGTCGGGCCGTCCGTGCCTTCACTTCTGGATTTGACGGTATCCTATTCGGGGGCGAAGGAGGTGTCTGTCCACCACTTTTTCCATGATGATGAAGGTCTCGTCGTTTATGAATCCGCAGCCCGTTTCGAGGTCAGCTACGATCTTCAGGCCATGGCGACAGCGGAGGAGCTGTTTGCCGCAGCGGAGCGGCTTCAGGAGCAGGAGGCGGCAGACATCATGAAGCGTTTATTCGCCTCATTCCAACAGCATAAGACTGCGCCGGAAGTGGTGCGGATGCTTAGCATGGATGTGGTTTTGAAGAGCACGGAGGTGCTGCGGGAGCTGGGGGCGTCGACAGCTGACATGTGGCCGAGGTTCCGCGATCTGCTCCAAAATGGGCCGAAATCGCTGACGGGCTTGGAACACTCCATGCGGGGTTATCTGGACGAATATATGAACCGGTTGAGGAAGCAGAAGGAATTCAACTCTGGACACCCCCTTCATGGGATTGAACGTTACATTCAGGAGAATTACAAGAAGCCGCTTACGATCAAGGAGATCGGGGAACGGTTTTATATGAATCCTGTGTACCTGGGTCAGGCATTCATGAAGAAAAACGGCGTGGGCATCACTGAATATATACATGACCTGCGTATTGAAGAGTCCAAGAAAATGCTTACGGAATCAGACGCTACGATCCGTTCCATCGCGGAGGAGGTCGGATACGTGCATTATCATCATTTTCTGAGAGAGTTCGAGAAGCGGGTTTCCGAGAAGCCGATCGTGTACAGGCAGACGGGTAAATCCTAAAGAATGGGGAGGGGGAGAACCTTATCATAATGAGGGAGACGGCCTGTAAGAACGGGACATCTAAAGGAGGCTTGCCAAACTATGAACAAGGAAATACCGGCCTTGCACGGGGCTTTCAAAGGATTATTCAGAATCGGCGCCGCCGTTAGTACGCTGATGCCGAAGCCAGCGTTTTGGAGCCTCATCGGGGCTTAATCACGTTTGTGCCTGAGCTGCTGGAGCAGAGCTGTGAGCTCGTGACTGTTAGCCGGCTTTTGGAATTAAGTAAGACGAAGCAGTAAACGTCACGCCGATGGATCAAAGGGGGATCCAATCTACCTTTGAAGAACTCGGCTATTTATTGCTTTTCCTGAGTTTTTACCAGAATCTAACTTGAAGTGCATAGGTCATGAATGAAAGCCGAGAAAAATAAACCGCTCCGAAGAGCGGTTTATTTTTCTCGGAGTGAGGGTTGCCCTCTTTTGTCATCTAAGTTTGAAGAAGCAAAATCACAGGTGATTATGAAGTGAGTGGTCTTTCTACCCGGAGTTGGCTACCCGATTAATGGGCAGCCTCTTACCGATTGTCGAATACTTACGGCTTGAGTTCGATCGCCAGGCAGTTGACGTACGGCGTCGGCTGCCGGTCCGGCAGCGAAACGATGAGCGCTCCGTACGGTTGTTCGAACGGTACTGCGCCTACGCCAAGCAGCCGAACGGATTCCACTTTGTCTGCCGGCGTCAACGCACGAATGACGGCACGATGATCTTCCGGCCACCGCATCTGGAATGCGTAAAGCGTATTTCCCTTTTGGGTGAAACGGAAGTCGCCGGAGTTCCATTCCACCCTGTCCTCCTTGAAATGATCAATGACGACGCGGGAATGTCCTTCGCCCGATACGCGGAACGGCCGGGTGCCGTACACGCCTTCCCCGCATATCCGGATCCATTTGGCCATCTCCTGCAGGATATACGTGCACTCGTCATCAATCGTACCGTCCGGCTTCTGCGGAATATTGAGGAGCAGATTGCCGTTCTTGGCGATGATGTCGACCAGAATTTCAATGACATGCCCTGGTTTCTTATAGACCGTTTTCACATTATAGAACCAATCCCCGACACACGTATCGGTCTGCCACGGGTCAGGCCTGATGTCCGGCGACTGGCTGCGTTCAATGTCGAGGATGCCGATGCGGTAAACGTCCTGCCTGCGGTCCTTCTGGTTATAGACTGCGCGATTCACGCCGCCATAGGCCGCAGCGCTCGTATTGTACAGATGCGCGACCGCATTCAGTCCGGCTGCGAACGACGGGTCATCCAAGGAGGCGTCCCTTTGATCCCAGGCGCTAGCGAACGGCAGTCCGCCATCGGAGTACAGCAGATCCGGCTGGTACAGATCGATGACTTCCTTGATGATGTCGAACCAGCGCTGATGCCACCAAGGATTGATTGTATACCATGGCGTCGGTTCCATTTGCAGGTTGTCCGGTTGATAATGCTCGCGGTTCGGCAAATACAAATCCTCGTACTTGGGATCGTTTCCGTCATAAGGGATGCCCGCATAAGGGCCCTCCTTATCCTGTCCTTTATTGAAATGAAACCAGCTGAACGTCGCTCCCAGATGCTCGGTCAGCCCGAAAGGCAGTCCCCGGCGGGAAGCGGCGGCTTTCCACAGCGCAACGATATCTTTCTTCGGTCCCATGTTGACCGAATTAAAGCGGTGGATTTTCGAGTCGTAGTTGAAAAAGTTGTCGTGGTGCATCGCCTGTGCGACGAAATATTTGGCACCGGCAGCTACGTACAAGTCCATCAGCGATTCCGGATCGAATTTCTCCGCTTTCCACAGCTGTACGATATCTTTGTAGCCGAATGTTGACGGATGTCCGTAATGGCGGATATGGTACCGGTATTGCTCGGAACCTTCGTAATACATGTTCCTGGCGTACCAGTCCCCGTACATTGGCACCGATTGTGCGCCCCAATGCGACCATATGCCGAGCTTAGCATCCCGGAACCATTCCGGGCACTCGAATTTCCTGAGCGATTCAAATGTGGGTTCGAAAGGACCCTTGGCGATGTGCGCCTTAACCATGCGGATCAGGCCTCCTATTTTTTTGTTACAGCCTTATCCTAGCAGTATTGTGGTATACTCATGAATATAGAATCCTAACTTCTTGTTGTATAAAATTATCTATCTTTCCATAATCGGTGATTACCCATGGACAATGCCCAACAACAACTGATCCGGCTTTATCTCGATAACCTTCAGGTTCACGTAACCGCAATGGGACATAACCAGGTTTGGTCCGACTGGCGGGATCTCGATTACACGCCGGACTATAACAAATTTTATTTGATTTGCGATGGCGAAGGCTGGTTGAAAATCGGCGATACGGAGTATACGCCTAAACCGGGGCAGTGGTACCTGATGCCGCAAGGAGTGAAGCAATCTTACTCCTATACGGACGGCCCGCGCTTTACGAAATATTGGTGCCATTTTACGGCCAAGGTCGGGGAAAACAACCTGTTCAATCTGCTAAAAATACCCGTATTTCTCGAACCGGGGAAAGACGGCGAACCGAAGCAGCTGTTCCGAGAACTGCTTTCCTGCGAATCCGGTACGTCCCTATCCGCTCCCCTGCTGATTAAAGCGGCCATGCTGAAGTTGATTGCATATTATGTTGAGCATGCAGCTTCCGACGTGGCAGGCGTCGAACTCGCTGCAGTGTCCGAACCCCTTCAAGGTGTCATCGAGCATATCCAACTAAACTATCATCGAAACTTGACGATCGACGAGTTGGCGGAACGCGCCCATCTGCATCCCAACTATTTTATCCGCGTGTTCAAAAGGCGTTTCGGCACATCTCCGATTCAATACGTTAACAGAAAAAGGATAGAAGAAGCGAAGTGGCTATTGACCTCCACGGACCTCATGCTGGCGGAAATCGGCGCTAAAGTTGGCATTCCCGACATCTCCTATCTATCCAAATTATTCAAATCATCCACGGGTTTATCTCCGACTGCGTATCGATTGACTCATCATCCGAATCCGTCTAATTCGACAATATGAACGAAGATATGGAGGGGGCAAAAGCCCTTTCTTTTTATGTGCTCCGAATCGGTATGATCGCGAAAGAAGTCGGCTCCCCGCAAGACGAATATCCTCTTTCAACCGCTCGCGAAGTTTTTGGGGTAAGGGCGCCTTTTTACGCTCCAACGAACAATTTCTTCAAACATTTCCCCCCCCATGATACAATAGTGTTGAGATGAGGGCAGCAAGCCGCCTATAATCGCATAGAAATCGTAGAATGTTCTGACATCGTTCAAGCAGGAGTGATTATATCGGTTCGGGAGTGGCGCAGCTTGAAAAACATGTCCATTTTGACGCAATTAATTTTCGCATTCAGTGTGATTATGCTCGCTTTAACCTTGGTTGTCAGCTTTTTTTCCTATCAAAAGTCTTCGGAAATTCTCTATCAGAAATCCACCCAGTTTTTGCTATATTCCATCAATCAAATGAAAGAGCGTATGGACAATACATTAGAAGAATACGATGAATTTTCCAAACAACTTGCTTATAGTCCGGCGGTTTTGGACTACTTGACCCAGATCCACATGAAAATACCCCCCAAGATTCCGAAATACGAGTTGGAGAAAGAGATCGCGCGGCAGAGCCAGACATTTGCCCGTGGCATCATCGTTCAAATTTTGGATGAGAACGAGAATGCTTATACGGCTTTCAATGGGTTCGACTTGGCGTGGAAGAATATAAACGAACTGAAAAGTATGGCCTGGTATCCCCACGTCGCTCAAGCGGAGGGAAGCGTGGTTTGGGCGGGAGGCGAGATGAAAAATACGATTCTTGTTCCGGCCGTAATTGGCAGTCGTATCGTTAATAGTTGGACCGATTTGAAGCCTATTGGGCAAATTCTCGTTATTATCCCTGCTACCGTCATTGAAAACATCAGTCAGGACAAGCAACTGGCGGAGATTGAAAATATTCGGATTGTCGATCGCTACCATCGTATCGTTTATTCCAAACAGAAGTCGGAGATAGGTCAAACGATAGCCGCCGGGGAACAGAGACTTCTCCGACTTCAAGACGCGTCGATCATGACGGAAACGATTGAGGAAGAAGACCGATTTATTATCAAAGCCAACTCGTCGTACAGCCAGTTTACCATACTATCCTACGTCAACAAGCATACGTTGGAACGTGAAATGAAGCAGATGCAATACCGCATCATTACGATTGGATTGATCGCTTTGGCGGGGGCGATACTTTTTGTATTGCTTTTCTCCTGGTCTTTATCCCGGCCACTAAGATTATTAACGCAGAGCTTTCAGAAAATCAGACGAGGTATCCTGCTACCGATTCACGGTCAGTATGCAAATCGGGAAGTAATCACACTGATTCATGGTTTTAACAAAATGGTCGGCGACTTAAACAAGGCGGTAAAAGATTTGGCCGACAAACAGATCAGCGAGGAACAGGCGCAGTTAATTGCACTGAGGGCGCAGTTTCAGCCGCATTTTATGTACAACACGCTGAATACGATCTTCTGGATGCTGTATAACAAGGGCGAGGAACAGACGGCGGAGATGGTGCATTCGTTAAGCGAAATGCTGCGATATACGATACAACCCGGTTCGGATTTAGTTCCGTTAAAGGAAGATTTGAAGCAGCTGCAGCGTTATATTACCCTGCAGACTTATCGTTTCGAAGATAAGCTTCAAGTCGATTTGCAAGTGGAAGATGAGATTTTGGATGTCCGCGTCATACGTCTGCTCTTTCAGCCTCTGGTAGAAAATGCGATTATCCATGGGCTGGAACCAATGGATCGAAGTCCAGGACTGATTCGTATCCTGGTGTTTCGCGATGGCGGAGATCTTGTGTTATCTGTCGAGGATAACGGGGTCGGTGTGAGCGAGAACCAATACAGAGACTTGCTGGAGCATCGGGGTTCCCCCAATGATTCCCACACACGTTTGGGCTTGATCAATTTAAATCAAAGAATAAAGCTGATTTATAGGTTGGACAGGGGGATTGAACTGTCCAAAAGCGAATTGGGCGGGTTAAAAGTCACTGTGCGAATTCCTGTTATGGAAGCGGGCGAACGAAGATGATGATTTTGGTGGTTGACGACGAGCGGTTACCCAGAACCTCACTGGCCGGGATGATCAGATCCATCGATCCGAAGCATGTTGTAATGGAAGCCGAGAACACGAACGAAGCTTTGGAATTGTTCACCCTTCATCCCATTGATCTCGTGATCTCGGACATTCGGATGCCGGGCAGAGGCGGATTGGATTTGGTCAAAGAGATCAGGGAGATGAACGAAGAGGCGAATGTCGTGCTGCTATCCGGGTATGCCGATTTTGAATACGCTATAACCGGTATCCGCTTGCGCATATTTGAATACGTTACGAAGCCTGTAAGCAAGCAGCAAGTGACGGAGTTGCTCCGCAAGGTGGAGGATAGGCTTGTGGAGAGGAAATCGAAAAACATGCTGAACCGGTTGCGCGACAAAAATATGCTCGAGAAGCGGATACGCGATTGGTGCCACAACATCCCTATCCCCTATTACGACGAAATGCTCCTGCCGGATTACAGCGAGATCGCTTTGTTTCATATATATGCTTCAAACCTTGTAGAAATGGACCACCGGATACGGTTTTTCTTGAAAAATATTTTCGAAGAAATGTTGTCGGAGATTGGTATTCCGGTGTTTGTTGACGAAATTCGTCAAGTCACGTTAGTGTTCTTCTCCCAAAATGTCCCCGAAGAGTCGTTACTGTTCAAAATCAGGGAAAGTCAGCAGACGGTCGAGCGGCTCATCCGGCAAAATCTGTCCATGGGTTGGGGAGGCATCATCGCCGATTTGGCTGCAATCCCCCGGCTGTATCAGCAAAGTATGGTGACTTTAGGAGCCGAATCGTTGTCCGATTGTACGATTGTGGAGGCGAGCCATTATTTGGTCAAGAAAGCGATTGAACTCATCCAGCAGCATTATGCAGAGGACATTTCGCTTCTGACGCTTGGAGAGCAGCTTCACGTCAATCCGAATTATTTGGGCCGGTTGTTCAAGAAGGAAATCGACATGAATTTCACCGATTATTTGGTGCGCATCAGAATGGACCAAGCGAAGCGACTGCTTAAGCAAACTACGCTGAAAGTATACGAGATCGCGCATGAGGTCGGATACGAAGACAACGCGTATTTCAGCAGATTATTCAAAGCATTGCATGCAATGACGCCGAATGAATACCGCAACCTCGATAAGTCATAACGGCGTAAGGCCCTTTTTCGAGAAACGGAGAAGGGTCGTTTTTTGTCGTTTTAATCCAAGAAAAGTATGTTTGTTCACGTTTCGGAAAAGGTTCAGTCCATTTTATAATTTAGGAGTAATCTATCCAAATACAGAAGGGTTGGTACAGAAGATGAGAACGTTGGCAAATGTGCTGATATCGGTCATTCTCGCAGGATCCATGGTAGCGCTTTCCGCTTGCAGCAACAGCACTGGCGGTAACAAATCGGATCAACAAGACGGCAAACCGGATAAGGTATCCATTCGCATTATGACCAGATGGGCGGATAATACGCCGGGTCCCGTCGCATTCAGAGACCGCATCAAGCAGTTTCAGAAGGAAAACCCGAATATCGAAGTCCTGGATGAGTCGATAACCGACGAATCCGCTTATATGACTAAATTCAAAACGGGTATCGCTTCCGGGGATCTTCCGGCCATCAGCCAGACATGGGGCGGTGAAGCCTTCAAGATTTATGCGGATAACGGAACATTTCTCGACTTATCCGGTGCAATGAATGATGACAAGGGATGGTCGGATCAGCTTCTGCCATTGTTCGAGAACTGGCAGTTTAAGGGCAAAGAAGGCGTCTATGGCATTCCGGCTGAATTTTTCGCTGTAGGCATCTTCTATAACAAAGAGATTTTTAAGAAACTCAATTTACAGCCGCCGCAGACGCTGGAGGAGCTGTTGGAACAGGCGCCAAAGCTGCAAGCGGCTGGATACATCCCAATGGCGTTGGGAGCCAAAGATACATGGCGGGGAGGACACTTCTTTAACAACTTGGTGATGAAGCAGTTCGGTCCGCAAAAAATCGATGATTTGGCCACACGCAAAGCACATTATGATGACCCTGACATGGTTTCCTTATTCAAACTCATCTCGGACTTTAATCAGGCAGGGGTTTTCGGCGACAACGCGGTAAGCGTGGATATGAATCAGGAGAAAGCGTTGTTCCTAAGCGGCCGTTCGGCGATGCATATGGACGGCAGTTGGTTCATCGGCGAGGCTTCTAGCAGTGAAATCAAGGATAAGATCGGCTTTGTTCCGTTTCCTTATTTTAAGGATAAGCCGGAGAATAAAGACAACTGGATGGGCGGCGCCGGCGGCGGTTTCTCCGTTTACGGCAAGCTTAAGGACAAAGAGAAGGGAGCGGCCATCAAACTGTTGAAGTACCTGACATCCGTCGACTATTTCCGGAAACAGGAGGAAGTAAATCAAGGCGGCGTTTACCCAGTTAAAATGTCGCCGAATCCGAATGTGAACAATCCGATCTCCTCGGATTTCGTGAACGCAATCAAGAACGCAAAGGTTTACAAAAATGACGTTCCTTCCTATGATAAACTGCCGCAGTTGCTTGATCGCGTGAGAAATTCAATTCAAGGCTTGTTCGTTAAGAATCCGCCGGAGAAAGTGGCCAAAGAAATTGCCGATGAAATTAAGAAAAGCAATTAACGAAGGGAGTTCAACCGGCAACCTTGTCGGTTGAACCCCTCAATGGAGGACTTCACATGTTTGCACATCGAGCAAAATGGATCGGAATCGGCTTCGTTTTTCCGGCATTGATTCTGTATACCTTACTCCTAATTTATCCCGCCTTCTTTGCTGTTTACATGTCGTTTTTCAATTGGAATCTCATTGCAGAATCAACCATGGAGTTTGTCGGGTTCCATCACTATATGCAGATGCTGGAAGATGCCACATTCTGGAGATCATTGACAAACGCTTGCTGGTTCATTCTAGGCTCATTTCTAGTCCTCATGCCAATCGCGTTCGCTCTGGCCTTGGTTGTGACGGGTGATCGGAAATTCAAGCGGTTTTTCAAGACGGCATTTTTTATGCCGGTCGTTCTTCCGATTACTGCAGTTGGGTTGATGTGGACTTTTATTTTGAACCCTAACTTTGGTGCATTGAACGCTTTGCTAGAAACCTTGGGCTTGGGCTGGTTGGCGCACGACTGGCTTGGCGATCCGGATCGTTCCATTTTTACAGTTGTCCTCGTAAACGCGTGGGTGTTTGCCGGGTTAAATATGGTTATCTTTGCAGCAGGTCTCGTTTCCATCCCCAAGGACATTTACCAAGCAGCCGAAATTGATGGTGCAAGCCGTTCTCAACAGATTGCGCTGATCACAATTCCAATGATGAAGGAAACGTTTAAAATTTTTTCGATTCTTGCAATTACCGGCTCTCTCAAGGTGTTCGACATCGTCTATGTCATGACGGGCGGGGGCCCGAATCAGAAGACCGAAGTGCCGGCATCGCTTCTCTTCAACGAAGCCTTCAGATACAACAATTTTGGCTTAGGAAACAGCATCGGGACGTTTATTCTGGTAACTGGTCTGACGATCAGCCTTATCCTGAATCGCTTCGCCAAACAAGATGCGTAGGAAACGAGGAAACGATGAGAACGAAAAATATCGCAATTTATCTATTCGCAGTTGTATGGGCCGCAATTACGCTATATCCCTTATATTTTACGCTGATTTCCTCTGTGAAGACGAATAATGAAATCTTCGGCATGTCCGCTTTCAAGCTGCCGACCGAATACCATTTCGAGTATTACGTCCGTGTTTTTGTCGAAGCAGGTTTAGGCAAAGCGCTCTTCAATTCATTCTTTATTTCATCTATGAGCACCTTTTTGGTCGTCCTGCTGGCATCGATGGCATCCTTTTACTTGGCCAAAGGGAATGGAAAGCTGCCCGGCTTACTTTACATGTATTTGATCGTAGGCATTATGGTGCCCTTCCATTCGACACTAATACCTTTGGTTAAATTGGTGGCGTTGGTGAACGGGTACAACAGTTACTTGACGATTATTGTCATATATTCGACATTTCATATCCCGTTTGCGGTTTTTCTGATTACCGGGTATATCAGAGGCTTGAACAAGGAAATCGATGAATCCGCTTTGGTGGACGGATGTGGTCCGGTGCGTTATCTATTTTCTTTTGTAATCCCGATTTGCATGCCGATTATTTCCACCACTGCGATTCTGACGTTTTTATTCACTTACAATGAATTGATTTTCGCTGTCTTGTTCTTAACCAAAAAAGAAATGTATACCATCTCGCTCTCCATGCTTTCTTTTGTAGGTGAAAGAAGTGTCGAAATGGGCCCGATTTTTGCCGCCATTGTCATTGCCATCTTGCCGATGATCGCAGTCTACTTGCTGATGCAGGAAAAAGTGATAGGCGGGCTAAGCAGCGGGGCTGTAAAGGGATGAATACGATCGGTTATACGTCGTCTTAGTTCATGAAAAAACGCAGAAAAGTCAGCGGCACAGATAATTAATAGTCCCTCCCCCTCGCGAACCTTTTTTCGCCGTCATGGATCTAGGTGTATAGATATCCGCATGCAGAGGAGCTCGCCGTCCGGCGGATCTGGTTCCCGAGTTCATTGGGGCAGATGTGCTAAGGGGGAGGTCTGATAACCGAGGTACCAGACTTAAACTAGGCCCTTCCTACAGTTCATCGGAAAGCGGAAAGCGTTACGTCCTATCGACCGTTTGAAGGAAATGATTATGCGGGATGGGAATCTGGTCATAAGTACATGTAACAGAGCGGATTTCCGGATACCAACATATAATCAATACGGGGCAATCCCAAAAGTCATCGATGACAGAGGGAATGCCTCTTTTTTGTGTAATATCATTGTGCCAAAATGCATCCCGATTCATCACATGTCATCATTCGAAAAATTCTATTGATCGACATATAGATTGTACAAATGCGCAGGCCATAATGCTGTTGATTGACGCCGCTTACAGCAACAACGGAGTTGTTCCGTCCGCGACAAGATGTATAATGAATAAATCGAAAGTCTAATGGAGAGCCGGTGAATCGTCATGAGCATCCTTCAGCGAATCAGTTTGTCGCGATGGTTCCGCAACCAGCGCATTCGAACGAAAATATTCGCGGTATACATTCCCTTGATTCTAGTCCCTCTCCTCATTCTGGGCTACACCTCCAAGGTTATCTACTCGGAGGCGATCATCGAGAAGACTCGCCGGAAGCGTTTGCACGGGCGTTTAAGAATCTTCATGGGATAATGCCGATATCTGCGCGTGATAAAGGCGTTTCTCTAAAAGCCTATCCACGAATGTCCTTTCATATTTCAATAAAAGGAGATATCGAAATGAATTACCGAATTGAACAAAAAAGGTCTTTTGAGATGTTTGGAGTTTTTGGTCTTGTAAATTCGGACAGGAAAACAGCATTTTCTGAAGTTTCTGAATTCCGTAAAAAAATGTGATGATGCTGGCAGTGTTGTTTATGAACGAATTGCTGGGACGCTTTAGCAACACCGTATTGCACGTATGATCAAGCCGGAGAATCCTTCAAATACATGATATGTTATCATTTACCAAAGGGGCTTGAAGTTATTTGACCGAGCAAATCTCGACAACTTTGTCATTCGAATTGCGGTAGGCATCGCCAAGAACGGTTAGCGCTGCCGTTTGATTCAGTTTCTTCAATCAAGGCTGATGCCTTGTTCCGGCTCCTGAATTTGGATCTGAACCCGAACCAGATAATGCTCGGGTTCAGATAACACCACCTCGTTAAGGATACAATCCTCGTAAGCGTTCCCTTCTATAATCAGCTGATTGCTCTCGATATACTCAAATATTTGCGGGTAAATTTTGTCCGTTTCCCCATAATTCGCTCTGGCATAACACACCAATTCCATAATCTGGTATTTGATTTCCTCCTTCTTCTGGCGAAGCAATTCGAGCGTGCTGGAGGCAGTTCGATTTTCTAGATGTGTTTTGATTTTATCCAGAGGCATGCCAAGCTCTTTAAGCGCTTGTCGGCAACAAGAGCAGGCTTAAATAGACCGATGCGATCATAAAAAATGAGCGTTTTCCGAGCAACTTCGGATAGGCTCGCAAATGAGCTGATCGAAAGAAATTCTGATGGATGCATATTTCCCACCGGGCCGGATTGACTGTATAGTTACTATACAGTATATAATACCATTTGTTACTCCGAGTATTCAACGAATATGCGCGCTAATTAGCCCCAAATCTATAAAAGGAGATCACTTATGTTAAAACGATTGTTGAAAAGCGTCAGAGAATATAAAAAAGAGACGCTGCTTACCCCGTTGTTTTTGCTGGGAGAGGTGGTGATGGAAGTATTGATTCCGTTATTCATGGCTCGGCTGATCGATCAAGGAATTAGCGGCGGGAACATGAGCATGATCGGGAAATATGGCCTGATCCTAGTGCTGTTTGCTCTTACATCCCTTTTGTTCGGGGCGCTTGCAGGCAGATATTCTGCAATTGCAATGGCCGGGTTTGGCAAAAACCTGCGTTTTGATCTGTTTCGGAATGTTCAGCGATTGTCCTACTCCAGCCTCGATAAATTTTCCACCGCCAGCATTGTGACACGTCTTACAACGGATATTACGCATGTTCAGAATGCGTTTATGATGATTATTCGGATGGCTTTCCACAGCCCGGTCATGATGATTTTTGCAACGGTGATGACCTTCCAGATCAGCCCTTCCATTGCGATGCTGTTTTTGGTTGCAGTACCACTCTTGGCTATTGGCATGTATCTGATTATGCGATATTCATTTCCTGTTTTTGAACGGGCGTTTGATCAATATGATGAAATGAACAAGGTGGTACAGGAAAACGTAAGAGGCATTCGTGTCGTCAAGTCGTATGTTCGAGAAGAGAAGGAAGTTTCCAAATTCAGAAAGGTTTCAGAACGAATTTTCACGGAAATGGTTAAAGCGGAACGGATACTGGCTCTTGAAATGCCCTTGATGCAAATCGTTCTCTACAGCGTTATGCTTCTGGTTTCATGGATTGGCGCCAAGCTGGTGGTAGGCGGAACAATGACGACGGGCGAATTGACGAGCGTTTTGGCCTACTCGCTGCAAATTTTGATGAGTCTTATGACCTTGGGCATTATATTGGTTGTCATTGCCATTGCTCGCGCTTCAGCGGTGAGAATTGATGCATTGCTGCAGGAGGAACCGGAAATTAAAAGCCCGGCCTCCCCAGTTATGGATGTTGCTTCCGGAGAAGTTGAATTCCGCAATGTTTCCTTCCGCTATTCCAGCAATGCCGAGAAATTTGCCTTATCTGGCGTCAATCTTCATATTCGTTCCGGACAGACCATAGGCATCATTGGCGGGACTGGCAGCGCCAAAACATCGCTTGTGCAACTAATTCCACGCCTTTACGATGTAAGCGAGGGAGAAGTGCTCGTAGGAGGAACCAACGTCAAAAGCTTTGATATTTATGCTTTGCGCAATCAGGTGGCGATGGTTCTGCAAAAAAATGTTCTGTTTGAAGGCACCATTAAAGAAAATTTGCGCTGGGGCAATGAAAACGCCAGTGATGAGGAGCTTATAGAAGCTTGTAAAGCAGCACAGGCCCATGACTTTATCTCCGCTTTCCCCGACGGATACGATACCCGGATCGATCAGGGGGGAACCAATGTTTCCGGCGGTCAAAAGCAGCGCTTGTGTATAGCAAGAGCTTTGCTCAAGAAGCCCCAAATTCTGATTCTGGATGATTCAACAAGCGCTGTGGATACCAAAACGGATGCATTAATCCGCAGAATGTTTAAAGAAAACATCCCGAATACGACAAAGATCATTATTGCACAGCGTATATCTTCCGTGGAGGAAGCAGACCAGATTATTGTCATGGACGGCGGTAAAATTACAGACATTGGCTCACATGATGATCTGCTGGTCAGAAGCACCATTTATCAGGAAGTCTGGCACTTGCAAACGAAAGGAGGAAAGCAGCATGCCGAGTACTAACAACTATTGGAAAACCAGTATACGCCTGCTGGCTTACTTTAAACATTACAAACTATTGTCCGGGCTGATCTTGCTCTTTGTGCTGCTGGGCTCTGCCGTATCTGTCGTAACCGCTGTTTTTTTGCGCGTGCTGATTGATGATTTTATTGTGCCGCTGCTCGCAGACCAGAATCCGCTCTTTAACAGCCTGCTGCACGCATTAATCTTGCTCGGCGTCATCTACATGGTCGGCGTAATAAGCACCTTTGTCTATAAGCGGATAATGATAACAATCTCGCAAAAAATAATGAGGAATATTCGGGACGATCTGTTTAGCCAAATGCAGAAGCTTCCGTTGAAATATTTTGATCGGAAAGCGCATGGCGATATTATGAGTCATTATTCCAACGATGTCGATACGCTGAGCATGATGCTTGCAGACGCATTGCCGCAGCTGCTATCTTCAACGGTTACAATTATAGTCGTGTTCTTCTCCATGCTCTATATGGATATTCCGCTTACGCTTCTCGTTTTACTTGGCGTTGCGCTCATGCTATGGATAACGAAGATCGTAGGCAAGAAAGCGACCGGATATTTCTTCCAGCAGCAGGAATCGATAGGAAAAGTAGAAGGCTATATTGAGGAGATTATTAATGGTCAGAAGGTGGTTCAAGTATTTTGCCGCGAAGAAAAGGCCATTGAGCACTTCTCAAAAATAAATAATGAGCTGTTCAATCACGCTTCAACCGCCAACACATATTCCAATATTTTGATGCCGATCACGGCCAATATTGCCACCTTGATTTATGTACTCGTTGCAATTTTAGGCGGGGCTTTGGCCATTTCTGGCTGGGATCCCGGCCTGACTTTAGGCAGCATTGCGGCATTTCTTGGTCTTTCCAGAAACTTTACCATGCCCATTTCAGAAATGTCCTCTCAAATCAGTATGTTTGTCGTCTCACTGGCAGGAGCCCAGCGGATTTTCAACTTGATGGATGAAATGCCTGAAGTCGACGAAGGCAGCGTTACGTTGGAAAAGCATAAGGATGAAAGCGGCTGGTATTGGAAGCTGGAGGATGGCTCACACCTGCCTTTAAAAGGAAAGGTTGAATTAAAGCAGGTGTCCTTTTCCTACGATGGCAAGAAGCAGGTTTTGCATGACGTTACACTTTACGCCAATCCGGGACAGAAGCTTGCGTTCGTCGGAGCCACAGGAGCAGGGAAAACAACGATAGCCAACCTGCTGAACCGCTTTTATGATATTGAAGAGGGAGAAATTATTTATGACGGCATTAATATCAAGCGGATTCGCAAGGCTGATCTACGCCGTTCGTTAGGTATTGTTCTGCAGGATACACATCTGTTCACAGGAACAGTTGCTGACAATATCCGATACGGACGTCTCGACGCCACCGATGAAGAAGTCAGGGAGGCGGCCAGACTGTCTTATGCAGACAGCTTTATTGAGCGTTTGCCAGACGGCTATAACACCTGGATCGAAGGAAATGGAGGCGATCTTTCGCAGGGACAGACCCAGTTGCTTGCCATTGCCCGCGCTGCAATTGCCAATCCTCCGGTTATGATTCTAGATGAAGCAACCTCCTCCGTAGATACGAGAACAGAAGGAATTGTCCAGATGGGTATGGATAATCTGATGAAAGGACGAACTGTGTTTATAATAGCTCACCGCCTATCCACAGTGCAACATTCAAATGCGATTATGGTGTTGGATAAAGGGCAAATTATTGAACGCGGAGATCATGAGCAGCTTATCATGCACGGAGGAATCTATTATCAATTATATACCGGGGCTTTTGAACTGGAATAAACAAAGGATACTTCAGGAAATTGTTCGGCTTCTTTTCGATGAGACGCAGGCTTATACATTTCTCGCTATTCTTCAGGCATATGCCGCCGTAACGGTAGAGAATTGAGTAGCAGTTGAGGATGGATGGTGCGATTCTGCGAGTCGCCGCGACAGTACTTTAATCAAATACGCTTTAAGACGGAAGCACAGTCCATTCGCATATGTGAATGAACTGTGTTTTTTGTCTTAAGGATTTCGAAAAAGGATAACGCTTTCATTTTGTCAACGATGGGTAAGCAAAGTAAAGAGATGTACATTGTTTGCCTGCTGGTCCAATCCTATAATAAATGCATACACAACGTCATTGTGTAGAGGTCACAATAAATAAATTCGATGAATGGGGGAAGGACATGGAAGCGAAAAAACACAAATCGAAGGCATTGCTAGTATCCATCATATCGATTGCTGCTTTATTAACCGCGTGTAGCGGGCAGAACAATTCAACAGGTACTGGGCAGGGCAAGGGTTCTAACGTTGAGTCGGGGAGTGCAGCGGGGAATGAGGCGAAGGGAGCAAATGAAGATCCGTTAGGGAAATACGATCCGCCGATTGAAGTGTCTTTCATCCGGAATCTCAACGACGTTGTAGAAAACAACGTGCTGGGCGTGCTGAAGGGCGAAACGTTCGAAGACAACCGCTGGACCCGCTTATACAACGATCAACTGGGCATCAAAATCAAAAATAAATGGATTGTCAAAGGAAGCGATACTTCAGAGCAATATTTGCAGAAATTGAATGTAACTCTGGCTTCCGGCGATTTGCCTGACGTCATTGCAGTGAACGCGACTCAATTGAAGCAATTGGCCGACTCCGGTCAGATTGAAGATATGACGGCCTTATATCAGAAATACGCCTCTCCGTTACTCAAAGAGGTCTCGTCACAGGAGGGTTCAAGTCCGTTCGACGCCGCTACGATTGACGGCAAACTGATGGCGGTCCCGCAGGTTGAATCTTCGATCGAACGCGCCATGTTTATCTGGATTCGTACGGATTGGTTAAAGAAGCTGGAACTTCAGCCTCCGAAAACGCTGGCTGATGTGCGGGCGATTTCCAAAGCATTCGCAGAAAAGGATCCGGACGGCAACGGTAAAAAGGATACATACGGCCTTGGCTTGACCAAAGATTTGTGGGGAGGGGCCATGGGGTTGGAAGGGTTTATGGCCGGCTATAAAGCTTATCCGAATTTGTGGAAGACAGACGCTTCCGGCAAATTAGTTTTTGGCGGTATTCAGCCCGAAGTAAAGAAAGCGCTTCAAGATTTGCAGAGTATGTTTAAGAACGGGGAACTGGATCAGGAATTCGGCATTAAAGACGGGGGCAAGGTATCCGAGCAGATCACTGCCGGAAAGATCGGAATGGAATATGGCGAACAATGGAATTCCATCTGGCCGCTTCAGTTGAACCGGAACAATGACCCGAATGCGCAGTGGCGTGCATTTCCAATTGTTTCGGAATCCGGCGAAACGCCTAAAGTGCCTTTAAAATTCAGTACGACAAGGTTTTTTGCAGTTAAAAAGGGAGTTAAGCATCCTGAAGCGGTTATCAAAATGTTCAATCTTCATCTGGAGAAGAACTTTGGCAAGACAGGGGAGTTTGACAAATATTATGCACCGCCTGAAGCGGAAAGCGTATGGCAGTTATCCCCTGTGACGCCTTCTCCGCTAAAGAAAAACGTGGAGGCGTTTAGAGCCATTGACGCAGCCCGTAAAGCCGGCGACTTCTCGACGTTGAAGGGGGAGCCCAAAACGATACAGGGGAAATTAGATGCTTATAATTCAGGGTCTAAGGACGGGTTTGCGCTGTGGGGCTGGGAGCGAATTTACGGTCCGGAAGGTTCCGAGGGAGTTGTTGACCAGTACGATAAAAACGACCAGTTCCTCATGGATAAGTTCGTTGGCGCGCCTACTCCTACTATGGTGGAGCGCAAATCTACTCTGGAAAAGTTGCAGAATGAGACGTATACGAAAATCATTATGGGCGCATCCGTTGATGAATTCGATAAGTTCGTGCAAGATTGGACCAAGCTGGGCGGAGAACAAATAACAAAAGAAGTAAACGATTGGTATGCTTCAAAGAAGAAGTAGTAACAGGCAGGGGTTGGAAGTGCCTTCCTTCCTCTGCTTATTTTGCTTCATATGACGGAGGATGGATATGATAACAAGGAAACGGTTAAATGAGCTTCCCCTGCATCTGATGATATTGCCGGGATTGCTGCTTATTGTCTTATTCTCATATGTCCCCATGGGCGGGATTATCATTGCCTTTCAAAAGTTTATCCCGGCGAAGGGCCTCTTTGGCGATCAGCGGTGGATTGGGTTGGACAATTTCAGGTACGTATGGAATTTGCCGAGTTTTAAACAGGTTCTTTGGAATACCCTCTTTATTTCGGGTCTTAAGCTTATTCTCGGTCTGATCGTACCGATTGTCTGCGCTGTTCTTCTCAATGAATTGAAGAATGAAGTCATAAAAAGAAGCGTTCAGACAACGATCTATTTGCCCTATTTTCTCTCTTGGGTCGTTCTTAGCGGGATCCTGATCGATATTCTGTCTCCGTCGAACGGTATCGTGAACGGGATGCTGGGCGCTCTAGGCATGAAAAAAATATTTTTTCTTGGGGACAATCATTGGTTCCCGTTTACGCTGATATTTTCCGATGTATGGAAGAATTTTGGATACGGGACAATCGTTTATTTGGCGGCCATTACCGGCATTGATCCGGGACTCTATGAATCTGCAACCATAGACGGCGCCAATCGCTGGAACAAAATATGGCATATCACCCTTCCAGGCATGCGCATGGTTATCGTTCTCTTATGCGTTCTAAGCCTGGGACAACTGTTCAATGCGGGGTTTGATCAAGTATTCAATTTGTATAGTCCTCAAGTATATCAAAGCGGCGATATTCTGGATACGTTCGTTTATCGGATCGGTTTGTTAGATGCTCAATACGGCGTGGCAACTGCTGTCGGACTTTTCAAATCGGTCGTATCGCTCATACTGATATCCGGCTCGTACTTTGCCGCCTATCGATTTGCGAATTATAGAATTTTCTAGAAGGAGGGAAACCTGTGGTACATCTATCGGCTAAACTTGTTTCGGATAAGGGGATCAGGGTATCCCGCAAGCGTATCGATTGGTTTTCTGTTGTGAATACTTCCTTTCTCATCTTGATATCCTTCATATGTGTGCTTCCGTTAATCCATATTATCGCCGTTTCGTTCAGCTCAAGCACTGCGGCGTCGGCAGGCTATGTGAAGCTGTGGCCGGTTGATTTCACCTTGGCTTCCTATGCATATACGGCGAGCCGGGAAGCATTCTGGCAATCCATGCTGGTTTCGTTGGAACGTATTGCGATCGGAACGCCGTTAAACCTATTATTAACTATACTGGTCGCTTACCCTTTAGCCAAAGAATCGGGCTCGTTTCGTTTTCGCAACATCTATGCATGGATCTTTTTTATTCCCATGCTTTTTTACGGCGGCTTGATCCCTTGGTATACGACAATCAAGCAGTACAATCTGCTTGACACGATCTGGGCGCTTGTTTTGCCGGGTGCGGTTCCTGTATTCAGTATCGTGCTGCTGCTTAATTTTTTTCGCGAAGTGCCCAAAGAGCTTGCGGAGGCTGCTACCATTGACGGAGCAGGCCACTGGATAACGCTTTGGAAAATTTATGTGCCGATATCCATGCCCGCGCTTGCAACCCTTGCCTTGTTTTCGATGGTGGAGCATTGGAACAGTTGGTTTGACGGCCTGCTGCTGATGGGGGACCCGAACCATTACCCGCTGCAAAGCTACATCCAGACGATTGTTATTCAACAAAATTTATCGAATATGTCCCGCGACGAAGCGTTGAATTTGGCTCTGATATCGGACAGGACGCTGAAATCCTCGCAAATTTTCCTGGGTTCACTTCCGATTATTATGGCGTACCCATTTCTGCAAAAGTACTTTGTAAAAGGGATTGTTTTGGGAAGCGTGAAGGGGTGACAGCCGAAAGGTATCCCGGAGGGCGATTTGCAATCTTTATGCAAACATGGTTTCAAGTTATAATGAAGGAAAACGTTTGGAGGTTCCCTCTCCTTGCTCAACCGTCAACCGTTCTCTCTGAGAAATACGATTTTCCTGCGGCTGCTCGCTACATTTTTACTGATCATGCTGCCAATTCTTTCGCTTGGCGTCTATTTGTATCACTGGATTGTACAGACGGCAAGCGAAGACATCTCAAAGACTGCTGTCTCCCAGATTACTTTCTATTTGACCGATCTTGAGAACGAGCTGGAGCGAATGAAATTGCAGCAGTTCAGTATCCTGGAAGACGAGGACCTCAATGAATTGACGCTAACCTGGAATTCCATGGACGCCTTCAAGCGCACGGAAAAAATCAACACGTTGTGGAAACGGCTTAATGCCATTCAAAACAGCAGTATGTACATCAAAAATGTGAGTGCTGACATCTTTCCGATTTCAAAATCCGTTTCATCCGCAAATGGGACTCGGGATTTGGACCCGCTATCCTACTACGAGAATCGCTCGAAATTTGACGTCAGGAACAACCAGGTCATCGAGTGGAAAGGGAGCTTATACTTAAGCGCAGCCAAACAGAGCGCCACCAAAGGGGATCAGCCCCTATTTATTATCGAAATCGAACTTGACACCGCGAAGCTTCGGGAGGCGCTAAGTCAACTCAATACATACGCCGGCAGCGGCACACTGCTGTTCTCCAAGAAAACCGGGAACATCCTTGTAAGCGTTTCTGAAAATCAATTGCAACAAGATATGGATGCTCTCGTTTCACAAATCGACATATCGACATTTGCTCAAAAGGGAACCTATAATAGGTTAGGCAGCCGTTATTACACTGCGTTTGCAAGTTCCGATTATCTGAATATGTCCATCATCCGATTCATTCCTGAACAAATCATCAAGAAGCCGCTGGGTAAGTTCTATGCATGGGCATGGCTGTTTATTTTCGTTGCCATTGTGATTATTGCCGTGTATGCGTTCTCCACCTATAAATTTATACATAAACCGCTGCTATCGCTTGTTAAGAGCTTTCGGCGCGTGGAAAGCGGCGATCTTCAGTTTGTTATCGCACATGAATCCAAGGACGAGTTCGGATATTTGTACGGCCGATTCAACCAAATGATCGCGAATCTGCGTTCGCTGATAGATCAGGTCTACAAACAAAAAATTATGACTCAGCGTGCCGAACTGAAACAACTTCAATCTCAAATTAATCCGCATTTCCTATACAACAGCTTTTTTATCCTGAATACGATGGCAAAGACGGGCGACGTCGAGCGAATCGAGCAGTTCACGACTCAGCTTGGGGAGTACTTCCAATTTGTGACCCGTAATGCTTCGGATGAAGTATCGTTGAAACAAGAAATTCACCATGCCAGAATGTACACGGAGATCCAGGAGCTTCGCTTTTCACGGCGCATTCGGGTGCAGTTCGACTCGCTCCCGCGGGAAGCCGAACAGGTGTCGGTTCCCCGGTTGATTATCCAGCCCATCATTGAAAACGCATTCGAACATAGTTTGGAGCGAATGAGGCATAGCGGATTGATTGTCATCCGGTTCGAAGTGGAAGAAAGGGAAATCCGCATCATAGTCGAAGATAACGGCCAAAGCTTGTCGGACCATGCGTTAGAGCGCATAGCAAATTCTTTGGCTGACGATAATGAACATACGGAGACGACAGGTCTTGTGAATATCCACCGCCGTGTAAAGATTACGTTTGGTGATGCGTATGGTTTGCGGGTGAGCAGAAGCGAGCTCGGGGGACTGAAAGTCATCATTTGTTTTTCCTTTAGAGGGGATGAAGCTCATGATTAGATTGCTTATCGTCGATGATGAAGAAATTATTACAGAAGGACTATTTGAGGTGCTTAAGCAATTGAATCTTGGGCTTGATATGTACAAAGCTTATGCCGGAGAAGAAGCGCTGGATTTGATGAATAGAACGAGAGTGGATATTGTGTTATCCGATATTCGGATGCCCGGCATGGATGGCCTGGAGCTCATGAAAAACATACGGAGTCAATGGCCGCATTGCAAAATCATTTTTTTGACCGGATATAATGACTTTGATTATATATACCAGGCGATCCAAACATCGGGGGTGAGCTATCTCCTTAAAAGCGAAGGATATGACAAGATCATCAAGGCGGTAACCGATGCCATTAAGGAATTGGAGAACAGTCTGAAGTTCCATGATCTGATCAAGCAGTCAAGCGAGAAGCTAACTATGCTTGAAACGCTTGCCCAAGGCAATTATTTCAGGTATCTGCTTCAGGGGGCGAGAGCTGCGGAGGAGCTGGGGGTTGATTTCCGCAAATTGGGCATTGTCCTCGATCCCTACCTCCCCGTGCTCGTGGTGCTTGGCGACCTGCAGCGTACGAACCTGCGCCAGTCGTTTGCCGAAAGCCAGGAGGCTGCATTAGCCGTTAAATTTTTGGCTGAAACCTTCCTTGCGGAGCGGACCGACAGTCTTGGAATCATTGACCGATACGGCGACCTTGTATGGCTTATCCAGCCGGAGCGCGGCAAGCGAATAGAGCCAGGTGAAGCCTATGTCCGCACGGTCAGGTTCTTAGAAGGCCAATTTGAGCTGCTGCAGCAAGCCTGTATGGATTCGCTGGGACTCACTTTTGCCATTACGCTCTGTGCTGAACCGTGTGAATGGAAGCAGCTTTCCATGGCGTATGAACGGATCAGAAACCAACAGCATAGGAGAGCAGGCGACGGCGCCCAGATGATACAAACCATTTACATGGAAACGATCGAGACTGCGGCTCCTTCGCGATCTTTGAGGGAAAAGGAGGAAGCGTTGGCGATTCATCTCGAAGGAGGCAGCAGAGAGGGGTTTCTGCTACTGCTGCAAGAGTTGACCGAAACGGCTTTCGTTGAGGGCAGAATCGGGGGCACCTTTGTCTTGGAGCTCTATTACACGATAGCACTGCTTCTATTATCATACATCAATCGTTGGGAGCTGCATGACAAGGTTGAAGCAAGCAGTCTTATGCAGAGAGATATGCATGCATCTTGGCAGGACAGTTTCGTTTATTTGAAAAAGATTGCGGAGTCTTTGTTCGATCTTCGATTGAGCGGAGAACGCAGCAGGGCGGCTGCAGCGATCGACAAGGTCCGTTTGTACATTGACGAACATATTGGCGAGGACTTGTCGCTTGCGCGTTTAGCCAATGTCATTCATTTCAATCCATCTTATTTGTCGCGGCTTTTTAAACAGGAAAGCGGAATCAATCTATCTGAGTACATAGATGAAGCTAGAATAGAAAAAGCGAAAGAATTGCTGAAACAGGACGAGATAAAAATAGCCGAGGTGGGTGTTCGGATAGGGTATGAAACTCCTCATTCATTTACCCGATTTTTCAAAAAGTCATTCGGCTTTACACCGCTGGAATATCGGGAAGGCTTGAGGAAATAAGCGGATCTGCAAAGTTTAAAAGCGGCCAATTGCAGGTCAGCAGATGCTCAAAAAAAAGCTGGACGGAGAACATCGCGTTTTTTCGTCCAGCTTTCATTATTATTTACTTAAAGATGCGCTGCGAGAATTGGTACAGCCCGCTGCTCCAGACTTTCCCTTCGTGTCCGCCCACATCCAGATACCACATGTGCGGGATGTTCATGCCGTTCAAGCTATTATGGAAATTTTGGCTGACCCACAGCAGACCGTCCGAAGCGCCGACGGACAGCCACAGCAGTTTCAGTTGGCTGGCGACCTGAGACGGGTTGGAGATGAGCTGCGATGCCGACTTCGTATTCGGAGCGGACGAGAACGCGCCGATCCAAGAGAACTTGTCCAGATGGGTCAACCCGAAGTTCAGCGTTTGTCCGCCGCCCATCGACAAGCCGGCGAGCGCGCGATGCTGCTTATCCTTGTACACCGGAAAATTAGAGTCGATGTAAGGAACGAGGTCATTGATCAGATCGAACTCAAACTTTTCAAAGGCGGCTACCTTGTCCGGAGCATAAATATCGCCTACCGGACGATCATCCCACATGGCGCGGCCGTTCGGGAATACCACAATCATCGGCTCCAGTTTGTTCTCGGAGTACAGGTTGTCGAGAATATTCCGCGGATTCATATTATTGAGCCATTCATACTGATCCCCGCCAATACCGTGCAGCAAGTAGAGGACGTTATAGGTTTTCGAAGGCGTATAGCCCGGAGGCGTATACACCATTGCGTTCCGCGACTTGCCTACTGTTTTGGAATAATAGCTAATCTGCTGAACGTTCCCGTGCGGAATATTATTGCGGTAAGCATCATACCCCTTCGGAGCCGGGATAACGGGGCCGTTTGCAGCCGCGACTGCAGAGCTGCTCTGCTCCTGTGTCTGGGACGCGGCAGTGGACATCGTCGGCACCAGCAGCGCAGTGGCCAATGCCAGACTTAAAATACGAGTTAAACCTTTCTTCATTTCATCTTCTCCTCCTTGGATTTGTGAATTTTGTTGGCTTTGCCAGCTTGGAGTGAACCCTGATTCACTCTGTTCTGTTACTCGCTCAGAAGCGATCCTCCTTGATGCCGAATTGAAACCCCTTTCAACGCTGAGTAGCATCCCCCCTCCCGGCTTGCAGTACCCTCGCTCGCGAAGCAAAGCAGTGTGCAGTCATTATTGTAAGCGCATACAAATGAATAATACCATATTTGATATATTTTGTAAATGAATACCTTTCGGAATTTGTTAAAAAATTCACGCAGAGACAGAAGAATTCGTCTTATTGTCTTTTCCATGATATTTTGCGGCTCCACATTGAATATTTGTTATTCAGATTAATGATTTGGTATTTCTGGCATCAAGGGGCAAGCCTATAATGGAAACAGTCCGCCGCAGCCAGTTTTACCAACTATCGTTATTAGGAGGAGTCAACGTGTATCGGAAAGTATACTCTACACTTTTAAGCATCAGTCTTGTTGTCCCTTTCTTCTCGCCGACAGCGCCGGCTTTGGCCGCTTCTGCAGAAGCAAAGCCATCGTCTGCGGATGTTAGCTTCGTGGACATGAATGGTCACTGGGCGAATCTTGCTGTTGCGAAATTTGCAAAGGCAGGTGTTGTAACCGGTTACGACAATCAGGAGTTTCATCCGGATGAGCCGGTAACACGCGCTGAATTCGTCACATTCCTTAACCGTGTGTTCCGGTATGAGGGTAATGGACCGTCATCGTTTACGGATGTTAAACCTTCCGATTGGTATATGGATTCCGTATCCAAAGCTGCACAGGCCGGATTAATCGAAGGGTACCCGGATGGGAGATTTCTACCGAATGAGCGAATTTTGCGTCAAGATGCCGCACTTTTGCTAGCTCGGGCTTTTCAAATCGGCAGCCATGCCAATGATTCGACATCCCGGTTCCACGATGCTGCGAAAATTGATGATTATGCAAAATCAGCAATGGCCAGTCTAATCTCGGCGGGATATCTGGCAGGGGACGACGGGCAAAATTTGCAGCCCAAACGTGCCGTTACACGTGCTGAAACCGTAGAACTGCTGGGTCGCATAATTGGCTGGATGAGCCCGGATTTTGGCGATGCCAAGACGGGGGGAATTGGCGGAAATGCAATTGTCAATAGGCCCGGAACGACGCTGCAGGATGTGAAAATTGGCGGCAATCTTTATGTTACGGAAGGAGTAGGCGAAGGAGAGGCTGCATTCAGCGGCATTACGGTTGCCGGCGACACCGTTATTAAGGGGGGCGGAACGCATTCCGTCATTTTTAATAAGTCACAGCTGTCCCGAATGGTACTGAGTAAGAAGAATAACCTCGTCAGGGTGGCTTTAAACAACAGCTCTTCGGCTAACATCATCGAGGTCAATCATCCAGCTATTGTGGAATTGTCTTCAGGTTCCAAGGTGAAGGAAGTGCGAATCGGGGAAGCGGCGCGCGGCTCCAAGATCGTGAACAAAGGTACGATTGAGCATCTGAAAGTAGGTGCTGACGGCGTTACGGTTAACGGTCAACCGGTGAGCAAGGGCGATGAGCTTAAATTGCCCGAAAACCCTGGAGCGATGCCTGGTTCGTCATCTGGCGCATCCGGTGCATCCAGCACATCCGGCTCTTCCAGCTCTGGCAATTCTTCGCAAGACGATCCTTGGCAATTAGTATGGAACGACGAGTTTAACGGCAGTACGGTCGATACGAGCAAATGGAACGTTCAGGACACAGGCACAGTTTACAATAATGAGTTGGAATATTACAGTCCTAACAACGTAAGTATCGGGAAAGACGGTGACAAAAACGTACTTGTTCTAGAGGCAAAAAAAGAATCTCACTCGGGTCGCAACTTTACGTCGGGTAAGCTGACATCTCAAATGAAAGGCGATTGGACGTATGGAAAGTTCGAAGTGCGTGCCAAATTGCCTGTTCAGCAAGGCATGTGGCCGGCCATCTGGATGATGCCTACGGACGAACATAATCAATATGGACCATGGCCAGGCTCCGGCGAAATGGACATCATGGAGCTTACAGGGCCGGTTGCGACCGATCCCGCTAATGCGGATGTGTACCCGCGGAGGGTCCAGGGCACCATTCACTACGATATTCCGCATGCGCAGCAAGCGGATCACTACGTGCTGCCGCAAGGACAGACATTTGCCGACGATTATCATGTGTTTTCATTGGAATGGCTGCCTGGGAAAATAAGTTACTTTGTCGATGGTCATAAATATTTTGAAACGAACGATTGGGGTACGAAAGGGGACGGGCAGCCGGAATATTATACGTATCCTGCGCCGTTTGACCGGCCTTTTTATATGATTTTGAATCTGGCCGTCGGCGGCGATATGCCGGGAAATCCGAAGGACGATTTTGCATCTGATAAAATGTATGTCGATTACGTCCGCGTTTATAAATACAATGATTTGGACAAATTGCCCGACGTGACCGGCAAGCGTCCTGATTCCTCCGGTAATCATACGCCTCAGCGCGCTCCTATGCCGGACGGAAATCAAATTTGGAACAATAAATTCGATGGGGGTACTGATAAAAGCGGCGTTCCGCTTATGTGGCAGCTGCTTAAGAACGTCAATGGAGACGGAAATGTCAGTATCGTCGAAGATCCTGTAAAGGGGAAAGCGGCAAAAGTCGAAGTCACGAATGCAGGCGACCAGCTGTATTCGATTCAACTTACGCAAATGCCCCTCATGCTGGAAAAAGGGAAAGCATATGAGGTGACGTTTGACGCCAAGGCCGATGCGCCTCGTTCGGTCATGTCCAAGCTGACACAATATCAGGGAAGTTGGACGGCTTATTCGGGGGAGGTTACCAAACAGCTCACCGATCAATGGGATACCTACCGTTACTCCTTCAATATGAAGGGTAAGACCGATAATAACGCCCGTTTTGAATTCAATCTCGGCAAGACATCTACAGCGAGCGTTTATTTTACAAACGTAAAGGTGGTCGAGATTCCGTGGATACAGGAACCGCAAGAGGAGAGGAAGCCTCTTAGCGACGGCAATCTGATATTTAACGGCGGATTCGATCAAGGCACGGACAGAATGGCGTTCTGGAATCTTGCAAACTCTTCGGGAGCAAGTGCAGCGGCTTCAGTCAGCAACGATATTGTGGCTTCAACCTACATGATGGATCGCAAGCTATCGGTCATTACGGCAAATGGCGGCACTTCTCCGGATAGTGTAGTACTGTCGCAAGCGGGACTTGTGCTGTCCAAAGGAGCTGCGTATACGTTAACGTTTGATGCTAAGGCAGATCACAACCGTTCGATTGGGATCGGACTCGATACGGGAGCGAGCGGCGGTGTAACCTTCACGGGCGAGCCGGCCGTGAATCTGACGAATACCATGACTACTTATACCAAGCATTTTACAGTCAATGATACAAACGCTGATTCTACCTTGAAATTTCTGTTAGGCGGCGACAAGGGAACATTTGTATTGGATAATGTACGTTTGATTAAACGTAACAATCCTTCTACAGTGAATGATTATGCTCATATCCCGGCAGACCAGTATTGGGAAATGCAAGGGACAACGTTGATTGCAAGCGGGGAGGGCGGCAAAGAAGTTACAGGAATGTCCCCGGGCAATTATGCGGATTACAAAATCAGCATCGCGCAGCCAGGACGTTACGTGCCTTCGGTAAGGGTCTCAAACGCCAAAGACGACTCCGTATTGAATTTTACGGTTCTGGACGAGTCCCTGCAAGCAGTAAAAACAGCCACGGTTGCCGTTGGCCATGCTGAAGGCGGACAAGCGTATAAAACGATTTATATCGAACCGTTTGATCTGCAAGCAGGAACCTATTACTTGCGTTTGACCGGGCAGGATTATGACACCGTATGGATCGACTTATCCCGGGAAATGATCCAAAACGGGGATTTCGGCAGTAAGGATACAACTGGATGGGCACTGCTGAAAAACTCCCCAGACCCGGGCGTGCAAGCTTCCACAATGTCCGCGGCCACCGGGGAATTAAGCGTGAACATCGGAGGACCGGGCGCGAACGATTGGGATGTCCAGGTCAAACAAGCCGTTAACAAAGCGCTTATGAACGGAAAAACATATCGCTTAAGCTTCGACGCTTCAGCCTCAGTTCCGCGGGATATTAAGGGAGTGGCGCAGCTTAACGGAGCGCCGTATACGAATTATATGGAACAAACCGTTAGTCTGGCCACCTATAAACGGCATTTCGAGAAAGTATTCACAATGACAGCCGATGATCCGGATTCTGTGCTTCAGTTCAGTTTAGGCAAGCTCGGCGATATTTCTGTCTCTCATTCCGTGTACCTGGACAATGTTTCTCTGGTGCAGATTATGTCTCAAAAAGCGAATTTGATTCCGAATGGCGATTTCTCTTCCGGTATACCGGGTTGGACAACATTCTCGCAAGATAGCGGTCAGCTTGCCATCTCGAATGACAATGGGGCACTTAAGGTAGATGTCGGTACTGCCGGAACAGAATCATGGCATCGCCAGGTTTACTACGAGGGAATCGGCTACAAGAAAGGCAACCAATACACGCTGACGTTCAAGGCGCATTCGACAATACCGCGCAAGATGAACATTAGTATCGGTTGGTCTGATGCTGCACACAACTACGAATGGCATGGCTATGGCAGTAAAATTATTGATTTGGGCACGGTCGATCAGACCTATACGTTTACTTTTGTTGATGACAAGGATACTACGGACAAAGGACGGGTAAGCTTCGAGCTTGGCGATATTGCCGGAGGCAATGCCGGTAACTTGAGCGTATTTATCGACGACATTTTCTTAGCCAACGATGGTACGATTGCCCCTTAACTTCGAAGGAAACGCGAGAGAGTCGGAAGGTTGCGCAAATGCTTGTTCATTGCCAATCCGGAGGCTCTCTCCGTTTTTTGATCACTTAGCAGTAAACAATCAGATGTTGTTTTTTTGTTATCGATGCTGTCGATTTGTTATTTAAGGCCTGTTCTTTCAAATCTATAATAAAGATGTAACAACGGTACCGGTTACTTACTACTCACTTATTTAGGGGGATTTCCATGCGTCTGCTTGGTAAAAAAGGATTAACAGTATTGACTACCTGTTCTATGGCACTTGTTTTCACAGCTTGCGGTGGTAATACGGCAACAACTGACAGTAAATCAAATCAAAGTTCCACCTCTGAAGGAAAAGGGGAAAAACCGATCACGTTGAAACTGGCTACGTGGGAACAGCCGACAAACATTGCGGCTTTGACGAAAGTCAACGAAAAGTTTCATGCGAAATATCCGAATATTACGATCACTTTAGATACATCCAAACCGGACGCCGCCTATCAGACATTACTGCAAACCCGCTTAAATGCCAATGATGCGGATATCATTACGAGTTTCGCAATCAACCCGAAAAAAGATTGGCATAAAGGCGCAGCCGTTCCTCCGCTGCAGCAATACATCGATGCCGGTTTGATTGAGGATTTGACGGGCAAACCGTATTTGAATAATTATTTCCCGGAAGCGCTAAAGAATGCAACCACTTATAAGGATAAAGTTTGGGGCATTGATATTGGGACCGTTACTTACACAGGCGTATTTTACAACAAGGAATTGTTTGAGAAAAACGGTTTGAAGGTACCGACGACTTGGCCGGAGATGATGGACGTCTCTAAGAAGCTGAAAGACAGCGGAGTTGCTCCGTTTACCCTTGCCGGCAAAGATGTATGGCCGCTCGGAATGGTGGCTAACGGATTCATTCAGGCTATTGAGCCTAATGTCGAGCAATTGGACAAGAAGTTATGGTCTGGGGAAGCTAAGTTTACCGATCCGGTATTCTCGGAAGTATTCACCAAATATCAACAAATGTTGGACAACACCGAGAAAGACTTTATGGGCATCGATTATGCTTCGGTCGTCGGACGGTTTGCAACCGGTAAAGCGGCTATGATGCCTGATGGGATCTGGAATTCGGGTGCCATCGAGAAAGCGAATCCGAATCTGAAATTTGGATACTTCCCGATGCCTGCCAGCGATAAAGCGGAGAATAATAAAAATTTCTTCGGTAAATATGACATGTCTCTATTAGTCGCTGCAAAATCGGCCAATAAAGAAGCCGCATTAAAGTATCTCGAATTTATCTCTCAACCGGATATCTATAACGAATTTATTAATACAGTTGGTTTCTTGCCTACTCAGCCAAATGTCAAATTCACGAATTCGTTTATGCAGGAAGTTGCTCCGCTTGCAAGCGGTTTGAAGCTGGCCATGGATGTTATCTGGCAAGCGCCGCAAGGAGCCGGCGATTACACGGGCAGCCCGACGCCTGTTCAGTTTCTAAAGCCGGCAGGCAAGGAAACTCCTGAAGAAGTTATGCAGAAGATGCAAAAAGAGTGGGAAGTCGAAATGAAAAACGCTAAATAATTGAAGACAAAGACTTGGGGGTAGTCCTGCTTATGCGCCTACCCCCATTTTTCACTGGACAGGAGTTGCTGGAGATGTATCCATTCGGTAAAAAGTGGCATAGATGGGCTCCTTACGGATTCCTGTTGCCGGCATTAATCATTTACATTGCATTTTCTTTCGGACCCTCAATGGTTAGCATTTTATATTCATTTACCGATATTTCAGGGGTTGCAGGAGTGAAGTGGCACTTTATCGGTTTTGATAATTATAAAGAGTTTTTTCATTCAGGCAGAACGGCGGCTTATTTGGCTTCGGTCAAGAGAACTGTCATTTTTTCTTTGGCTGTCACGATCGTGCAGACAGCTATCGGGCTTCTTCTCGCTATCATCATTAATTCGAAATTGAAAGGCCATTTGTTTTACAGATCGCTGATTTTTATGCCGGTCGTGTTGGGCGTAACCGTCTTCGGATTGATTTGGTCGCTCATGTTTAATCCGATGGATGGCCCGGTTCAGAAGCTGTTGGGGATATTCGGCGGCTCTTCAACTTTTTTGGGCTCCTACGATTTGGCGTTCTACATCGTTATCTTTATACAAATTTGGGGCTCGTTGGGATATACGGTGGTCATCTTTCTTGCCGGCTTGCAGGCAATCCCGGGCGATCTTTATGAAGCAGGTCATATTGATGGCGCCAGAGCATGGCAATCGTTTGTTCATATCACTTGGCCAATGCTGGCTTCGACGGCCACAGTCAATTTACTTTTGGCCATTATTGGATCGCTGCAAACCTATGACGTAGTTTTTGTTCTGACTCAAGGCAACTTCAACACAAGTGTACTTGGTTATGAAATATATCGTGCCGCATTCGGAGGTACGCCGGGTGCTTTAGGACTTCGACAAGGATTTGCTTCGGCGGTTGCTGTTATTCAATTCGGCATTGTCCTGGTCATAGCAGTAATTGCTCAATATTATTTACGGCGAAGAGAGGTGCAGTTGTAATGAAGATGCATTTGGTGCCTAGACCTCTCGGCTATCTCATCATGCTGATCATGGTGATACTTTACCTGTATCCCCTTTTATATCTGTTTAATGTTTCCTTTAAGCCGGACGTCGAATTCATTGTGGACCCGGTAGGCATCGTCAAGCAGTTCCAACCTGAAAACTATGTGAATGCATGGAAACAGGGCAATTTTAGCACGTACATTTGGAACAGTTTACTTTATACCGGGGTATCGGTCGGGGCGTCAGTTCTGATTTCCGCTCTGGCTGCTTTTCCCGTATCCCGCAGTTATATCAAATGGAGCAGCTTTGTGTACGTATTTTTTATGATCGCGATTTTTTTGCCGAACAATATGATTCCGCAGTGGAATTTGATCCATTGGTTAGGCTTGTATAATACTAGAATCGGATATATTTTGGTGAACACAGGGATCGGTCTTGGATTTATGCTCATGACGGGCTACATAAAAGCGGTCCCAAGAGAATTGGATGAAGCGGCCAGCATCGATGGCTGCAGCTATTCCAGATATGTGATGACGATAATTATGCCTCTAATAAAACCTGTATTGGCGACAAGCGCGATTTTGCAGGCAATAGGGGTTTGGAACAACGTGATTGGGGCGACCATATATCTTTCCGATAAGAAGCTATTTCCAATTGTACTGGGCTTATTCAAGTTCTATGGCCAATTCAGCAACCAATGGACTTTATTGGCCGCGGCCCTCGTCATCGTGGCAAGTCCGATGATCATCCTGTATATTTTCTTGCAGCGGTACATTATTGAAGGCGCCATGACGGGAGCAGTTAAATCTTGACGGTCAAACCTTGATTGAAGAAGGACGGTAGTCCCGATGAAAAAGCGCTTCGTTGTACCCTTCGTTCACTTGATTCCCGGATTTATCAAGAAACGTGTCGGCTGGAAATTGGCAGCTATCATTTTCTTTAGTATCGTCATTTTGGTCAGTGTGCTTGGAACGCTTTCCTACAAAGTTTCTGAAAATATTATCAAAGACAAAGTGGCCACGGCTGCCCATCAAACGGTTATTCAAGCGGCTCAAAAGCTTGATTTGCAATTGAAACTGTTTCAAAGCGTTTCGACTCAGCTGACAGGCGACAATTCACTGAAAACAGCCATATATGAATTGCAGATATCGCAAGCGAGAGCGGCAACTGTGAACAAAATTGCTTCTCGACTTGATAGTTATCGTTTAAGCTCTCGATTTATAAAAGGGATTTACCTCGTCCCCGCAGATGCGCCGGGTCAAGATGTGGAGCTTTATTCTGTAGATAAAGATATTCATGCAATGAAACTGGACTTCAGTTCCGAATGGTTCAAGAAAACGCTTCAGACTCCGGTCGATCAGGTTGCCTGGTTTGATGCCAAAAACGGAGGATACATTTCCGATGCAGCTAAACCCGTCTTCTTAATGGGGAGATATTTGAAAACCTTTGACGGTGTAAGCAGGGATTATGCGTTATTTTTCGAAATTGATCTGGATGCGCTGACTTCCAATCTGGCAGACATTCAAATTAGCGATAACTCCAAAACATGGATTATTAGTGAGCACAACCAAATTGTTCAATCGCTGAAAGTCGAAGAAATTGGAATGACTTCGGATGTATTCCTGGAGGGGAGAAGCGGGATAGGAACCGAGACACGGCAAGGCATTCAAGAACTGGCTGTTTATCATCCACTGAGCTCTGTGAATTGGCAAGTTGTTGAGACTGCTTCCGTTAGCGAATTAACACAAGAGACCCGAAAAATAGTGTCTTTTACGATATATATGATCGTGATCTCGGCTTTGATTGCTATTTTGATCGGATATTTGATCATTCGTTTCATCGTTCGTCCTTTAGAGCAAATGCGCAATATGATGAGCAATGTTGAACGTGGAAATTTCTCGATTCGCGTGGGCGTTAAAGGCGACGATGAGATCGGCCAACTGGGAGAAAGCATCAACCGAATGCTGGCTCAAGTATCGATACTTATTGAAAAAACGAATGTATCCGTATTTGAAGTAATGTCCACTTCAAGGCTGCTGCTTCAGGTTTCACAACAAACAGCAAATTCAGCCAAGGAAATCACGCAAGCTACGGAAGAGATTTCGAACGGAGCCATTCGGCTTGCGACGGAAGCTGAACGCGGAAATCAAGTCAGCGCAACCCTCGGAGAACGAATGAAACAGGTGATTGAGTACAGCTCCTTGATGTTCGAATCCGTTGCCGATATACAAAGTATCAGTATGCATGGCGGACGAAATATGACTGAACTCATTCATAACACTAAATCTGTAGAGGATATCATGCATCGAATGAACGAACGCATAGGCAGATTGAATGAGAGCACGTTATCGGTTCAAAATGTTTTGGGACTCTTGGTCCAATTGACAAAACAAACTACGATTCTATCTCTAAACGCCTCTATAGAAGCGGCAAGAGCCAGCGCCGCAGGCAAGGGATTTGTTGTTGTTGCCGAAGAATTCCGGAAATTAGCGGAGCATTCCAGGCATTCGCTTCAGATTGCAGAACAATTAATCACTTCCATTGATCATGAAGTAGAAGCTACTGTAGAAGTCATTTCAGAAGTATTCCCTATCTTTCAGTTGCAGATGAATTCTGTACAAGAAACCGATCTTATCTTTAAGCAAGTGCAATCTACAATGGTCGATTTTCAAGGCAAAATCGGGGGGATTTCAGAGGTTCTTCATGATTTGGAAACGGTGGAGCATGCGCTTTCAGAGTCTATGCAAAGTGTAAGCGCGTTTTCTCAGCAATCCTCGGCCGGGTCAGAGCAGGTAACATATCTTTCACGCGAGCAATTCCAGATAAGTGAAAAATTAGTTGTTTATTCGAGCCAAATGGAATTGCTGTCCGGAACGCTGAAAGATGTATTGCAACAATTTAGAATTTCAACTAATAAATCATGATCGATATAAAGAAAGGAGAATGATCAATGGCACAAATACGATTCCCGCAAAATTTTCATTGGGGAGCGGCGACTGCCGCTTATCAAATCGAAGGAGCCTGGAAGGATGACGGGCGAGGGGCTTCTATATGGGACACATTTTCACATACGGCCGGAAATGTAAAGAATGGCGATAATGGCGATGTCGCATGCGATAGCTACAATCGTTACAAAGAAGATATCGCAATTATGAAAGACTTGGGAACTACGATGTATCGCTTCTCTATTGCGTGGCCCAGGATATTGCCTGATGGCACCGGAGAGCTCAATTTGAAAGGTCTCGAATATTATTCAAATCTGGTTGATGAACTTTTAGCGGCCGGAATCGAGCCCGTTTGTACGTTATATCATTGGGATTTGCCGCAAACGTTGCAGGATCGTGGCGGATGGGAGAACAGAGATATAATTGATGCGTTTGTTGCCTATTCGGAAATCATTTTCCGCAAATTTGCAGGGAGAATCAAGTACTGGATAACTCTCAACGAACCATGGTGCATTTCATTTCTCTCCAACTATATGGGTATTCACGCGCCGGGGAATCGGGACTTGCAGCTCGCCGTTACGATTTCACATCATCTCCTGATCGCTCATGGCCGAACCGTGAAACGTTTCAGAGAACTGGGAATCGAAGGCCAAATAGGTTATGCCCCTAATGTGACGTGGTTGGAGCCATATTCCAACCGCAAGGAAGATGCGGATGCATGCCGAAGAGGCGTTGCCTACTTTCTGGAATGGTTCATGGACCCTGTTTTATTAGGAACGTATCCGCAATTTATGCTCGATTGGTTTGCGGCAAAGGGAGTCAAATTGGAGATCGAGGATGACGATATGCAAGTTATCCGCTATCCGATAGATTTTATAGGCATTAATTATTATACGGGGAACGTAGGCCGATATAAGCAGGACGAAGGTTTATTCGACTATGAGGATATCGATACCGGGTATGCCAAGACGGATTTTGACTGGTTTATTTATCCCGATGGGTTTTACAGTGTGCTGTGTTATATTACGCAAAGGTATGGGAATATCCCGCTGCTAATTACAGAAAATGGCGCTTGTTATAACGATGAGGTAGAGGAAGGGCACGTAAACGATACGAGGAGAATTGAATATTTAAAGCAGCATTTGATCCAGGTAAATCGTTGTTTGGAGAGCGGCGTGAATCTGATCGGTTATCTTACCTGGTCATTGCTGGATAATTTTGAATGGGCGGAAGGATACGGCAAACGATTTGGACTCGTACATGTCGATTTTCAAACGTTAACCCGCACGCCAAAGAACAGTTTCTACTGGTATAAGGAAGTTATTCGTCAAAACGGCTTTGATTTGTAGATTAAGGTCTTCTATCAAATGCCGGAGTTTGTCGTTACAAAAAAACGCGGAGCGTCTTAACGATGCTCCGTTCTTTGAATTTTCAAAATCGCTCAGTTTGACCGGTCCCTGAACTCCTGGGGAGTCATTTGACTGTATTCTTTGAACAGCTTTATAAAATAGTGTGCAGTCGAGTAACCGAGCATGGATGAAATCTCATAAATTTTAAGTTGGCTATTGGTTAATAAATGTGCTGCTTTTTCCATTTTAACCTGAAACAAATAATCACTGATGCTTTTTCCGGTTTCGGATTTATAAATTTTAGAGAGATAGACAGGATGTAAGTGTACATGGTCTGCAATGGACTGAAGGGAAACATAACCGATATTCTGATCTACAAAGTCATGTACTCCGTTAATAAGAATGGCACGCTGATCCTGGTGCTCCAGATCAAAATAGGCTCTTAATTGTCCTACGGCATTCATAGCCCAATTCTTCAGCATATCGGGCGAGTGGAACTTTCTGGCCTCATCCATGATGGAGCCGATGATATCCCCCAGCAACTTGTTATTTTTATGGGCAATATAATAAAATGCCGTTTTCAGATAATGTCTGGTCTCTTCGATATGCTCCTGAGACTGCGTTCCGCTGTTTTTTAACTCATGAAAAACAGTGTGAAGCTTTTCTTCAATGGCATCCCAGCGGTTCGCTTCGAACAAATGAAAGAAGGTCGGAGGTTCATATAGCGATTGCATAATTTGGATGTCCCTATTGCCGGATTGCTGATCCACGGTCAGGAAAACCCCGGTATCTTGTCCGATTCTCCGCCTGATTAAGGAGACCGCAGATTGATAAAGCCCGCGCATTTCGTACGGGAATTTCCCCCAGGTTGTTGTCGCGATGGAAACGGCGCCTTTAAGATACAAATGGATGTTTTTTTGCAATTGAAAGGCGGTTTGAGTGATGGAATGGGTATGGACATCCGATGATTTCGGCTTGAGCAAAAAGACCAAATACTCATGTGCATCTTTACATGACCAGATGTCGAACTGTTCATGGAACAATTCGTTTGCAATGTTGACAATGGCATACTCAAACAGATGGATGCTATTCATGTCCTGCTTTTGAAAATAATCTTCAAGCCGCACGATCATAAGCGCGACGCGTTCATCGATCAGTGGGGGGAGCTGATACTTCTGAATTTGTTCGGCAAGTTGGTCATTCGAGAACCGTCGTCCTTGTAGAAGTTCATTAAGCAGCCGGTCTCGCAGCAAAGGAAGATGCTCTCGAAACGTCTGCATCGTATTCTGGAAGGAAGCTAATGTCTCCCATTCACGTTGAATCTCAAGATGCAATTGCCGAAGCACTTCGATCAATTGCTCATCCCCGATCGGCTTTAGCAAATAAGCGCTTGCTTGGTGCTGGATAGCTTTCTTGGCATATTCAAATTCCGCATAACCGGTAAGCAGCACGCATTTGATATGTTTCCACCCGCTGCGAATTTCTTCGATCAGCTGCAGGCCGGACATCTCGGGCATGCTGATATCCGTGATAACGATATCGATAGGATTGTGTCTAAGGATTTCTAACGCTTCTTGTCCTGAGTAGGCTTTGTGGACTTGTTCAAACTGCAACTCCGCCCAAGGGATTGTGACAGACAAGTCATCTACAACATAAGGTTCATCGTCAACGAGTAGTATTTGTAACATGATTGAGTCCTTTCTTCTGGATGCGAAGTGTGACTTTGACTCCCCCAAGCTGGGAAGGTTCAATGTGCAAACCGGACAAGTCGCCATACTGGTGTTTCAAACGCTGCTGAACGTTCCAAAGCCCGCATCCGCCATCCTCGCGGATTGGCGTGTCTAGTACGGCGTAGAGCTTATCCATTTGGCGGGGATCCATTCCCGCTCCATTGTCTTCGACTGAAATGATCAGTGTGTCATCTTTCGTTTCTCCATAGATGATGATCCGGCCGCCACCCAATTTCTTTTCGATCCCATGGATAATGCTGTTCTCAACGATGGGCTGGATTAACAATTTGGGAATGGGCTCCGCAAGCAAAACGTCCGTGATGCTTATGGAATAATCGATACGTTGTTTGCGCAGATTTTGAATCGATAAATAGTTTTCCACCAGCTTCATTTCTTGTCCGATCGTTGTCAATGAATGATCCATTCGCGTTATGTAGCGATAATACTCGCCAAGGTTAAGCGCCATCGCTTCAACGGAGTCCGTATCGCCTACTCTTGCCTTGCTTTTCATGAAAAAAAGGCAGTTATAAAGAAAATGCGGATTAATTTGTGCTTGCAATTGCTTCAGATAAGCATCCTTGGCCCGTAGTTGTTCGAGATAGACACGTTCGATCAGTTCCTGAACCTTCTGAGCCATTTCGTTAAACCCTTGATTCAACATGGAGAATTCGTTATTTGCCTTCGTCCGGATTCGCGTGGACCAATAACCTTCCTTCATCTTGTTTACCGCTCTGAGCAGAATGCCAATTGGGCGCTGTACCTGACGGAACAAGTTTAGAGAGAACAAAGTGCTGAGGGCAAGCAATACGAAAGAAGCGGTGATAAATGACAGCCTGCTGGTTCTAATTGGATGTAAAATTTGTTCAAGCGGCGAATAATGAACCATATACCATCCTAACGATGATGAACGAATCATACTGACCAGATATTGCTTGCCTTCCAGATAGACGATGGTTGAAAACTGCTGCTCAGCATAAATGTTCTGCAGATTGTCAATAATCCCGGTTGCCAGCTTTGTGTCCAAATTCTGATTTCGTATAAGCCCGAATTTTGGATGGTACAGGAAAGTATCGCCGAAATACTGATATTCCCCGATCATTTTTTGCAAATTGGATACTGGAAAACGGACTTCAATGATCATATTCGACAATTCCGGCGTTTCTGCAAAGTCGACAGGATCCGCGAGCAGCAAGTGAAATCCGCCATCCGCATTTTTCATCTCATAATTCCAGCCTTTGAGCAGTGGCTTCTTAAGCAGAGACTCTTCGAAAACAGCCGAAGCATCTGAAGACAGGGCCTCGCGTTTTTGTATATTGTAAATTGTAATCTGATTCTCCCACGTGCTTGAACTGGTTTGCAGAGCCAACTTTTCCAGAACTGTCAGCGTGGTTTTGTTAGGGTCAATAAGATGATTGAGATCTTGGATATGTTCATATTCGCGAATGGTCGGATCGCGTTGCAAGGTATAAACCAAACCGGCTAACTGATTGATGTTATTGTCCATTTGTTTGGTGAAAAAGTCTAAATGATTCAAATCCGAAGTTTTGATTTGTTCGGTGATGACGTCAACATCCTTTTGGTAGGATAATCCATATAGCAATAATGTTACCGATATGATCGCGAATAGGAATCCAGTTATTTTGACGAAAAGATTAGCGCGCACTCGCAACGGACCCATCCTTTACTTCCCAATTGTTTTTCTTAGTGAAATTATACCATAGTTGACTTTAAAATTTGTGATAAGATACATTTAGTACGAAGCTGTTCGGAAAGGCAGGCCTCCTGATGGGAAAGATATGGGGAAAAATACTGATGGTAATGGTGCTGATCATTTGCTCCGGATGCATGGAAACAAACCATAAAGAACACGCCGGTTCCTCTCTTACGCAAGAGACGGCACATTACGACGCGATACTGGGAAAATATATACCCCCGGTAACCATGTACACGGTTGGCTCGATAAACCCCGACATGAAATTTAAAAATGGCGAGAATTTGGAGAAAAATGTACATACCAAATGGGCTGAAGAACGTTTGGGTATCCGAATCCGGTATCTCTGGACGATTCCCGATTCCAACGGGGCTTACGCCAACAAACTGCGAATAGAGCTGGCTAAAGGCAATATGCCGGATATTGTTGCCACAAGGGATCGGGATGTGATACAAGAATTAATCGACTCGGGACAATTCATGGAAACCGGTGATTTATTCGACAAATACGCCTCACCTGTCTGGAAAAGCGCCATGCAGGAGGACCCTTCGGTATGGGATTTCTTTATGCGCGATGGGAAAAAATATGCGATTCCAATCCTTGACTATCGGTATACGACAGATCCGGTACTCTGGATTCGTCAGGATTGGTTAGATAAGCTGCACCTGCCGGTTCCTGGAACGATAGAAGAGCTTGAAAGTGTGATGGGAGCGTTCACGTATAAGGACCCCGACGGAAACGGAAAGGATGATACATTCGGCCTATCGATTGGATTAAGAAACGGCCCCAGCACGTGGATGGCTGATTCCAGCTGGATTTTCGGCGCATTTGGGACAATACCCAAGCAATGGAATCGGGCGGAAGACGGTAATCTAAAGTATGGATCAGTCCAGCCCGGCGCCAAGGATGCATTGCAGTTGTTGAAAAGATGGATCCAACAAGGTTATGTTTCAAAAGAAAGCGAATGGTACAACGAGACGAAAGCGGCGGATTTATTCATTGCCGGCAAGGCGGGCATTATCGCAGGTCCTTATTGGATGTCGGGATGGCCGTTATCCGATCTGCTGAAGAACGACTCCAAAGCTGTGATTAAAGCGATACCCATTCCCAGCGGTCCGAAAGGTTTTGTTGGGAGAAGAGGGACGCTGCCCGTTAACGGGGCCGTGCTTATTAATAGAAAGATGAAGGATCCCGAAATTTTCTTCAAGTACCAAAACTACTTGTTTGATTATTATGCCACTTCAACAGGCGAATTTGCACATGGACTTGCGCAGGACTACGATTGGACGATAGTTGATGGAGTCCCTTCGGCAATGGAGCACGCATTAATCCCGGGAGGAGCCGTTAGAGTGGCATCCTATACGTTGACCTTTGATGGAGCGCGTATTCCGTCCAAAGTCATGGATGCCATTCCAAAGGAAATCGCGCCCGTATTGTTCTCTCCGGCAGAAGCTTCCAAGAAAGAAGCGTTTACAGGGCCGCCTACTCCAACTATGAAAACAAAATGGGAACTTCTTCAAAAGCTTGAACAGCGGACTTTCCAAGAAATCCTGTTCAACGATGCTCCTGAAAGCGACTTTGATTTATTTGTAAACAAGTGGTTCGCTTACGGGGGAGATAAGATTTCTCAAGAAGTTAACGATTGGTATCGCGTTCAAAGAGCAAAATAAATGGAATAAGAAGGGCCGCTTACGCAGCGGTCCCCTTATTTTTGCATTTTGGAATAATTAATTCAATAAGGGAATGTTTTTCATATATAGGTTAATATATTGGTATGAATATTGGTTTAGTGTTATTTCGGGGCAATTTCATTCATGCTATAGTAACAATAAAGTTGAATGTAAGCGCTTTTATTGGAGTGTCTTACTACTAGAAGGGGGAATGAAGCTCTTAGTGTTCCCGATTCATATTAAATCTAAATTAAGGTGGTGTTTTTTGTATGTGGAAAAAGTTTCTAACCCGATTTGCACTTTCAGTTGTTCCGGTTTTAATCCTCATTCCGGCTGTAAAGGCTGATGCCGGTCAAGTCTTATGGGAACCTCTTGACGGTTATAACCAGTCTATTTGGACGAAGTCGAACGGATACAAAAATGGAGATTCTGTTTTCAATTGCAATTGGCGGGCAGGCAATGTGAATTTTTCCGCTGGTAAGATGGAACTATCGATCACAAATGATGTTCAGGGGGCAAATCCTCCATATGCATGCGGGGAGTACAAGTCGAATAGCTATTATGGCTATGGTCTGTATGAAGTTTCGATGAAACCGGCTGCAGTCTCCGGTGTGATTTCTTCTTTCTTCACTTATACCGGACCGTCTTTCAATGCGCCGTGGGATGAGATTGATATTGAATTTTTGGGGAATAAAACCAATAAAGTGCAGTTTAACTATTATACGAATGGTGTCGGTCATCATGAGATCTTGGCAGACTTGGGATTCGATGCCTCCCAAGGTTTCCACACATACGCTTTCGACTGGCAACCAGGCTATATTAAGTGGTATGTGGACGGTGTCCTTAAAGCAACTGCGACGAACAATATTCCATCCCATCCGGGCAAGATCATGACAAACCTCTGGAATACGAATGGGGTTGACGAATGGGCAGGTCACTACAACGGAAATAGGGCAAAAGCAGTCTATGATTGGATCAAATTTACTCCGTCACAGTAAGAACGATCTCTTCAATCTTCAAGCAGCTCAACAAGTCTTCTAGGATAAAAATGTTATAAAAATAAGCCCTGCGGCTAAAATGAGCGTAGGGTTTATTTATATTTATACCAACATTTTTGATTTTTGTAATTAGATTCAAATAAAAAATGGTCATTATCTCCCCAAGATACATAGATCGGAAAAGTTTGTGACAACCGGTTGACACACGATATGTCAACCGATTATCATAAAAATGATAGCGCATTCAATTACACTTGAGGGGGAAACGGATTTGAAAATTATGAAGAGTGTTGCTGCGGGAATGGGTTCGATCTTGTTGCTTTCCACATTAGCGGCATGTTCCCAGAACAATGCCTCAAGCTCCTCGCCGGGAGCCGGTCAACAGGCAAAAGGCGTCAAGCTTACTTTTTTTAATACTTCAGCAGAAGTAAACAACGTGTTCGAGGACCTTTTTAAAATTTATCACGAGCAGAACCCTAATGTAACCGTTGAATTGATTCCAACGCCAATTGGAGGCGCGCAGTTGGAGAAATTCCAATCCCTGCTGGCATCCGGCAATCCGGCCACAATAGCCAATCTTGACCCGGGAACGATTCTCCAGTATAAGGACAAGTTCATGGATCTAGAGACGGAGAAAGCGAAATATGAGAAACTGACGAAGCCCGGGGCGGTTGACGTCGCTTTGCTGGACGGCAAATTCTTGGGCATTCCATGGACAGCTCAAGGCTATGGCTTATTGTATAACAAACGGGTCGTTGAGGAATCAATCGGGGGGGCCTTCGATCCGGCATCCATCAAAACCCGTAACGATCTGGAGGCGCTGTTCAGGAAAATTGAAGCTGCCGGCAAAGCGCCTGTGATGATTCACGGGGCGGATTGGTCCTTAGGCGCGCATTATTTGGGACTGGCCTATTCTTTGCAATCGCCGAAAGTGGAGGAGAATCGCAAGTTTGTAGAAGATTTGAAAAATGGCAAAGCCAATTTGGCGGACAATCAGCAATTCACCGGCCTGATGGACACATTTGACTTATTAAAGAAATACAATGCCAGAAAAAATGACCCGCTTGTCGCAGATTACAGTAAAGACAGCACAGATTTCGCCAAAGGCAACGCGGCATTTTATTTTATGGGAGATTGGACTTGGGCTGTAATTGGCACTCTTGAAGGAAGGGATAAAGAATTCGGCATCCTTCCGGTACCGGTTAGCAACAATCCGGCCGACTACGGCAACACTCAGGTAGCATATACGGAACCGAAGCTGTTCGCCATTGATAAATCCGGATCCACTCCGGAGCAGCAGGCAGCGGCCAAAGCATTTATCGAATGGATGCTTACAAGTGAGCAGGGACAAAGTGCGATTGTGGCCAAAATGGGCTTATCCATGCCTTATAAGGATGTAAAGGTGAAAAGCACAAACGTAATTTCCGATGCCGTAGCCAAATACGTCGATCAAGGGAAAGTGCTTAATATCGGAGTCATCAATTATTTGCCGCAGGACTGGTGGTCCAAAACCGGGGCTTCCATGCAAAAATATTTGGCAGGAAAGATAGACCGAAAAGGTCTCGCATCAGAGGTTCAGGATTATTGGAAGTCCAATGCAGGGAAGTAAAGGGTGCGGCGATATGAGAAGCAAAATTTATATTAGGAATGCGGGGACTTTTATGCTGTTCGGGGCCCCCGCCGTACTGGCATTTGCCGCAGTTGTCTTGATCCCGTTCCTGGTTGGAGTATACCTGACGTTTACGAATTGGGATGTTCGAACGGCAAACATTTCATTCGTTGGCTTGTCTAATTACTCAAAAGTTGTTCATGATAAAGTTTTTCTCGCCCAATTGTGGTTTACCATTAAATATGTATTGCTTACGGTACTCATCTCCAATGTGGCAGCTTTCTTTATAGCATTGATGTTGACCAGCGGGGTGAAAGGAGAACAATGGCTTCGAACGGGCTTTTTCACTCCGAACTTAATTGGCGGAATCGTACTGGGATATTTATGGCAGACTCTATTCTCGCAGATCATGCCATATATAGGGAATAAGTACGGATGGGCATTGTTTAAATCGTCGTGGTTAACGGATACGGATACCGCATTTTGGGCGCTCGTCATCGCAACGGCTTGGCAATTAATCGGTTATCTCATGATCATTTATATTGCCGGATTCTCGGGCGTGCCCAACGATGTGTTGGAAGCTGCCAGCATAGATGGGGCGAACGGTTACTCAAGACTTCGCAGAATCATATTGCCGCTTTCGATCCCGGCTATCGTCATATGTATTTTTATTTCCATCTCCCGCTCATTTTTAACTTACGATATCAACCTTGCCTTAACGAAAGGCGGGCCGTTTAATTCGACCGAATTAGCCTCTTATCATATCGTGCAAAAAGCTTTCTTGTCCAATCAATACGGAATCGGACAGGCGGAAGCGGTTGTCTTGTTTGCCGTCGTAGCCCTGGTTGCGCTTACTCAATCTTACCTGCTCAAGAAATTGGAGGTCGAATCGTAATGGCTGTTCGACAGTCCGCATCCATGATCAAATCCGTCATTCTGTATGTGTGTTTATTTGTATTTTTAATTCCCTTTTTGCTGGTCGTCATGAACTCTTTCAAAAAAACGCAGCAGTTTATCGAAGATCCGTTATCGATTCCCGGCAGTATTCATTTTGAGAACTACACCCATGCATTTAACAACATGAAATTCATGCAAGGGCTCTCTAACTCGCTATTTATTACGATCGTTGCTGTTTTCATTATTGTTATTTTCTCGTCCATGACCGGATATTTGTTTGTTCGTTATAAGTGGAAACTGAATGCCGTCCTATTTTTCATTATGCTCGGCTCCATGGCGCTTCCGTTCCAGGTGATCATGATTCCTCTGGTCATGCTGTACGGAAAGCTGGATCTGCTAAATATGAAGGCAACACTGCTGTTTTTGTATTTGGGGTTCGGGGTTCCCTTCGGCGTATTTACCTTTCATGGGTTTATCAAAGGGATTCCTTACGAATTGGAAGAATCGGCTTTTATCGAGGGGAGCTCGAGGCTGCGAACTTTTTTCCAGATTGTGCTGCCTTTGTTGAAGCCGGTTTTCGTGACGCTCATTGTCCTGGATGTGCTCTGGATTTGGAATGATTATTTGCTGCCCAGCCTGGTTTTGCTATCGCCGGATCAAAGGACGCTGCCTCTTTCTACGTTTACGTTTTTCTCTTCCTATTCGGTTGATTACGCGCCTTTAATGGCAGGATTAATGATGACGATTATTCCCGTGCTGGTTTTATATCTTTTTGTGCAAAATCAAATCATCAAAGGGATTACGGAAGGAGCCTTGAAATAAAGGCTGCAGTGCAGGGGACGGTGCGTGCTGCGGCTGAAAAAATTGTAGATTAAGCGTATAATGGTCTTTAAAAAGTCAGGTGGTCACAAGCTATGCCCAAAATCGATGATGTAGCGGAAAAAGCGGGGGTTTCCGTGACTACGGTTTCCCGTGTGCTTAATAACCGGGGATATATCAGTCAGGCGACGTTGGATAAAGTACATGAGGCGATGAAGGAGCTGAATTATCATCCGAATGAAATGGCTCGTTCTTTGTTCAGAAAAAAGTCGTATATGATTGGCCTCATTATTCCTACGGTTGCTCATCCTTTTTTTGGTGAATTGGCTCATTACCTTGAATCTTATGCCGACCAACGCGGGTATAAAATGATTCTGTGCAATTCGAATCGCGATGTGTCGAAAGAACGCAAGTATATCGACATGCTGAAAAAAAATCAAGTGGATGCAATTGTTATGGGCAGCATGGTTTTGGATGTCGAACATTATCGTAATCTGAACCTTCCTATCGTAGCTTTCGATCGGGTTGTCGACGACAATATTCCTGTTGTGACCTCCGATAATTTGCTGGGCGGAAAGCTTGCAGCGCGGCTGCTCATCGGCAAAGGCTGCCGAAAGCTGGCTTATATGCAAGGCGGAATTGGCGGCCAGCATCATAATGATTTACTTGCCGGAGGGAGATATCAAGGATTTATCGACGAACTGCAGAATACCGGGATCGAACACTTTGCTTTGAATTTGGAAGGACACGACTTGGATAATAGGCCAAGCGAGGAGCGAATTGTCCGTTTTCTGCAGGAGCATTCGGAAATAGACGGGGTCTTCGCCAGCAGCGATATGATCGCATCCATAGTTATTCAAGCATGTCGCCGATTAGATAAAAGAATTCCGGAAGAGATGAAAATTATCGGATATGACGACGTGAGGGTCGCTTCTTTATTGGCGCCGCGCCTTACAACCATCAGGCAGCCTATTCAAGAGATGAGCGAATTGACGATCGACTTGATTGTCAAACAAATCGAAGGCGAGAAGGTGCCGATGGTAAATTCTTTACCCGTCACATTAATTGAACGAAGCACTACGTAAGTTTTATGGAATAGAGAAATCATGGAGGTTTGCAAGAATGGATTTCAAAAGCAAAGTGCTGCCGGAAATCAGGCAGTCTTTAACGTCACTCCCTCATTTTCAGCTTCCCGATGATTTGGCGGAGGTAAGGCAAAGCCCATTGCCGCAATCATTGAAGTCCGAATATGTTCGAATCGCCGACCGTATGATTTCCGGCGCAGCCGGGCAAGAGATGCTGATCAAAATTTTCGAACCCGTTCAGAGAGATGGGAAGAAGCTGCCCGCTTTACTATGGATTCATGGCGGAGGATATGTGTTAGGCCACCCTAACGGTGAACAAAGTCTCTGCGAATGTTTCGCAACAACCGCCAACTGTGTTGTCGTTTCCCCTGATTATCGGCTTGCTCCCGAACACCCGTTTCCGGCAGCGATTGAAGACTGCTACGCTGCTTTGACGTGGATGACGAACGCCGCGGCTGAGCTCAATATCGATTTGTCGCGGATTGCGATTGGCGGAGGAAGCGCGGGCGGAGGGTTGGCCGCTGCATTGGCCCTGCTGGCCCGTGATGAAGGAGGACCTTCGATCTGTTTCCAAATGCCGTTATACCCGATGATCGACGATCGGAATATAACGCCTTCCAGCTACGAGATTACAGATCCTGCTGTTTGGAACAGGGCTAACAATCAGGTGGCTTGGAAGATGTATCTTGGCGAGCATGCCGATGGCGATATTTCCCCGTATGCGGCGCCTAGCCGTGCGACGAACCTGGCCGGTCTTCCTCCGGCGTATACTTGCGTAGGCCAGCTTGATTCGTTTCGCGACGAGACGATCGAGTATGTCACGCGGCTTGCCCAAGCCGGCGTCGACGTGGAATTTCAGCTTTATCCCGGGTGTTATCATGCCTTTGAGCACGTCGTTCCGGAGGCGGAAATCAGTCAACGCGCCCGGCACGGATATGTGAATGCTCTGGCAAGAGCTTTTAAACGTTAAGTTTTATCGGCGGAGGGAGGCTTAAGCCTCTCTTCACTTATTTGTAGAATTGAAAATGTTCTTTTAAAAAGGAAGGTTGCCATGTTTAAGAGGACAAAGCCGATTTCGTTAGTTTACAAATTTTCACTCCAAATTACGTTGATATTGGCGATACTTGTAGCGGTTCTGATCATCAGCAACATATATTCCTTCAATGTAGTGGAAACGAATATAGTGAACAGCTCCAAATATACGATGGGGATTCACATGAACAATATCCAAAATCGCTTGGACAGCGTTTCCAAAGATGTAAACGAAGTGTTCGAAAATCATATAGACGACGTCATGCTCTACTCGAAAAAAGATGAGAGCGGCAAATACTTCGACGCCTTGCGATTAAAAAATATATTGGTCTCGAAAGTGTCAAATAACGAAAGCATCGATGCTTTATTTATTTTGGAGCCTAGTGAGCGCCTCTTTTTGGTGCAGTTCGGTAAAAGCATACTTTCCAATGAAAATCAAACTGTATCCGATTACTTAAAAAGTGAAACCTTCGCGGGAAATACGGCGATCGGGAGAGAGTGGTCCCCGGTTCAGCTGAACGGAATCAGTTATGAAATCATCAGCTTCAAGGTATCGGGCATTATGATCGGCGCGGCGGTAAAAGCCGACTCTCTCATGAATGTCGTGAGAAAGACTTCAGATTCCCAAAACCATTATGTATTAACCGGTAAAAACGGAAGCATGCTTGCCGTATCCGATCCATTCCTTTCTCATGTGAGCTCGCTGCCGGATGTCCGTGAAACTTCGTACAAGCTTGACGGCAAATATTTCGTCATTTCAGAGGATGTGCCGGAGATCGGAAAGCTTTCGAATATGATAGAACGCAAGAGCGTATTGTCCGGTTTGGATTTTATCCAATGGGTGATTGTTTCTCTTGGGGTTGTTGCCTTAGTTATCGTTCCCGCTGTATTATTTTCACTTTCGCGCGAGATTATTAAGCCCGTTCTTGAGCTTGTCAAAGCAACGAAGGAACTGGAAAAGGGAAACTGGAATTACCGGCTGCCGCTGCATCAAACGTCCGTCGAGTTCGCCAAATTGTTTCATTCATTCACATCGATGATCCAAGAAATAAAGCAGTTAAAGATCCATTCATATGAAGAGAAGCTGGAACGGAACAAAGCCGAGCTCAAGTATCTTCAAATGCAAATAAAACCCCATTTTTTCTTGAATGTCATCACGACCGTTTCCAGCCTTACGTATCAAAATAAAAGCGAAGAAATTCGCAGGCTGATCGACTATTTGTCGGACTATTTAAGATATATGTTCAAAGGAGGCTTGGTGAACGTAACCATAAGGGAAGAAATCGATCACGTGACCAATTACATTCGCATGCAAGAGATCAAGGTTCCCAATCACATCTTCCACATGATCGATATCGAACCAAACTTGGAGCAGCGTGTGCTGCCGCAATTTCTTATACAAACCTTTATTGAGAATACGTTTAAGCATGCGTTAGTTTACGGGGATATTTTGTCGATATTTATTAAAGTGGAAACATATTCTTATCACCAAGAGGATTTTATTAAAATTACGATAGAAGATAACGGGGAAGGGTTTCCTGCGGAGATCATAGATGAAGTGAATGCCGCCGGTACGAGCGACAATGATACGGGGCAGAGAATCGGCATTTCCAATATTAAAAGAACGCTGCGTTTGCTGTATAAAAGGGATGGATTATTAAAGCTTTCCAATAACGAACCGTCGGGAGCGAGGGTGGAAATATGGCTTCCTTCTCAGGCATCCTCGGTTCAGGTCCAGGAGGGAAAACATTGAAGTGTCTTTTGATTGATGATGATATTCCGACCGTAGAGGTCATGCGCGACTTTATTGATTGGAGTTCATTTGGAATTGCTGCCATATTTGCTGCGCATAATATTACGGATGCCAAAGTTCTCATTGAAGCCAATAAACCGGATATCATTATTTGCGATATCGAAATGCCAAAGGGTTCAGGACTTGACATGATTAAATGGGTAAGGGAGAGCCGTCATGACTGTGCCTTTATTTTCTTCACTTGTCATGAAAATTTTGAATTCGCATCGACGGCAATTGCCTACAATACGGATGCTTACTTAATCAAGCCTTTTGACAAAAACAAGGTCGAATCGGCTCTCGCCAAAACTGTAAACACGCTGAGGGCGAAGAATCGGCTGCAAGAGTACAGCCAATTCGGCGCCAGTTGGCTAAAAAATAAATCAATTGTCGAGCAAAGCTTTTGGAGGGATGTTGTTTTTGCCCAAATTTCCCCCCGCTTGGATTTGATTCAAGGTGAAATTCGGAAGAGAGACCTGTCTCCGGAATTGGAATACGGTTACTTTCTGGTGCTGACGAGCATCGGCAAATCGGATATTGAGGAAAGCTGGGATGAAAGCACCTTCATCTATGCGTTCGCCAATCTGACCTCGGAAACGATGCTGGACAATTTGCATGTTAGCCAAGTGATCAATTATCAGCAAGAGGACCGTTACTATATGGCGACGATCATAGGCGGAAGCAGTGCGCCGGAAGAGATTGCCGCGAGATGCCGCAGGCAAATCCGATATTGCCGGGAATATTTTCATTGCACAGCGACCTGTTATATCAGCAAGAAAGTATCGATTGACTTCTTGCATGCAACGAGAGCCGCATTGGAGGTCTTGGACAGAAATAACATCATTTATAAAGGCGATGTCCATTACCAGGAAGACCGCTTCGACTATGAAACGAATGAGTCTTACACGCTGGATGTGAACGTATTCGAGCAATTATTTATCGAAGGCGAAAAGGTACAAATCGTCAACAAGCTAAAAAAAGATCTCGAAATGTTGGCGGAGGGCAATAAGCTTGATGCCGGCATCTTGCATTCCATCAAACAGGATTTTATGCAGCTTGTATACTCGCTATTGTATAAAAATAAAATACTTGCGCATAAGCTGTTTTCCGATAACGTCTCCGGAATATTGCTGCAGAAATCCGAACATAGTGTCATGGACATGATGAAATGGGCTGCATTCGCAACGAATAAAACAATCGATTATATAAGAGAAGTGAAACAGTCCGAAAGTGTTGTGGAGAAGGCGAAAGCTTTTATACACAATCATTATCATCAGGAGCTGAATCGCGAGGATGTCGCTGCCAGCGTCTTTTTGTCGCCCGATTATCTCGCGAAAATTTTTAAAGCCGAGACAGGATTATCGATCAAAGAATACCTGAATGAGTATCGTATCCTTGTTGCAAAAGAACGGCTTATTCAAGGCGGCGAGAGCATCGGAACGATTGCCGTCGAAATTGGTTTTGACAGTATCTCTTATTTCTCCACGGTTTTCAAAAAAATAACCGGCGAAACTCCGAATGCTTTTAGAGCCAAGTATAAACCGTAATGCAAAGAAGGCCGAAAGGGTCTTCTTCTTTTTGTGAAACCACTGATTTTCGCAAAAACAGCGCTGATTTTTGAAAGATAAACCTACGGATAAGGATTAAACTGTAATCGTATTCACAAATTACTTCTGGAGGCTGCAAAATATGATAAAGACAAAAAGTATCTTAGCATCAGCGATGTCTGTAGCGCTTCTCGGTACCGTGTTGACTGCATGCTCCGGCGGAACCGGCCAATCCTCCGAATCCACCGGCGCGCCGGCGGATGGGAGCAGCGGCAAGGTTGACAAGGTTGTTATAGCCCTGCCGTCATTTAATAAAATTCCCGACGATATGAGCAGTATTAACGACGCGATCAACAAAATTACAACGAAGAAGATTCATGTGCAAGTAGACTTTAAAGTGTACGGACCGGCAGACTACGCACAAAAAGTAAATTTGGCGCTTCAAAGCGGAGAGCAGTTGGATTTATTCACCAGCCCGGGCCAATTCCCTACGTATGCCGCCAAAAAGCAGCTCTACCCTCTGGACGATTTAATCAATAAATACGGCCAGGAAACAAAGGCAACTCTGGACAAAGACTTCGGCGAAGGATTGCTGAAAGCGACAACGATGAACGGGCATATGTATGGAATTCCGGCCAATAAAGGGATGTCGGTCCCGCTGAACTTTGTATATAACGCCGATCTGCTGAAAGAGACCGGTTTTACAGCGGACGATATCAAGTCAGTAGGCGATTTGCCGAAAATATTCGACGCTGTTATGAAAAAGCATCCTGATGTCGTACCTTTTGCTCCCATTAATGTAAATCCAAGCGATACCAATCTGGTCAGACTGTTAAGAGGAATGAATGATATCGATCTTCTAACCGATGAGTCCGGGGTTGGCGTCGTTGTCGGAAATAGCGGCAAAGTGGTCAATCTTTATGAAACGGATGCGTTTAAAAACGGCGTTGCCATGATGAGGGATTGGTACAATAAAGGTTATTTGCAAAAAGATGCGGCTACGACCTCGACCAATTATGCCGATTTAGTTTCGTCGGGACGCGGCTTCTCCACTCTGGGCGGTTACAGCGGCATGGAAGCCGGCAAAGCATTAAGCGCGCAGACCGGCAAGAATGTCGCCATGAAACGAATTGCTCCTTTTTATTTCGATACGCAAGCTGTTGACTTTGTTGTGTGGATGATGTCAAGCACGACGAAAGTGCCTGAGGCTGCCATGAAGCTCTTGAACTTGACTTTTACGGATAAGGACCTGTTAAATACGATGCTTTATGGAATCGAAGGCCGGGATTATGTAAAAGTGGACGATCATCATGTGAAATATCCGGATGGAAAAGATGCGGCAACCGTACCTTATACCGCCCAACTATCCTCCGGCATTCTCGGCTCCGAATCGCTCCAATATCAACTTGAAGGTACGGATTGGAAGGATATCGATCTTAAACTTAAAGAGAACAAAGAAACGAAGAGGTCGCCGTACTTCGGATTCATCTTCGATCCGTCTTCCGTAAAAACCGAGCTGAGCGCGGTAAATAATGTGGTCAACCAATACATTCCCGGATTGATTTGCGGGGCATTGGATCCGGAAACGACCCTGCCCAAGTTTGTGAAAGCACTCAATGACGCCGGAGCGCAAACCATCGTTCAGAAGAAGCAGGAGCAATTGGACAAATGGCTTGCTGAGCAAAAGGTGAAGTAATATGGATAAGCCGGTAAAGAAAAACAGGAAGAAGGCCAGCAATACTGTGCCGCTTCTGCTGATTGCGGCTCCCGGTTTGTTATACTTGCTGATCAACAACTACATTCCGATGTTCGGGGTATTTATCGCCTTTAAGGAAATGGATTTTACAAAAGGAATATTCGGAAGCGATTGGGTAGGGCTCAAAAACTTCGAGTTTTTATTCCGGACCTCCGATGCGTGGATGATGACCAGGAATACACTTCTTTACAATGTTGCGTTTATTATTCTGGGTACGATCGCTTCCATATTTATCGCAATTCTGATGTCGGAGCTGTTAAACAAGTTTTACTCAAAGTTTTTTCAATCAGGCCTAGTTCTTCCTAACCTGGTATCTATGGTAATCGTATCTTTTCTTGTATTTGCTTACTTGAACGCCGATAGCGGGTTCATCAACCATTCGATACTGCAGCCGCTCGGCATATCGGCCGTAAACTGGTATTCGGAGCCTAAATACTGGCCTTACATCCTGGTTATCATCCAGCTATGGAAAACGGCGGGATACGGTTCTATCGTCTACTTCGGTTTTATCGCGGGAATCGATAGAAGCATTTATGAAGCCGCCAAGATTGACGGCGCAGGCAAACTCAAACAAATAAGCATGATCACTCTTCCATTGCTGACGCCAACTATAATCATACTTGGATTAATGTCGGTCGGCCGCATATTCAATTCCGATTTCGGACTCTTTTATCAAGTGCCGTTGAATGCGGGAGCCTTGTACAGTACGACGCAAACCATCGATACCTATGTATATCGGGCCCTCATGCAGGTTAACGATATCGGCATGTCGGCGGCGGCCGGTCTATATCAGTCACTCGTAGGCTTTATTCTTGTTATCCTGGCAAATGCCATTGTGAGGAGAATAAATTCCGACAACGCGCTTTTCTAGGAGGAAATGTATAATGACGAGCTTGCAATCCAGAGGAGAACGGGCATTTGCCATATTCTCCGCAGCAGCCATGACCTTGATCACCGTATGCGCTTTTCTGCCTTTTATCTTGATGCTGGTGGCATCGTTCACCGACGAAAAGACGCTGATTAGAGACGGATACAGCTATTTTCCGGCTAAAATGAGCATGGAAGCGTACGTATATTTATTCGGCAATATGTCGACCTTTGTGAGGGCGTATGGGGTTTCCATTTGTGTGACTGTCATCGGAACCGTCGTCAGCCTCGTGATCACGGCAATGCTTGCGTACCCGATGTCAAGGAAGGACTTCAAATATCATAATGCCCTTGCATTTATCGTATTTTTCACCTTGCTGTTTAATGGCGGTATCGTACCTTCTTATATGATGTGGACTAAAGTTTTTTCGATCAAAGATACGTTAGCCGCATTGATTGTGCCGAATTTGCTGATGAATGGCTTTAACGTTCTGCTGGTAAGGAATTTCTACAAGCATAACGTGCCTGCCGCGCTTATCGAATCGGCCCAAATCGACGGAGCCAGCGAAATACGGACGTTCTACAGCATTATGCTGCCGCTTTCGGTTCCGGTCATGGCGACGGTCGGATTGTTTACGGGACTTGCCTACTGGAACGATTGGATTAATGCGCTTTACTTTGTTACCAAGCCGCAATATTACGGGATTCAAAATTTGTTGATCCGTCTGATGAATAACATCCAATTCTTAAAATCCAGCCAGGCAAGCAGCATGCTGGGGGCCGGCGCGGCCGATCTTCCGACCACGGCGGTACGGATGGCCATGGGCATTATCGGAATTTTGCCGATCTTGGCCGTACTGCCGTTCCTGCAAAAATATTTGACGAAGGGTGTCGTTGTCGGCGCTGTAAAAGGATAGCACTCTACCATTGAAAGAAGGTCATGAAATGAATGTTGGGCAAGTCATTGAAGCGATTATAACGGATTCTTGCGGCACCTTCAGGCTGGAGAACACGGGCGATAGATTGGTTAGCGGCAGTCCCGATATGGAAGTAACGGGTATTGTAACGACGTTTATGGCAACTGTCGATGTGATTCATCAGGCGATTGTTTGCGGAGCCAATATGATTATTACACACGAACCTACCTTTTATACCGGAATTGACGAAACGGTCTGGCTGCAGGACGACCCTGTCTATCAGGCCAAACGAGCATTATTGGAGGATCACCGGATTGCTGTCTGGCGGTACCATGATTACATGCACATGGCAAAGACAGACCGAATTTACGACGGGCTTCTCAAGGAGATCGGCTGGGAAGACCATTTGTTGGACAAGGATTCACCCCATGCATACCGGTTCGAAGAGGTCACTTTGGCGGAACTGGCCGGCTTCTTTAAAGAAAAATTGGGCATGAATGTCATACAAATCGTAGGCGATCCCGGGATGAAGTGTTCCAGGGCGGGAATTTTGGTAGGCGGAGGCAGCTTAGGTCTGGGCCGGGAACAAATGCCGATGGAGCTGATGCGCGATAAGAACCTGGATGTGATCGTATGCGGCGAAATCGTGGAATGGACACTTTGCGCTTATGTCAATGATGCCCGTATGCTCGGACTGAACAAAGCGATGATCGTCGTAGGCCATGAACGCAGCGAGGAATGGGGCATGAAATATATGGCCGAATGGCTGAAGCCTTTGGTGAACGGCATACCGGTTTCGTTTGCCGATGCTAAGGAGCCGTTCGTGTACTTGTAATTTCAAAAAAGGAGAATAGAACGATGGCAATGCTGCAAGTGAATTATTATTCCAAAGCTTTACGGAGAGAAGTCACGTTCAATGCGCTGATCCCGTTGGATATGATCGAATTCCCCGGGCAAGCCAAATCGGAAAAGAAACCGATGAGAACCTTGTATCTATTGAACGGATACACAGGCAGCTATACGGATTGGATCAGCTTCACAAGAATACGGGAGTTATCCGACAAGCACCGTATCGCGGTTTTTATGCCGGCCGGGGAAAACCATTTTTATGTGGATGATGTCGACAAAGGAGCATTGTACGGGGAATACGTCGGAAATGAACTGGTTGCTTACACCCGCGAAATGTTCCCGATATCCCATCGAAGAGAAGATACCTTCATCGGTGGTTTATCGATGGGGGGTTATGGAGCCATTCGAAACGGCTTCAAATATGCCGAGCATTTTAGCCGGATCATCGCCTTGTCTTCAGCCCTCATTACTTACAAGATTGCCGGCGTGGGCAGCGATTATACCGACGGTGTGGCGGATTATAAATATTTTACGAGGGTATTCGGTGACTTGGATCAGCTTCAAGGGAGCGATAAAGATCCGGAAGCCTTGGTCCTAAGCTTGAAGGGGAAAGGAGCGGCGGTTCCGGAGATCTATATGGCTTGCGGTTCCGAAGATTTTTTGTTGGACGTCAATCGGCAATTTCGAGATTTTTTAGTTTTGGCACAGGTTGAGAACACGTATATCGAAAGTCCTGGGGGGCATACCTGGGATTTTTGGAATGAATATATCGAAAAAGCTTTTTTATGGGCGATGGAATAAAGTACAGGGGATGACAGATGTGTTTGAATTCGGGGATAGCATACCGTTAAGAGATAAAAAGCATGATATTTTGACTGTTGGCGAGCTTCTTATCGATATGATGACAACGGAATATGACGATAGCGATGAATGTGACACGTACCGCAAGTTGTTTGGAGGCTCTCCTTCCAATATAGCATTGAATGTGAAAAAATTGGGAATCCGCCCGCTTGTAGCTTCTGCAGTCGGAGATGACGGATTGGGCAGGTTTCTCGTTAAACAACTGCAGCAAGCGGATATCGATACGGATCTGATCCAGCGGGTCGATGATTCAACGAGTATGGTCGTCTTAACTAAGAGTGTATCTACGCCGATTCCGATATTTTATCGAGGTGCGGATTATCAATTAGCTTATACATCAGGGCTGGAGGATATCGTGATCAACTCCAAAATCGTCCACTTCTCCTGTTGGCCCATATCGAGAGTGCCGTCCCGTTATGCGATCGAAAGCGTGATGGATACGGTAAGAAAGCACGGTATTTTGATCGGTTTCGACCCTAACTATCATCCGATGATATGGCAAAAGGGCGAGAATGGAATCGACTATGTAAAATCAATGATCGGAAAAGTTGATATTGTCAAGCCTTCGGAGGATGATGCAGAGAGATTGTTTGGGAAAGCGTCTCCTGAGCGTTATCTCGAACATTTCTTAGAGCTGGGTGCTAAGCTGGTTATTTTGACATTAGGGAAGGAAGGCGCCATCGTTTCTAACGGAAAAGAGACGATTGTATTCGACTCTTTGGCTACTCAGGTTGTGGATACTACGGGAGCTGGCGATGCATTCTGGTCAGGATTTTATGCGGCGCTCGTCAAAGGTTATCCGTTGAAACAAGCTCTTTTCCTGGGATTTGCCGTCAGTGCCTATAAATTGGAGTATACCGGAGCCATCGTGGATTTACCGCATCTCGAGGTTATCAAAGAAAAATACGGATTATAGGGGACTATTGTATGCCAGTAAAAAACCAAGTGCAGCTAATCACGTATCCCGATTCTTTGGGGGGCGATCTAAAGGTGCTGAAACAGGTGCTCTTTCAACATTTTTCCGATGTATTTAAGGGGGGCGTTCATATTTTGCCTCCTTTCCCGTCTTCCGGAGACAGAGGATTTGCCCCGCTTACCTATCTGGAAATTGAACCGAGCTTCGGCACATGGGATGATATTAGAGCTATTGGAGAACACTTTGATATATTGGTCGATGTGATGGTCAACCATATTTCGAGGCAGTCCGAATATTTCCGGGATTTCCTCAAAAAGGGTCGTCAATCGGCATATGCCGACTTTTTTCTAACTTTGGATAAAATATGGGCGGACGGCAAGCCGGTTCAAGAAGACATTGCCGGCATGTTTCTGCGCAGACCAGTTCCTTATTCGACTTTTACCATTGAAGAAACTGGTGAGGAAGAGAAAGTATGGACGACGTTCGGCAAACAGGACCCATCCGAACAGATTGATCTGGATATCTGTTCGGATCAAGTAAAGCAATTGCTGAGCGATATTTTTAATAATTTCAAGCAGCAGAATGTCAAGATCGTACGTTTGGATGCAGTCGGATACATCATAAAGAAACTGGGAACAAGCTGTTTTTTTGTCGAGCCGGACATCTACGAATTCCTGGATTGGATTATGGATGTTGCGAAATCGATGGATATCGAATTGCTGCCTGAGGTTCACGCACATTATTCCATTCAGTACAAGCTTGCAGAACATGGCTGCTGGATTTACGATTTTATACTGCCGTACACCGTGCTTGATGCTTTGATCAATAAATCAAATGTGCATCTTTACAGCTATCTGAAGACTCGGCCTGAGAAGCAGTTTACTATGCTGGATTGTCATGATGGTATACCTGTTAAGCCTGACCTGGACGATTTGATCGATACGAAAGAAGCTAGAAAATTGGTTGAGCTGTGCGTGGAAAGAGGCTCGAATCTTAGTCTCATCGTATCGGAAAAACATAAGGCCGCGGACGGCTTCGATGTCCATCAAATCAGATGTTCTTATTATTCTGTGCTCGGTTGTAACGACGACGCCTATTTAGCGGCAAGAGCCATTCAATTTTTCGTGCCGGGAATCCCCCAAGTCTACTATGTCGGCCTGCTGGCGGGAGAAAACGATTTGGAGAGTGTAAAAAGAACCGGTGAAGGCAGGGAAATCAACCGCCATAACTTCAGCCTGGAGGAAATCGAGCAGTCTCTTCAAAAAGATGTAGTTCAAAGACTGATTAAACTCATTAGATTTAGAAACGAATATGCTGCTTTCAATGGACAATTCACCGTTTTACCCTCGGCGATAAACGAAATTCGGCTTGCCTGGGAAAAGGATAATCAAAATTGCCGGCTTTCGATCGATCTGAAGACCTATAGGACTATTATTGAATTCACTGGGGAAAGCGGCGAGGCAGTTCAATATGTCGTATAAAAACCAAGGGCCGTGCTCGCGCAGAAATGCCGAGGCCGTTTATCAAAATCGCGACTGACTAAATGAAGCAGCCTGGATAAATCAAAGTCTTGATTTGTCCAGGTTTTTCGCTGTCCACGTATGGTTTAGCGCGGTACCATGGATATATGCCTTTTAAACGATTTCGAGGATCGGAGGATGATTCCAAAACTCTTTTTCGTACGGATTTAATGTGACCCAATGATATACAGAATCGAGAATCTCATGTTTAATAGCAATGCCGTAGCCAACCATACGTGTCCCGTTACTGCAAACCTCAGTTGGCAACATGTGGAACGGAAAAGCTACTTCGACTTCGTTCGTTTTATGAAATACCCTGATGGACATCCCGCTGTCTTCCTGGACGGCTAAGATCCCGTCAATGCTTTTAAATGCAACATAATATTTAACTAATTGCTCATTGTTGTTAGCATCATTATCTACTAAGAATAATGCAACTTCATGATTGTCGAGTTGAGAATACAAATCTTCTCCGATACGGATTTTAAAAATTAACTGATCTGAAGCGTGTGCAATATTGTAGCTTAAATCATAGTTCTTATTGTTGGGTACAGGCGATGGCGAACCAAATTGTCCGTATTTTACTCGATACGGATCGGTAAAGTTTATGTTCTTAGTGCTGAAACAGCGGCTCCGCGTTATAGAAACAAGTTCTTTCGCTCGTGAATTGTAATCGAGGAAAAGTCTCGTTTTGAAGTCGGTTAGCCAATCAATTCTATATCTCTTGGCGGAGGCAAATTCATCCGAAAATAAGCCGGCAACCTGAGCAAGTGTTTTGCTTTCAAAGATGGCAGACAGGTATTTTAATATAGTTTGAACTTCAACAAACATGTCGTAATGGATTGCCGATTGTTTAACATGTTCCCAGTCGAGTTGAGGATACTTCTCTATAAACAAGAACACGTCGACGCAATTTTTTAAAGACGGTTTATCAGAATACCACTCTTCGGCATCGTCGTAGAGATTTTCACAAAGGCCAAGAAAAGTATGTTCCAGATCAAAGGTTGCACACTCAAAATTATCAAGAACTATGTTTCGAGAGCTTTCAATAAAACTCATGATATGAGGGGAACGCACGGTTTTGTGGAGATACCTTCCTAATTCAACTTCAAGTGTTTTCGTCAGATTACCTGAAGAGATGTTCTTAAAATAACCGTAAAATTCGTGATGGTTATCGTCCTTTAATAAAGGAAAAGGTAAATAGCGGTAGTCGTTATCGTCAACTATTTCCCAGTAATTTTTCAGTCCGCATGCAGGCAGATAACCTAAATTTCTTAAGAGTGCGTCTGCTTTTTCAACATCGGTTTCACGAATAATGAAATCTAAATCTCCAACCTGCCTAGCGTATAGATCATTATAAACCAACTTCGATACTGCAAACCCTTTCTGGAGCACTATTGTTAAGTTCTCTGCTTTAGCCACTTGCGTGATCAAAGATAACTCTTTAAGATAAATGTCTATCTCCTCTTGATGTTTACTGTATTCTACCTGCCACTCTTCAGGAGCTACTTGGCACACAAGATTGTAAACTAGCGGGAATACCTTCTGGTCCTTAGATTCTTGTAAAAGAAGCGCCCAATCAATTCCGCTGAAAGGATCCGCTTTTTTAAAAAAAGCCTCGTTCCGAACATTACAAATGATGTCCAAAAGTAAGACATGTTCTTTCTTTGCAAGGAACTTACGCCCAAATTCTAACATGTTAATTCTCCTCCTATCTATTTATGAAATTCGTAAAAGTGCTTAGTTGTTGACTCCTTATTTAAATGGATTTATTACGTTTTACAATACAATTACCCTGAATGAAATGTCAATATTTGATTTACATGGATTTAAATGCGATTTCATTTAAGTAAGAATATATAATTTTTAGGGATAATTCTATAGTATTGTGGGTTTCAATTGATAACCATTTTTAATACAATTAAAGCGTTTCCAAATGATGGTAATACTTCAAGAGTGAATAATGATTATTTATGATACCGCTGTCATTTGGGTTTTAACTGGATTGGGGAAAGTTAAAACTCGGTTTTGAAATTTATAGAGTGAGGTATTGAGATGGCACTGTATATTGAATTTTTCAAGAAGGCTTTTCAAGAACGGTATGCTTTTCGTTTTAATTTTTACATCACAATTTTCGCAAGCATTTTGCTAATGGTAATTCAAATTAACGTATGGACTGCATTGTATGACGATAAGGAAAATATAAACAATATAAACTTTGGTGAAATGGTTAGTTACATCATTATTGCAGCAATCGTTGTAACATTAACGAGATCGGGCGCAGGGAAGAAAATAGCGGAGAGAGTCGAGAACGGTAGCATAATACTGGATTTAATGAAACCTGTTAACTTCAAGAGATACTTATTCTCTGAGGATTTGGGGACGAATGTTTTCCAGACAGTTTTCGTTACAGTACCGGCTATAGTGGTTACGTGGTTATTTTTTGATATTTCTCTATCCGGGATTATCGAGAATACGATATTGTTCCTAGTCAGCCTCATGTTAGGGATAGTTATAGCATTTCATATTCATTACATCTTTGGCCTGTTTGCTTTTTGGCTTGAAACTTCTTGGTACATTCCATTTTTTATAGGCGCTTTGTTCGAGTTGTTCTCAGGATCGATTGTGCCGTTGTGGTTTTATCCGGAGTGGTTATTCAACATTTGCCAGGTGCTGCCATTTCGGTTCATTTTTTTTGAACCAATATCGATTTTTTTAGGGAAGTACGGGATACATCAAACGTTTACCATTCTTCTTATGCAATTGGGGGTGATAGCGGTCACTACTCTCATCGAGAAATATGTGTGGTTCAAGGTGCAAAAAAAATTGGTAATTCACGGGGGATGACATATGCATTATGCCCATTTATATCTTGAATACATTAAATTAAGGGTAATGGGGGTAGCCGAATACCGAAAGGCATTTATTATGGGGGGACTTGCCCAATTTGCATCATATGGGGCGGAATTTCTGATCATTTGGATCTTGGTCGACAAATTCCAATCCATCAATGGTTGGGGGGCATACGAAGTTTTGTTATTGTTTTCCTTAAATTTATGTTCATACTCGCTAGCCGGTTTTTTCTTCTTCAATCCTACAACCCAGTTAAGCAATATGGTAAAAAACGGTTCGTTCGATGAAGTGTTAACAAAGCCGCTGAATAGTTTCGTATATCTGGTGTGTCGGGAGTTCAATAGTGCATATGTTAGTCACTTTATACTCTCCGTCGGTGTGATCATCATCTGTTTCAATAATATGGAGCGTACATTAACGGGAGGAGATTTACTCTTCTTAACCGTTGTTATTTTGAGCGGTGCTTTGATTCAAGGAGCCGGGTTAATTGTAACTTCGGTGCCATCGTTTTGGATTGTCGAGACGCAAGGTTTGCGAGAAGTTCTTTTCTTTCAACTAAAGAATTTTATTCGCTATCCTATCACCATTTACAACAAGACAGTTCAGGTGATTCTAACCTTTATCCTGCCTTACGCATTTATTAATTTTTATCCGGCGCAATACTTTATTTCTAAAGGCGATTATCTTTTTTTTAATCCATACATCCAATATTTATCACCTATAGTAGGGATTGTATGTTTCGTGCTGGCTTATAAATTTTGGTTTATTGGGGTCAATCATTATAAAAGTACAGGTTCTTAGGGGGAAAATCATGATAGAAGTCAGCAATGTGACAAGGGAATTCAGAGTATTCAAACGTGATAAGGGGTTTGTTTCATCCATAAGATCTATCATATCCAGGAATTATGAAGTGAAGAAGGCTGTAAACAATATTAGCTTTAATATCCAAGAGGGCGAGCTGGTTGGATATATCGGAGCAAACGGTGCGGGAAAATCGACTACGATTAAAATGCTTGCTGGAATTCTCGTTCCTACTTCGGGTTTGGTCAAAGTCAATGGCAAGGAGCCGCACCAGAACCGGAAGGAAAACGCAATGAATGTCGGGGTCGTTTTTGGCCAACGATCGCAATTATACTGGAATCTCCCAATGGAAGAAACATTCGATCTGTTTGCGAAAATATACAAAATCAATCCGAAAGTGTTCCGGAACAATATTGCGTATTATGTGGATTTACTGGAGATGGAAGAATTCTTAAGAACGCCGGTGCGACAATTGAGTCTTGGTCAAAGAATGCGTGCCGAGCTAGCGGTAGCCTTATTGCACGAACCAAAAGTACTTTATTTAGATGAACCTACGATCGGTTTGGATGTAGCTGTTAAGGCTAAAATTAGAACCTTTATTAGGCAAATCAACAAAACAAAGAAAACGACGGTTATTCTAACCACACACGATATGAAGGATATCGAAGAAGTATGCAACCGAATCATTACGATCAATAAAGGCGAAGTCATATTCGACGGGACTGTCACCGGATTCAAGAATAATTTTAACCCGGGCCATGTGCTTACGGTCGACCTGGACGATCAACGCAATAAGTTGAACGACGATAGACTAAAGCTGCTCCAAGATGAGGGATTAAGGAAAAGTTTCTTGTTCAGTAAAAATGAATTGTCGGTTGCCCAGGCGATCTCGATTATCTCGAGCAGTTACGAAATTAAGGATATGCAACTGAAAGAACCGGACATTGAGGAGGCGGTAAAATTCCTCTATGCTGCAGCAGCCAAAGAAAACTAATTATAAAATCGAATCTTGCTCTCATTAGCGGAAAGAGGTGTGCTTTGTGAGCGAGCGGCACCATATCCAATTCATGCAAAGGGAGGAAACCAATAATGGATACCCATACAATGGAGCTGTTGGAATCTAACGGAGAAGCGGCAGAGAATGGTTTGTTGGAGTTAAACGAGTATTTCTTTACTCCAACCGATGATGTAATTATGGTGGAAGGTCGTGGAATTTATTTAACGGACAATAACGGTAAATCGTATATCGACTGCGCGTCCGCGACATTTAACTTAAGCCTCGGGTACAGCCACCCTGAAGTCATTGAAGCGGTAAAGAATCAGGCTGATAAGTTGATTCATGTGACATCCAGTTACATGACGAAACCTGTCGGTGAGTTAGTAAAAAAATTAATCGATGTTAGTCCGGAGGGATTGACGAAGGTACATTTAAAGGTGTCGGGAGGGTCCACCGCCAATGAGGGCGCGATCAAGATGGCTCAACACTATTCTGGAAAAACAGATGTGATCTCCTTGTTTCGCTCTCATGTAGGGCAAACCATTTATACCATGTATGCATCTGGGAACTCATTCCGGAAAGAGCCTTTTAGGCTGGGTCAACCCGGTATCGTACATGTTCCGCCGGCCTATTGTTATCGTTGCTTTTATAACCAAAGACCGGAAACTTGTGGAATGTTGTGCGTTGAGAGAATTAATGACTTTATTGATTATGCGAGTTCAGGGCAGGTATCTTCCATCATCGTTGAACCGATTTTAGGGAATGGAGACAATATTACACCGCCGCCGGAATATTTCCCAGCGTTGCGCAAGCTGTGCGATGAAAGAGGAATTGCTTTAATCTTTGACGAGATTCAAACGGGAATCGGGAGAACGGGGTATATGTTTGCAGCCCAATACTATGGTGTAGTCCCGGATATTATTACTGTAGCGAAAGGTCTTGGCGGGACAGGCTTTCAGGTAGCAGCGATTATCTCGAAACCAGAGTACTCTACAATGGAAGGACACCATCATTCCTTCACTTATGGTTCAAACTTGATATCGGCGACTGCTGCGCTAAAAACTTTAGAAATTATCGATAATGCCGAGTTCCTCCGGAACGTCACCAAGACCGGTGAATATATTATGGGACGCCTCATGAGGTTAAAAGAGAGATATTCCGCTATTGGCGATGTTCGTGGTGTCGGGCTCATGATCGGGATCGAAATCGTCGGCGACGATGGCATTCCTGATGAGAAGCTTACAAATTACCTTAAGAAAAAAGCTTTTCATCATGGATTAATCATGAGAACGTCTAGGTATGGTTTCGGAAACGTATTGAAAATTCGCCCGCCGTTAACAATTACCATGCAAGAAGCGGAAGAGTTGTGCGATCGATTTGAAAGCTGCTTATACGAGGTTCTGGGCACTTAGTAGCCGAAAAGGAGAAGAATATGAATTCGACAATTCCAAATTTCGATCTAGCCATCGTTGGAGGGGGATTTCGGACATCGACATTTCTCGCATCCGCCCCAGAATTATTGAATTACCGTATTTCTATAGTAGAGAAGGAGCGCTCCCTTGGACCAGGTGCATTCGGTAATTATATGGTTACAACTTCTTCAATTGGCGCAAGCCTTTTTAAAGAATTAAGTTACCGGGGACCCTTTAAAGTACTCTCCGATAATTTACAAGTCAGGTCTGTTGCTCAAGCTACGAAACCCGTCAATACGGATGTGTTGGCTGCTGCACTTCATGAGATCGGACGAGTGATTAACGATAGCTTAGGAGGTTCACCCGCTGTTCGACTAGGGACGCTTGTGAAAAAAATCGAAATGGATCAGCTCGATGGCCCCGTAAGATTACACACAGACAGTGGGGAAATACTTGAAGCCTCGCATGTGCTATTGGCGACGGGTAGAACGGAGCGGCCCCATGCAGAACTAGAAACGTGGCGTCATAAAGTTTGGTCCTCAAGCATAGTGATTAGCGCTGCATATCAAGAGAACCTAAGTAAGGTACTGCTGCGTCTGCGCGACGAACCGATTGTTATTGCGGGAAGTTCTCACAGCGCAATGTCTGCGACACGGGTGTTACTAGATCTCGCCATGAAGCTGGAAAATGAGCACAAGGAGTATCGCCGCCCTCCGATTGTTGTCCTGCAACGGAGTTTAGCTCGACTTATGTACCAATCCGTGGAAGAAGCGATCAAAGAACAGGTGTCAGGGCGCGAATACCTTTTTAATTCGTCCAGTGATGTATGTCCAGTTACCGGAATCGTCTTCAGGGACTCCGGATTACGTCACGGGTCGAAGGAACTGTATTGCGATTTGTGGAACGACAATATTCCGGGGGCAAGAATCCAGCAAATCAATAAATTAAGCGATGCATCCGACGTACTGGACGGAGCTGGGATCATTGTTCAAGCGCTTGGTTATCATGGTACGGCACCTGATATTTATGTTTCAAACGAATTGGTACGTTCTACGGATTCAGTCAAACGGCTGGAAGCCGATGAAGAGGGGGCAGCCGTAATTGGACAAAGGAAGTTTGGCAACCTATCTGTGTTGAGAGTTGAACCCACGCCCCGCAACCGTCGCGACAATGCCGCATACGGCAACGGATTGTACAGTCGATTGGCCAATCGTTTAGAGCTAGCCATTCATGACGGGGGGAGTCTTGGGTGATTACCGACAGCCGAAGGAGATTCCTTGGAGAGCTGAGTGATATCATTCGTAAGAATCGGATGCCTGGGAAACCATTGATTGTTGGAATTACGGGCGTTGATACAGCTGGGAAAACTCAACTAGTGAAAGAACTGGCGGAGGTATTGGGGAAGGGACATAAAGTACAAGTTGTACACGTAGACAATTTCCATAATGAAAAGTCCGTTCGTTACAACCCCACTTTATCGGAACCGGAACAATATTTTAGAAACAGTATTGACTTTAAACGTTTGGCTCAAGAAGTGTTAGATCCAATCCGTAGGTTAGGAAGGTTGGAAACGACTTTAATCCATTTGGATCTCCCCACGGATACATGGACGTTGCAATGTAAGTACTCGGTGTCCCCTGATACCATCGTACTCTTGGAAGGGGTATTCCTCTTCCGTCCGGAAACCAGATCGTATATTGATTTTTTTGTATACCTGGACATCCCTGAGGATGTCGTAATGAAGAGGGCACGGTTACGGGATGTACCGGTACAGGGAGAGGAAGTTCTTCGGAAGTATGACAGTAAATACTTTCCGGCTCAACGTTGCTATATAAATAAATATCGTCCTTACGAAAATGCTGATGTGGTTGTCGATAATTCGGATTGGAGAAATCCACGATTCAAGCTCCGGTTAAGAATTGACGATTAGGGGGCTAATATGCAAAACAGACGTATTCATGCCGTTGTGTTTGACTTATGGAAAACCTTAATTCCGCTCCCCGAACCAATTAAAACCTATGCTTTCTTAGAGACTTCGCGAGTTCTTGGCATCGCTCCCGATGTATTCAGCAAAAATTGGGAGGAAACCCGAAATCGGCGCGAGACGGGGGATCTGCTCGAGTATCTTCATTGGCTCAATGAACAAATGGGGGCAAAGTGGAGTAAAGATAAGATCATGGAGGCCATTCGCGTACGAAAACAAGTCCACGGTTTATCGTTTCAAACACCGGATGTCGACGCGTTCACGGTTCTAAGCACATTGCGTTCGCAGGGCGTAAAAACGGCTGTTGTGTCCAACTGTAGCAGTGATGTCAAAGAATTATTAGCCGATTCGAAGTTGGCCCCGTTACTTCATCAAGTGGTATTGTCCGCTGAAATCGGGATTATGAAGCCTGATGTTAAAATTTTCTCGTATGCAGCCAACCGGCTCGGAGTAGAAAATGCCCATTGCTTGTATATAGGCGATGGGCACGATAAAGAGCTTGAAGGAGCTGCTCGGGCAGGGATGCATCCAATATTGCTGGACAGGAACGACGGGAATCAATGGGACGGTGATCGAATTACATCTTTATTATCGGTACTTGAGATTGTTGATGGAGTCAGAACGAGCAACTAAGAAAATTATGAGGTGATGTCCAATGAAATCGATTTTGGTTACTAACACCAGTAATAAAGTCCAATCGGAGGTACTTCTTGCTCGACCGGACCTACAAGTGACATTCGTGACGGAAGGGCGCTTTGTTGATATGTACCCTTCGGGTATTGATGTTGTTGTTGTAGAGGATCTAAACAACCCCTCCGGAACCATGGAAGCTCTCATGAAGCAGAGGGAGTGTTCTCAATATTCTGCCGTAGTTTCTCTTTCTGAACGTGCAGCGCCCGCCGGAGCATATATGCGAACTTATCTTGGGTTGGCAGGACCATCATTTGAAACGGTTCTCAACTGTACGAACAAATATACAATGAAGCGCCGATTTGCTGCGGCCGGATTGCCTACGGCGGATTACTTCCTTGCAAGCACTCCTAGTGGTGTGGCCGAAGCCGGCAAGAAGATTGGTTGGCCGATTATAGTTAAACCGGTAATCGGGGGAGGAGCCGATCAGACGTTCGTTTTTGCAACAGAAGAAGAGCTGTTATCTTCATCCGGACAAGAGTATCTCAATCGGCTACATGCTCCCTCATCGACTTCAGCTAAGAGGTTTCCTGTAATCGTTGAACGTTTTTTGCAGCTTGAGGAAGAGTATCATTGCGATGGATATGTTGAGGATGGCTGCGTAGTATACGTCCAAATATCGCGTTATGTTCGACCGGTTCTTGATTACGCTTCCGAAATTCACGGTTCCTACACGATTGAGAGCAGTGATCCGATGTTTTCTTTTCTCCAAGACATGCATGCACGTACAGTTGCTGCGGTGGGGTTGACGAACGGAGTGACACATTTTGAAGTACTCAAAGCGGCAGATGGGGTATTTGCCGGGGAAATTGCATGTCGTCCCGGCGGCGCCGGAATTCGTAGAATGCTTCAGCTCCATAGCGGATTTGACTCATGGGCGGCACATATCACTGCTTCTCTCGGCGAGAAGTACACGTGGGAGTCAAACGATCTTCGATATGCCGGAAAGCAAATTGCCGAACTGCTGCTGCCGACCCAATTGGGGACTATAGCATCAATCAGTACGCCGGAAGACTTTGCATCCGTACCCGGATTAATCGAGGTCGACATGAAAGTAAAACCGGGTGATGTGGTAACCGGTTTAATAGATTCTTCTGCCATATGCGGATTAGTGTTTGCTCAGATATCCGGTCAGCAAGATCTTGATCTGGTCATAAAGAAAATAAGTGAGTCCTTTCATATACAAACTTGCTAGAGTTAAATTATGTGAAAGACAGGAGGGGAAATAAGTGAATCGTAACGTATTAATTGTCCCCATGCAGCCGACCCCAAACGGGCGGCTGCATATTGGTCATGGAGCGGGAACGTATTTACGTGCGGATACCCTTGCTCGTTCACTTCGATTGCAAGGGTATAGCGTGCGGGTCATTACCGGAAGCGACGTTTTCGAAAATTGGGTGCTGGCTGAAACCCTTCGAGACGGGAAAGATCCGGATACGGTTTGTGATCTATATCATAAAGGAATTCAGCAAGATCTTAAGCTCTTGAATATTCGGTTAGATACTTGGATCGATCCTCGCGCGGAGTCGCACTTTGCCGGCTATTTGGACACGCACGAGAAGACGCTTCTTACATTGCAGAACACGGGCAATGCCACTCTCGTAAGCGAACGAGTGCCATACTCGGCAGAAACGGGAGACGCGATCATCGGGACATGGATTGCAGGGAGTTGTCCTTATTGCAACAAGCCTTGTGGAGGAAGTTCATGCGTGTACTGTGGCGCACACTTCCAACCTGAAGAGATCGTTCAACCAAGATCTAGGTTAGACAATAGTACATTGGAATGGAGAACGATAGAAAGTTGGTTCGTAACGCCAAATGAGCAAACAAATATCATTGAATCGCTGAAGCGTTCCGGCGTTCGACCGATTTGGATGCAAGCCGCCGAACGTTATCTTTCCCTCAGGAAGGGGCGTATCAGACTAACCGGCCCCGGAACATGGGGAATTCGCAGCAATTTAGTTCCCGAAGGTTTCGTTCTGTCCAATCCGTATTATTTATACAGTGTATACTGCGGGGAAGTTTACAAATTGCTCGAAGGAACGGAGGTAAACCCGTTCATGTCCAATAGCAACGTGACTACGATCGGCGTTTTCGGTAACGATAACTCTACTCCGGGCCTTATCGCCCCGCACGTGATTTCCCAAGGAACAGAAGGTTTGTATAAACCTTTCGATTATACGCTTGTAAATGGAATGCTCTTTCTTGAAGGGGAGAAATGTTCGACGAGTAAACGCCACGGTATTTGGATTAAGGAAATTCTTGATCCTGAAACGGAGATTTCTTCCGATGAAATTCGATATTTTTTGTCGCATACTTCGCTCGATACTGGCGCGGCCGATATTAAAATTACCGATTTTATCGATTCGGTAATGTCATTCCGACAGTGGTGCGTTCACCGTCTCGATGCTGCGCTTGAGACTGTCCGTCATTCTGAATCGTTTATGTATAGCGACCGGATTGCGAATGCAGTGGCCGAGCAATCCGAATCACTTTTTCCCGGCAAATTTGATTTAAAAGCAGCAACTGTGATTCTGGATAACTGGATGCAAGACGGAAGCATGGACCGACGCGAATGGCTTCTTGGCTTACCGCTATTAGGAGCCCCCATTATTCCAACCATCTCAAGCCAAGTTTGGAGACAGCTAGGCCTGGACGGGGAGCCGTGTGTTGAAGTGGCCAAGGGGCGAGCGATTCGACTCGAAGCGTCGCGATTGGTAGAATTCCCCGATAAAAAGGAATTAACCGAAACTTCGTTGCGCCCGTTCATCCATCTCGCGGGGATCCATACATAAAGGTGTCTTGTCCGGCGTGATAACTTTTTACAAATAACCATAATTATGTGGGGTGAAGATAATGGCAGTGAACGAGAATAATGGGGACCAATCCGATAGAATTCCCCTTCTTGATAGCGTGTCATTTATTTTGATTAAGCCTGACGGATTAGACAACCCTCTATTACTTGAAGAATTGGAGCTGCAAATTAAAGATGCTGAACTAGAAGCAATTCGAAAATTCGATGTCAAGTTCACGAGAGGCGATTTAGATATGCTTTGGCCTAACTATGCAAATTATCCAATAACAATGCAGTTATTGCATAAGTACCTGGCCGAGAAGCTGCTAACCATGAGAATCCTTATTGGTGCTGATGCAATCCAAAAAACCAAGAAGATTAAAGATATTATCAGAAAAAAGTTTTCGCTTGGTGCCTTTGCAAATTGCATCCATACCCCCGCGGATCTGGAAGAACTTAAATTTCAACTAACGTTCATCGCGCAAAAACCAAACGTAAGCTTGGAGCTGGCCTCGGACATCCTAATCTTCGATCCTCCCAAACAAGAAATCCTACCTGGTCTCTGGGGGCGTATGACAAAGTTAGGCGAAAGTGAATTCGAACGAGTAGTCTTGAGTGTATGGAAAACGATTTCAACAAAGCGTTGGGCGGAAATAGCTGTACCAAGCAATGGTGAGTTTAATGTGATGCTAGTAGACGATGACTGCAATGGTATCGATTACGTTACATCTTGTCTCTGTGAGGTTTTTCCGGAATTGCCTCCCGAGAAGGCGATCGTCACTGTCCTGGAGGTCGATCGAACCGGTGGGGTGACGGTGTATTCAGGCAACAAAGAAGATGCGGATTTTATTGCCGGGAAGTTAAAAGATCATAAGCTTGAGACGAAAATAAGGAGAAACGTGAAAGGGAGCTTCAGGTCGGATGTATTAAACATTTAAATCAAAAATCATTGAGTTAAACAATTTTTTACCACATAAGAATGTTTAAGTTCTTTACAGCACTAAAGCGTGAAGAACAGCCTTCTTATTGGCGAATAAACCTACCTCTAAACGCGGTCGCTCATCTTCGAAAGGCCTCGATAGAGGTTTATCTCATAGAAGGTTGGGTGTATATGTCTGCTTTTTACAATAAATTAAAATCGTATGCGGAAATCGTTATACGTCTAGGGATAAATGTTCAATATGGCCAAAAGGTAGTAATAGATGCGCCAATAGTGGCGGCTGAATTTGTCCGTCTCCTGGTTGAATGCGCATATGATTTCGGTGCCGAATCGGTCGATGTTGAGTGGAGCGATAGCGTGGTCCACCGTACCAAATTGTTGCGTTCCTCTACTGCATCATTGGAAGACTATCCAATTTGGAAATCACAAGGTTATACGGATAGGGCAAGACAGGGGGCGGCCTTTATCACGGTTCAAGCGCCACAACCCGGAATGATGAAGAACGTACCTACTGAGCGCGTCGCTTTATTTCAACGCACGAGCGGTCGCGCTCTTCAGGAATATCGGCACTATCGCATGACCAATAAAGTAAGTTGGGTTGTGGTTGCTTTGCCGACCCAAGAATGGGCGAAGCAGGTATTTCCCGCTTTACCTGAGGAGTTAGGCTTGTCGAAGCTATGGGAAATCGTCTTCCGAGTTACCCGTGCGGATCAAATTGATCCCATAGGGGCTTGGAATGCGCGGATTAAGGAGATCCAGGGGAAATTACTGCAATTGAATAATGCAAAATACCGCCAGTTGCATTTTACCTCACCCGGGACTGATCTTACAATTGAACTGCCGATGGATCATATGTGGATCGGTGGAGGAAGTACGACAGAGAAGGGGAATTACTTTATGCCTAACGTTCCGACGGAGGAATGCTTCACAGCGCCTTTACGTACAGGAGTGAATGGTAAAGTGCGGGGCACGAAAACGCTGTATCATGGCGGCAAACTTATCAAGGATTTCGAGATAACGTTTAAGCAAGGTAAAGTATGCGATTTTCGCGCCAATTATGGAGAGGATACCCTTCAATATCTCTTTCAAACGGATGAGGGTTCGCAATATTTGGGAGAGGTCGCGCTTGTACCCAATAGTACGCTGCTAGCTAAGGAAGGAATTAACTTTTTCAACACACTTTACGATGAAAACTCATCTTGTCACATCGCATTTGGTTCCGCCTATCCTTTTAATCTAAAGGGCGGGGAGAAAATGACAAAGGAGCAATTATCGGAGCGCGGCATAAATCAGAGTATCGTTCACGTTGATTTTATGTTTGGCTCTTCGGAGATGGACGTGAGTGCCGAATTGCCCTCGGGCGGATGGGTGAAGCTAATGAAACAGGGAGAATGGGTAACATAAAATTACGAAAGTGTAGAGGTAGTAGCTGTTAAATATCAAAACGTGAGAGTGCCGCGGGATCACGCGAGATAACATAATAAGATATTTCGATTAGTGCGAGGGGGCCATCTTATGGACATGTTGAGGAAATAGATCGCATATTTGAGGCATACCGGCAGGCCTCGTATAAGCTTTTTTGAGGCCATCCCCAATTGCGGGGATGGCCTCATGCTATCGTTTCCGCCGGATTATCCTTCCAGCACATCCGCGTCCAATTCGCCGGCAATCTCCATCATTTTGGGGATGACCGCTTCACTTCCGCCGGACACATAAATATCCCCCTGATAATGCCGGAAAGGGATCTTGCTTTCGCCGCAGCTCCACATGAAAAAATCCCCCTCAATAGACATGGTGGTAGACCCTGTCACCGTAAATACCGAAGTATAGGCAAAGTCGGGTTTGGACGAAAAATACCGTTTGCACTCTTCCAAAGAGATGCCTTGCTCCGGAGTTCCATTTTCCTTAAATTCTCTTGTAATCCGATAACGTTTGCTCATTGAAATCCTCCCATTAGCGAATTTTTTAGTTCCATCATAATGAAAATACTGAGAAGTATCAACAGGTCCGGTATCGAGATATATATTCGGGGTTATGACATTGCGGGTTTTGGAAAAACTAAAAAGAAAAACCACAACCTGAGAAGGAGAAACACTTCCATGTTTCAGCATAAGCTTTTATGGTTCATTGCCCACTATGGCTATATAGGCATTTTCGGTGCCTTGGTACTTGGTATTATTGGCTTGCCGGTGCCGGACGAGATTTTAATGACGTTTTCGGGATTTTTAATTTCGAAAGGCAAGCTTCATTATGTTCCGACATTGATTGTTTCGGTACTAGGCAGCTTTACCGGCATGTCCGTCAGCTATTTGATTGGATATAAATTCGGGTATCCGCTTTTGGAGAAATATGGGCGTAAAATTCATATCACAAAAGAGAAGTTAGATAAAACACAGCACTGGTTCAAGCGTTTTGGAAAGTTTGCCCTCACCATCGGGTACTTCATTCCAGGAGTCCGTCATTTAACGGCGTACAGCGCTGGAATCAGCAAATGGTCGTATCGAAGCTTTAGTCTTTATGCAGCGCCTGGAGCCATGATCTGGGCTGTCACATTTATCACTTTAGGTACGTATTTAGGCGAGCATTGGCGTACCGTTACCGAAACGATACATCGATATTTAGTAATCGGGTTAGTTGTTTTGATTGCCTCCGCTTTAGTGATCTGGTTCGTAAGAAAGGCGAAAAGAGAAAAAGTAAAATCGACATAAGCGGCTTATGATGTACGAACGGGTATGCACGAAAGTACAATTGAAACGGCCAATTTCTTGTTATAATAATATGCAGAAAGGGGTGCATAATGGATCGCGATAAAAATACTCGTTATATACCAAGCAGTTTCAATCATCAAGATGAGAGTAACGGGTTGCTGGTTTCCAGGGTTCCAATCGTCATATGGGTAGCTTTAGTTTATATTACAACCGTCATATTGCAAACGACTGCAGCATTTATTCCGCTCAAACTTCTTCTTTTTACTGTCATCATTTTCATTCATATTGTCTTGCATTGGTTCTCAAGTTCCATTGTAGCCTTCAGGCCATGGATTTATTTTATCGCGCAGGGGCTGCTGATCTTTGTCAGCGCGTTTGTGATGCCCAACGGCTTTTCTGCTGCTCTAACCGGCTTATTTCCAATTCTGATCGGGCAAAGCGTCGGCGTGTATTATCATTATTTAAAAGTGGGATTCGTTTCACTCTTTCTGTTCGGCTTGCACGATATGGCCTTTGTGCTTTTAAACGTTACAAAAGAATTACTGCTATTTGTGCCGTTATTGATCTTATTTACCATTGCGGTTGTCGCTTATGCGATGCTTTTTTTCAAGCAAATACATGCCAGGATTCGCACGCAAATGTTTCTTAGCGAACTGGAACAGGCCCATCGCCAAGTGGAGGAGTTGACGCTGGTGAACGAACGCCAACGGATGGCGCGCGATTTGCACGATACGTTGGCGCAAGGGCTTGCCGGGCTTATTATGCAGTTGGAAGCAGTGGATGCCCATTTATCAAATGGAAATACGAACAGGGCGCAAGAAATTGTTCTGCAGTCCATGGTTGGAGCGAGAAAAACGCTGTCAGCTGCGCGGCATGCCATTGACGATCTAAGAGCGAAATCGGCGTCAGGGATCGATTTTGCCGATGCGGTCCACGGTGAAACCTTGCGTTTTACGAATGCAACAGGCATTCAAGTTTCTTTTGATATGGGGATTAGAACTCCGTTATCCGGATTATTAATGGAACATGGGCTGCACATCATTAGCGAATGTTTGACGAATGTGGCCCGTCATGCTCAGGCCGAGCATGTTTCATTAACTGTAAGGGAAGACGCGGATAATCTGCACATTCGGATTAAGGATGACGGGAAGGGTTTTCATACGAATATGATCGGCAAACAATCAGGCCATTACGGTTTGCTCGGCATTTATGAGCGGGTACGTTTAATTGGGGGAAAGGTCCATATTCAAAGCGGCGCTCAGGAAGGAACGAGTATTGACATTGAGGCGCCTTTATTCAAAGGAGATTCGGTATGAGTCATAAAGTGTTGATTGTAGACGATCATTTAGTTGTCAGAGAAGGTCTGAAGCTTATTCTTGAAACCAACGATAAATTTCAAGTCATTGGCGAAGCGGAGAATGGAAAGGTTGCTTTGACTTTGCTAGAAGAGCTTAAGCCTGATGTCATTTTGATGGACTTGAATATGCCTGTTATGAGCGGGATGGAAACCATGAAGCTCATGAAAGAGAGGCGGATTGAAACGCCTGTCATTATTCTTACAACTTATAATGAAGATGATTTGATGATTAAAGGTTTGGCATTGGGAGCGAAGGGGTATCTATTAAAAGATACGGGCCGCGAGCATTTGTTTCGGACAATTGAATCGGCCATAAGAGGAGAGACGCTGCTCCAGCCTGAAATAACGGCAAGAGTGTTCTCCTATAAAGAACATACCCCCGTTCCGGAGAACCGGCAGGAGAAGCCGGTCATGACTGAAAAAGAGCTGATGATTTTACAGGCGATCGCACGCGGTTTTCGAAGTAAAGAAATAGCTTTCGATATGGGAATCTCGGAAAGGACGGTAAAGGCGCATCTGACGAATATTTACAACAAGCTTGGCGTGGATTCCAGATCGGAAGCGGTAGCCGTATCGGTAGAGCGGGGGATTCTCCATCTCTGAACTATGCAGCATATAAAGTCGTATATATGTATTGCCCTATCGTACATGAGGTACATGCCCTTATGTACGATTTTTTTATTTGTCCGGCATACTAAAATTGTACATACAGAACAAAAAGATAAAGAAACATCGCGAAGGGTGTGCAGAATGAATCGATTAACCCAGTTTTCCATGAAAAACGTCTCAGCGTTGTTCATCATTATGATTATGCTTTTTGCAGTCGGATTTTATTCAACGTCAAAGCTGCAGGTGGAGAACATGCCGAATGTTTCATTTCCTGTTTTGGCTGTTACTACGACCTACACAGGATCGCCTAAAGATGTTATGGATGAAATTACGGATCCGATCGAAAAGAAGCTGGCCAATTTGGAAGATCTGGATTCCATGTCCTCGACATCGAGCGACAATTATTCCACGATTATTCTTAAGTTCAAACAGGGTGTAGACATGGACAAGAAAAAGGTGGATGTCCAGGATCTGCTCGCTGAAGTTTCGCTGCCGCAAACAGCAGGTACGCCCAAAGCCTCTACTTTTGGCGCGGCATCGTCGCCGTCCAACTATTTGGTCGCATATGCGGACAACGGCATGAGCCAGACGGAGCTGGACAAACATTTCAAAGACACGATTAAACCCGGACTTGAAGGCATCAGCGGCATTGATCACATGGACGTTATCGGTGCCCGCGATACGTCGCTCGATATCGAGCTGGATGCGGATGCTCTCAGTGTATATGGCCTTAATCCATCGCAAGTAAGCAATGCGATTAAAGCGGCTACGGCCCAAAGTCCGATCGGCAGCGTCGAGATTAACGGCAACGGTAAGATGGCCCATGTAACAGGGAATATTCAGAGCCTTTACGATTTGGAGCATGTTGAAATGACAACCTCCAAAGGGGACATTGTTAATCTCAATCAAGTAGCGAAGGTAAAGGCGATATCGGAATCCAAATTTAACGGCAGACTCGATGGCAAGCCTGCGATCGGGTTGGTTTTATACAAGGCCGGCAGCGCCAATGCGGTAGAATTCTCAAACGCTCTCGAAAAAAAGATTCATGAATGGCAAACCGCACTGCCGAACATTACGTTTAAAAACACGTTTGACAGCTCGGAAGAAATTAAGCACTCGATTACCGGCCTGGTACGCGAAGGCGTCGTTGGCGCACTGCTCGCTGCGCTGATGATTATGATCTTTTTACGCAATGTTCGAATGACACTTATTGTGCTTGTATCGCTGCCGCTCTCCATTCTCATTACGCTCATGCTCATGTACAAATTGGGGATTACGCTTAACGCGATGTCGCTCGGCGGCATATTTATGGCGATCGGGCGCGTAGTCGACGATTCCATTGTCGTCATCGAGAACATTTACGCTTCCCTGGAGAAAGCGCAGGAACGGAAAGAATCGGTCATTGCGCTAGCTGCAAGTCAAGTTTCGTCGGCGATCACTTCGTCAACTTTGGCGACAGCCGGTGTGTTTGCTCCCCTGGCTCTGGTATCCGGGTTCATAGGAGAGTTTATCAAACCGTTTGCTATAACGATATCATGTGCGTTGTTAGCCTCATTACTTGTAGCTTTGACCGTCATTCCTATGCTCGCTAAACTATTGGTCTTGCGCGGCAAACAAGGGAAAAAACATCATGACGATTCCGAGCCGACCAAATTGACATCGATGTATGAGCGGGTATTGTCATGGAGTTTAAACAACCGCATAAAAACATTGCTTGTATCCGCCCTGCTCTTGGTCGTCACTATAGCGGTTACGCTTCCTACGTTATCCGTTTCGCTATTGCCCAGTCCCAAAAATTCGCAAACGATGTCTTTTCAACTAAAGCTGCCTTATGAGACTTCCTTCGAATCGACGGACGCCAAGACGAAAGAAATTGAAACCATCTTTTTGAACGAAAAGGATTCCAAGGGTGAACCTGTTTTTAAATTCGTGGAGGCTTTGGCAGGTTATGCAGGCGACGATAAAGAACGGGCTCCCTATGCATCGCAAATCATCGTTGAAGTTAACGGCAATGTCGATGCGAGGACAGTGAAAGAACAAGCGAAAACATTTATTCTCTCCGAGCTGCCCCCCGGGTCAACGGTAGAGCCAAAGTCTATCGGCGAAGACATGACGGCATTATCCACCGATTTTGCGTACTCCTTGAAAGGAGATGACCAAAGTCAATTGGAGAAAGCGGCGGCCCTTGTGAAAGCCAAGTTAAATACATTCCCTGAACTCACTGAAATTGAAGATAATCTCAGCGACGCCAAGACCGGAATTGAAATTACCGTTGATCAGAAAAAAGCCAGGGCTTTCGGATTAACCCCTTCTTCGGTTCGGGATACGGCGCGTGTCTGGGTTCAAAAAGAGGAATTGGGGGATATGAAATTCGACAACGTCACTTACACGACAACGATTTCCATGAATAAATCGGCTAAAGATACGCTTGAGAAGCTTGGAAATATCCCTTTAGCAAGTTCAAACGGTTCGGCAGTTTTATTGAAAGAGGTTGCCAAAATCAATGAAATCAAGAGCGCAGCTTCGCTTACGCGCGAAGACCAGCAGCAGCTTGTCAAGGTAACCGCCAAGATCATCGGGAACGATAAAAGCGGCGTTAGCGCCAAGGTCGCCGCCGCGCTTAAAAGCATCGAGCTGCCTGATGGCGTCACTACGAAAGCCGGAGGGGTGACGGACGATATCAACGACAGCTTCTCTCAATTATTTGTAGCCATGGCCGCTGCGATACTCATTGTCTACTTGATTATGGTTCTGGCCTTCGGCAACGCAAGCGCGCCGTTTGCCATCCTTTTCTCGCTGCCGCTCGCCGTAATCGGAGGATTGCTTGGATTGTTTTTAACAAAAGAAGCTTTAAATGCAACTTCAATGATCGGCTTCCTTATGCTTATCGGTATTGTCGTTACGAATGCCATCGTTTTGGTAGACCGTGCGCAGCAGTTGAGAGAAGAAGGAAAATCTGTCCGCCATGCCTTAATTGAAGCAGGGAAAGTACGCTTGCGTCCGATTATTATGACAGCCGGAGCAACGATTGCGGCTTTGCTTCCCCTTGCATTGGGAATGTCCGGCGAAGGTCTTTTGATCGGCAAAGGACTCGGGGTAGTCGTTATAGGAGGTCTCATTACCTCGACGGTCTTGACGCTTGTTGTTGTTCCGATTGTGTACGAAATGCTGGAGAATGCGAAAGAACGTTTGAGCAAAAGATTCCGGCGGAAACCGCGCAACGAGTCTAATGCTTTGGAAATTTAAGATTGCGTATAAGGAGACCCGAAGATGATATTCAGAAACCGATCGTTAGCTATTATCGTTTTACTCGCCGCCGCTTCGGTCATGGCCGTTGGCTGCTCAGTTTCGGGAGGAACCGGGGCGGCAACCGTGCAATTGGCGCCAAGGGCGGTTAAAACGGAAGTGATTGCGAGGCAAACCATCAGCGCTCCAATCGAACAGGTCGCAGATGTACTTCTATGCAGCAAAAATTTTGGCAAACCGGATTCATTGCTTTGGCGCTCGACACGGAGAGCGGAAGCGCCAAACGGTTGCTGAAAACTTTTAAATAAGAATCGGCATGGTGGGCTAACTTCAATTTAAAGAAGCGAGGGTAAGTATGGATAGTATGAAACAGTCGCTTATCACGGAGCTTATTCGAACGATACAATTGACCAGGAAAATAAAGTGGGAACAAGGAGATGATGAAGCCGATCATGTTGAAATTGCTTTTGCAGACCAAATAAGAGGGTTAGTTGATTTTCTGGGGGAAGAGCAGAGCTACCGGTTGACCTATCTGCTGGATCAGGTGGTCGTGTATTTCAATGATTTGAACGAAGATGGGAATATGTAAAGAAAAGCATCCGCCGGGAGGCGGATGCTTTAGTTTCACGAATCGAATCGATATTCTTGTGGCGTGCATCCATAATGCTTTTTAAAGATCTTGATGAAATGAGGCGGAGCCAGAAAACCCAGCTTGGAGCTGATGTCGGAAATTTTGAGATCGGTGCTTTTGAGCAAATAGGCCGCTTTTTCCATGCGCAAAGCGTATAAATAATCGCCAATCGTTTCTCCGGTAACGGTTTTATACACTTTGGACAGGTACACAGGGTGGAGGCCGATGTGATCGGCAACCAGCTGCAGGGAAACACCTTCGGAAAGATGCTCTTGAATATAAGCGCGTACTTTGGCCGTGATGAGATTCTGAGCGCTTTCCATATGAGTGCTTGAGCTGTCTTTTAGTATGCCGATCACTCGGGCTGCCCAATCATACAAACGCTGCTTGGACAGGAAATTGGTTTTCCTCAGAAACCATTCGAAATCATCGCTGAGCTGCTCCTTCAGCTCGCCGCCGTTCTTGAGAATACCGATCGCAAGAGAAGAAGACAGGTACAGGAAGATGCTGTACAACTGATCATAGGTGAATTCGAACTCATGATCGGACAGATGAAGGGTACGTTCCAATTTCATCAGGGCTTCGTCCCAACTGCCGGATTCGAGCAATTGAGGAAGAAGCGGAGGCTCGAACAAGTTGATCGGCGAAGACTCCGGCTGACCGTTCGTATCTTCATCGGGGAGCGTAATGAAATAACTTTTATTCGTTCCTACATGGCGGTTAATCCATGCCACGGAACGCTGATACAGTTCAGCGATACTATCGGGGAACGAATGAACGGGACTGAGACAAATGGAAATATTCCCCTTCAGGAAGGTCTGGACATGACTTTGCAGTTTGACCGCGAAAGAATCCGCGAGCTTCATCGCTTCCGCCCGTTTCTTGGCTTTAACGAGAAAGACCAGATATCCCTGCTCGGAAATGCAGTGCCATAATTCAAATACGTCCTGAAATACTTCTTCGGCAATGTTTGTTACGGCATACTCAAGCAGGGAAAGCGAGTGAAGATCATACCCCGAGAAGTCCTCTTCCAAACGTACAAGCATGAGAATAAAAGGGTCGCCATGATGGAAGGATAACCCTAAAAGAAAAAGACGTTCCTGAAATACGGAAGCAGGCATCGGCTTCTTCTTGAGCAGGTCGCCGAGCAGTTGATCCTTGAGCAAGGGCAAGTTGGACTGAAGGGTATATTGAATACTCTGGTAGGAGCTGACTTCTTGCCATTCCGCCTGAAGGGCCTCTAATGCTTTTTGGACGGAAGCTACCAGTTCTTCGATGACGACAGGCTTCAGCAAATAATTGAATGCGTTCTGCTGCATCGCTGTTTGGGCATATTGAAAATCGTCGTACCCCGATAAAATAATACATTTGATCTTGCGGGACAACTGGTTTATGTTCGCCAGTAATTCGAGTCCGTCCATTTCCGGCATCCGTATGTCGGTAATCAGAACGTCAATCACATGCTCTCCTGCAATTTTCAGCGCCTCCGCAGCGGAATAGGCTTGATATACGGCCTCGATGCCGTAATCGGACCAAGGAATGGTCAGAGCCAGGCTGTCTACAACGGTTCTTTCATCATCCACGATTAATAACTGATACATCTGCTATCCCTCTTTCGTCTCAGACTTGCTCCAAAATAAAGTGACGCACAATCCCCCGAGCGGGCTTTGGCTAAACTCCATGCCCGAGCATGTATGAAAATGAATGCTCAAACGCTGCTGAATATTCCACAGCGCACATCCCATCGCATCGTCAAGCGGTTGTTTCATTTTCAGCTTGATGGTTCTTATCTCTTCCTCCGTCATACCCTGTCCGTCGTCTTCCACGCTGATCCTGTAATCCGTGTGGGTCTCGGCACCGGTGATGATGATCCTGCCGGCTGACTGTTTCTTCTCGATCCCGTGGATGACCGCATTCTCGACTAACGGCTGAATCAACAGTTTCGGAATCGTCAACCGGTTCATGGAGTCGGGAATGCGGATTTCGTAGCGAAGCCTGTCCATCCGCAGCTTTTGGATAGCGAGATATTTGTCAACGACGGACATTTCTTTTTGAACCGTTGTCATGGGTTCTTCCAGCCGGGTCGTATAACGGAAATATTCGGCCAAATTCTGGGTCATCGCCGTAACCGCTTCTTCGTTGCCGAGGCGAACCGAGTTGTTGATGAAAAACAGGCAATTATATAAGAAATGAGGATTGATTTGGGCTTGCAGCTGCTTCAGCAATGCTTCCCTGGATACGATTTTCTCTTTGTATACCTTTTCGATCAGCTCTTCTATTTGCGCAGCCATTTCATTGAAGTTGGCGTATAGACTGTCGAATTCGTTATTGCTGCGGCGCCGGATTCTTGCGGAGAATTCGCCGTTTTTGAGAAGGCGTACTCCCTTCAGCAATTCAAGAATCGGGATTTGAACTTTTCGGTATAAGGAAAATGCTATTGCGATGCCGGCGACGAAGAGGACGGCGCATGCGAGATAGAACCGGTTTTTGGTTGTGATTATAGGCTTCAGGGCCACATCAAGCGGCGTGTAATCGATCATATACATGCCGAGATTTTGCGATTTCATATAATTCACGAGATATTTGTTGTCGTTCAGAACGACGATTTCCGTGTCGGAATCGGCCTTAAGGCGTTCGGATAGAGCCTGCATCAATTGCTCGGATCTAGTGCCGTCGGAGGTTGAATTCAACAGCAGCGGCATTCCCGCTTGATAGAAAAAGGGATCGTTTTTGCCCACATGCTTGGCGCCATCCAAAATTTTCGTCAAATTGTCTGTCGGGAACGTAACTTGTATAGTGAAGCCCTTTCCAGCCATTTCTTTGACAAAAATGTAGGAGGCAGGGTCCAGATTCCACTTCCGGTCAGTTCCGGCAGGGGGCGTCTTCAAAGCGGTTAACGATGTGCCGATCCAGCTATGAATGATGGGAGACCAGATGGCGATTTTGTTGGTCCAGCCGAGCGATAGGCTTTGATAGCTAAGTTTGGACGACAGATCCCTGATAAGCTGAACCCGACCGTAGGAATCCATGATATCCAGCGACGGCAGCAAAGCGACAAGTTTGTCTTGATCAATGGAAACCGCAAGCATATCCAATTGCTCTACACTGCGGTCAAGGTTATTTACGGCAAATTGAACCTGGCTCAAATTGCTGCTTTGGATATCGGATTGGACGACCTGTAGACTTGTATTTATGGAATAGGTATACATACCCAGAATACATAAAGTGGAACATAAGAGCAGCACATTGATCATCATGAATGTTTTATAGTTGTTGAGCATCCGCTTGCTCCTTTCGGTCGGGATAGCCCCATTGTAGTCTTGGCTGGTGGCAATTACAACTTGGAAATGCCGCATATTGCACGTATGTTTGGAATGCGTTATCACAGGTTTGTTTAGAGATATATCGGGGCGTATAGCGCCGTTCTATAATAAGGTGAAAAATAAAGAGCATGAGAGGGGTTACATCAATGACGAAGACACTTAGATTTGCTGCATCTTCACTTGCGGTTCTCGTCAGCCTGGGATCGATTACGGCCTGCAGCTCCCAGTCTTCCGAACCGTCGCCGTCCGCTTCTGCACCGGCGAGCGCGTCCGGCTCCAAACTTCATACTGTGAACGGAAAGATTGATCCGCCGGTCACGATTACCACAGTAAGAGGTACCGATCCGACGGCAAGGTTCAAAAGCGGAGAGACTTACGAAAACAACGTCCACACCAAATGGGCGAAGGAAGCGCTCGGGGTGGATATGAAAACGCTTTGGTCGGCCCCGCAGGCTGATGGTTCTTACGATACAAAGCTGAAATTGATGCTCTCTTCCGGAGATAAGCTCCCGGATATTATTTACACTACAAATAAAGATACCCTAAATATGTTTATTGATTCGGGCAAAGTCATGCCGATCGATAGCGTCTTTGACAAGTACGCCGGGAAAGCGTGGAAAGCCGGAGCGGCGGAACAGCCGGACGCATGGCTGCCGTTCGGGCGCGGGAAGCAGAAGATGGCGATCCCAAGGCTCCAACCGACGCTGTCATCCGAGCCGGTTCTTTGGATCCGCAAGGATTGGATGGACAAGCTTGGTCTGCAGGCCCCGAAATCGCTGGCCGATCTGGAGACGATTATGGACGCTTTTGCGAATCGGGATCCGGACGGCAATGGGAAAAAAGATACGATACCGCTTGATTTTGGCATGAAGGATCAAATGATCGGTTATGCGGTCGGGGATATTTCCTGGCTGTTCGGAGCTTACGGCAGCATCCCGGGTCAATGGAACAAAGATGCCGACGGGAAGCTTGCGTTCGGCTCCGTTCAGCCCGGTATCAAACCTGCTCTTGCCAAGCTCAAGGAATGGAAGGACAAAGGGTATATCGCCGAAGATATCGGACTTCACGATTGGAATAAAGTCGTGGAGGACGTCGCCTCCGGCAAGGTGGGAATTGTAGCCGGGCAATACTGGTTCCCGTCATATCCGGGTTCCATGGCATACGCGAAGGATCCGAAAGCCGATTATGAACCGTATGCTCTCCCGCCCGGACCTGACGGTAAAAAAGGGAATGTGGTAAACGAGCCTTTCCTTGGCGGCGTTGTAATCAACAAAGATATTTCCCAGGAGGCGTTAGAGGCATTCTTCCACTATATGAATACATTATGGGATGCCGGCGCATCGGGCGATCCGCTCGCGTTGAAAGGATTTCAAGAGCACTATGATTATGAGATTCAAGACGGTCAACAAGTGAATAACGTCGATGATAAAGCTTTTAATACTGAAAAATATACGCTCTTAAGCTGGCTGCCGTATCCGCTGTCTAAAGTTGACGGAGATGCCAAGAAAGACGCCGCCGATCCTAATCCGCTTACAGCCAGACAAGGGAAAGCAAAATTGATTGCCATCGATCAAAAAGGTTCGGATATGCCCGATCTGTTTACCGGTCCGACGACATCCACGCAAAGCACCCGAGGGGAATTCTTGAGGAAATTGGAGCTTGATACGTTCACGCAAATTATTTACGGAAAAGCTCCGGTCGATGAATTCGATAACTTTGTCAAACAGTGGAAAGCTTCCGGCGGCGACCAGGTCACGAAAGAAGTTAACGATTGGTTCAATTCCGTAAAATAAAATGGGGGGATTTGCTATGACAGTTCTGCATGCCTTTGAGCAAAATAGAAAACTTGGACGCGGCATCAATCTGGGCGATGCGCTTGATACGCCCCAAGAGGGGGTGAGCGGGAGCAGGATCGAAGACAGGTATTTCAAAATGATCAAAGAAGCCGGTTTCGATTCCGTCAGGATTCCGGTCAAGTGGTCGAACAAAGCCGAAACCGCAGCCCCTTTCCCGGTCAGTTCTTCGTTTTTCGGACGGGTGGACGAAGTCGTCGACTCCGCTCTTTCTTATGGTCTAAATACCGTCATTAACATTCATCACTATGATGAAATCATGCAGGACGCTGACGGACATCATGACCGCTTCATCGCCTTATGGAAACAGATCGCTGAGCGATATAAGGATCGGCCAAGCTCGCTTTATTTTGAATTGCTGAACGAACCGTTCGGAGCCGTCACCGCAGAGAAGTGGAACCAGCTTCTTGCCGAGGCAATTGCAGAAATCAGAAAGATTGACCCCGTGCACACCCTGATCGTCGGCGGTGTCGACTGGAATATGATTTCCGGCCTCCAAAAGCTGCAATTACCGGCGGGCGAACAAAATCTGATCGCTACATTTCATTATTACAATCCTGCATTCTTCACGCATCAGGGGGCTACCTGGATGCCGCCGGAAGTGAACGGCGCATTCCAGACACTGGGAGTCAGCTGGCCGGGGCCTCCTGAATCTCCCGTAGTCTTGTCGGAAGCTGTGAAGGCATACGACTTTGCCGTACAATTCTTCGAATCGTACAATAACGAACCGTCGGCCGCAAACCCGGCGGGCCCGCATCAAATCGCGAAAGAATTGGAAGCGGCGGCGGCCTGGAGCAAACAGAATAATCGTCCGCTTTGGATGGGAGAGTTTGGCGCGATAGCGCTGGCAGATATGGAATCTCGGGCAAGATGGGCGGCGTTTGTTCGCCAAGAAGCCGAACGGCTGAACATGTCATGGGCCTACTGGGCGTTCGAAGCCGGATTCGGCGTATATAACCGTGAAGCCAATGATTGGCACAAGGGCTTACTGGACGCCCTGATTCCGATATCCTCAACGAGTTTACCGGAAGGCATCGGCTCAAAGCTCCCTGGGTAAAACGGTACAATTCGGTTAGTTCAAGGGCGGGACAGGCTCATGCCTGTCCTTCCTCATTAAGCAGGCAGGAGTGAAAGATATGGAAGTCATTCAAAAGGGGACAAGGCGGCGTGACAGATGGCAGTTATATCTGATGCTGCTGCCGGCCGTCATCTTGACGCTGATTTTTGTTTACGTTCCGATGGGCGGAATCGTCATGGCTTTTCAGGACTATAAGCCTTATTCGGGGATACTGCATTCCAGGTGGGTCGGGATGGACAATTTCAAGTTCTTGTTTACCTACCCGGACAGCACGCAGGTCATTTGGAACACGTTCATCATTGCCGTGCTGAAAATCGTCTTCGGTACAATTGCAACATTCTCCTTCGCGCTTTTGTTGAATGAGGCTCGTCATAAATTCATGAGAAATACGATTCAGACGGTCGTTTTTCTTCCGCACTTTTTATCGTGGGTTGTTTTGGGCGGCGTGTTTATGGAAATTTTGGCCCCGAACGGCGGTATAGTGAATCAATTTCTCCAGCATGTATTCGGAATCAAGCCGATTTTCTTCCTCGGCGATAACCAATATTTTCGGGTGACGATGGTAGTTACTGAAATTTGGAAGGAATTCGGATACGGTTCGATTCTGTTTTTAGCAGCGCTTGCGGGCATTAATCCTGCGTTATACGAGGCGGCGGAAATCGATGGCGCGGGACGGTGGAAGCAGACGCTGTACGTTACGATCCCATCGCTCGTACCGACGCTCGTCGTGGTCGTTACGTTGTCGCTCAGCCAAGTCTTGAATGCCGGCTTTGATCAAATCTTCAATTTGTACAATCCGCTCGTTTACCAAACCGGCGATATCATAGATACGTTCGTATACCGAATGGGTCTGATCAGCGGGAACTTTAGTATTTCAACAGCGATGGGTCTGTTCAAATCCGTAGTCGGATTGGCGCTGATTGTAACTTCGTACAGGCTGGCCGGGAAATTTGCGGGCTACAAAATTTTTTAAGAGCGAGGAGGGTCCGCCTTGCAGGCAATAAGCAAAGGCTACCGCATGTTTCTAGGCGTCAACTATGTATGTTTAAGTGTGCTTGCCTTACTTTGTCTCATCCCGATGGTGCATGTCGTTTCCGTTTCCTTCAGTTCCGCGCCGGCGGTTGCCGCACATGATGTAACTTTCTGGCCCATCGGGCCCACTTTGTTTTCCTACAAGAAGGCTCTGGGCAACCCGGAGTTGTACCAATCCTTAATCGTCTCAGTGGAGCGGGTAATCTTCAGTTTTGTGATCGGCTTGAGCGTTACTTGCTCGGCCGCTTATGTGATGTCCAAGGGCGGAGGCCGCGACGGAATCGGAGGGTATCGCTTTTTTGTCGGTTTCTTTGTTGCAGCGATGCTGTTTAACGGCGGCATGATTCCGACTTATCTGGTAGTGACGAAGATCGGGCTCTACGACTCCATCTGGGCTCTGGTGCTCCCGGGAGCCGTCAACATTTTCAACCTGATTCTCATCATGAACTTTTTTAAAGCCTTGCCCAAAGAGCTGGAAGAAGCGGCGTTCATGGACGGGGCCAATCATTGGATCGTATTCAGCAAGATTTTCTTGCCTTTATCGCTTCCCGTATTGGCAACAGTCGGATTGTTCATGATCGTGAACGACTGGAACGCCTGGCTGGACGGCAGCATTTATATGAAATCCAACCATGTGCCGCTGGCTACGTATCTGAAGTCTATCATCGCCATGCCCGATGTGAACTCCAACAATGCCAAGGAACTGGCGCAGACCAATTTCCAAGCGCTCATGTCCGCTCAAATTGTGATCGGAGCACTCCCTATTCTTGTCATTTATCCGGTGCTGCAGCGGTTCTTTACCGCAGGGATCGTCATTGGGGCCGTTAAGGAATAGGAGAAGCTAAGATTCCGTTATTTAACCTTTAGATCGAGTTATATAACGCAGCATCATAGTTTTGTACACTGGGATAGTACAACCTAGAAGGCTTCTATGGAGGAATGACTATGGAGAGAGAACTGTCTAATAAAGCTTTGGCGGGAGATGCATTGGGGCAATTCTCGCTTAATATCTCAACCGGCTTGCTAGGGATGATCACCTATTACTATACGGATGTCGTCGGGGTTTCCGCAGGGCTGGCGTGATCATCGCTGTTGCCGGCATGTTAGCCAGCATCTTGTTTGCAATGGCCGGTACTGCAGGGATGTATTATGCCAAATATGTTTGGAACGATGTCAACCTGGTCAGCATCATGGGCGGCATCGGTCTTATTCCGGTCATTGTCGTTTTCTTGCTCTCCGGACCGGCCATCAAGCGAATCGGCAGACGAAATATGGCGATCCTTGGGCTTATAATAGGGATCTTTGGTTTGCTTTTGCGCATTATCGATCCGGCGAGTATCACGCTCGGCCTCATCGGTTCGCTGATTCAGACATTCGGGATGATTCCGCTTATGATTGTGCTCTCGCCGCTCATGGCCGATACGATCGAATACGGGGAGTGGAAGCACGGACAGCGCATCGTAGGACTGACGAATAGCGTGAGCGGCTTCTTTGGCAAAATGGGTACTGCGTTGGGGACGGCATTAATCGGCTGGCTGCTGGCCTGGGGCCATTACCAGGAGGGAGCGGCGGTTCAGGCGGAGTCGGCCAAGCATATGATCATCATATTTAATATTTATATTCCGCTGGCTATTTATGCGGGTATTGCCATACTGATGTTCTTTTATTCTCTGGAAAAACAATACACGCGTATTTTGGACGACCTGGAACGCCGCAAGGATCTCATCGTTTAGCAGGGTTCGAGGGTCCACGCTTCCGACTTGCCGATTGAAAGGAGGCCGATGCCGGAATGGATTGGGATTACCCGGTATTTCCCGGAAGTTATTTCTTCAAGGACGACGTGCCGATCCATGCGGCATTGACCGAAGAGTCCCTTTATTTGATGAGGCATCAGCATGATTGTATCGAAATCGCTTATGTACAAGAGGGAGAGGGACTGCATTATATCGGAGAAAGCATCCTGCGCGTGTCCGAAGGCGATTTGTTTCTCATTCCGGCATACGTCTCGCACGTATTCCAGCCGCAGGAGCTGACGGGCGAACAGCCGCTCAGGATCATCAATTGCTTGTTTCGCTCGGACATGCTGGAAGCGGCGGAATCCCATAAGCTTAAGCACCCGCGGGTATACCGCGAGCATGACGGCGAATTCAGGCGGCTTCTGGACCGTATATTAGTCGAACAGCAGAAACCGACTGAAGCCCCTGCGGGACTCTTCTCTTTATGGAAGCAACTGGTGATGCTGCTTCAATCCAAACCTGAGAAGACCGATGTACAGTACGTTGAAAACGATGAAGCGCCGATTCACCAGGCGGTTCAACATATGGGCTTCCGGTTTGTGAACCCGCTTCCTATATCGGAAATCAGCCGGTTCGTGTTCATGAGCACCCGGCATTTTCAACGTTTGTTTAAGTCTCTTACCGGACGTTCCTATGTGCAGATGCTGCAAGAAATTCGCATGCGCCACAGCTGTGGGATGCTTCAATATACGAATTGGAGCGTTCAGGCGATTGCGGAGAAGGTCGGCATATGCGATATGAATTATTTTTACCGCTTGTTCCGTGAGCATTACGGTACGACGCCGGCAGCGTTCCGGCTGCTTTACAACCGCATGGGAGCCTTCTGAAAAATGGCGCGATTCCACATAGTTTTTCGGACTGAGGCTCTGTTATCTTTAGAGGGGAAAAACGTGACTGCATGAGAGGGAGATGACTATGAGGATCATTCGTTTAAAAACAAACCGTATCGTCAATCCGTTGGGATTCGCGCTGGATAAGCCGAGGTTATCCTATGTGGTGACGGAGACGGACGCGAAAAAACAGACCGCCGCCCGTTACGAGGTCGCCTTGGATGATACATTTACCGGCGTTGTTTACGACAGCGGCAGGAGGGAAGATATCGATAGCCTCGTCTTCGAGCTTCCGATCGAGCTGAAGCCGCGAACCCGCTACTATTGGCGCGTGGAGGTGTGGGCGGACAACGGCGACCATGCGGTGAGCGAGCCCGCCTGGTTCGAGACCGCGAAGCTGGACGAGCCATGGGCCGGCAAATGGATCGTTCCTGACATGGACAAGGACTTTCACCCGGTCCTGAAGAGGACGTTCGAGTTGGACAGGCCGATCGCGTCGGCACGCGCTTATGTTTGCGGTTTGGGATTGTATGAGCTGGAAGTCAATGGCGTGAAAGCCGGCGACGAGTACTTTGCGCCGCATTTTAACGCGTATCAGAAGTGGCTGCAGTACCAGACCTACGATGTGACAGAGCTGCTCGGGCAAGGGGAGAACCGGGTTGAAGTCAGTCTCGGCAACGGGCTGTATAAAGGGCGGTTCGGCTTCGAAGGACATACGGCCGAGATATACGGCAAGGAGTTCGCTCTCTTGTGTGAAATTGCCGTAACGTACGCCGACGGCACGACGGCCGTTATTGCGTCCGACACGGACTGGACAGCTTCCAGAAGTAAGATTATGGACGGTAATCTGTATGACGGAGAAGTGTACGACGCGACCTTTGAGACGCCCGGGACGTTCGCGGTTCGCGAAGGCGAACTCGGCTATGACCGGCTGAAAGCGCGGCTCAGCTTGCCTGTCGTGGTAAAGGAGGAGCGCAAGCCGGTAGAGGTTATTCATACGCCGGCGGGCGAGACGGTGCTCGATATGGGGCAGAACATGGTCGGTTGGATGCGATTCCGGACGAATGCTCCCAAGGGAACCGTCATTTCGCTGTATCATGGCGAAGTGCTTCAGGACGGCAGCTTCTATCGGGACAACCTGCGTACGGCGAAGGCGGAATATCGTTATACAGCTGACGGTTCGGAGGCGATCGTGCGTCCGTATTTCACGTTCTACGGCTTCCGGTATGTGAAGGTCGAAGGCTGGCCGGGCGAGCTGAACCCGGATGATTTCACCGGCTGCGTCCTCTACTCCGACCTTGAGGAAACCGGCAGTTTCGAGACGAGCAACCCGCTCGTAAACCGGCTGTTCCTCAATGCCGTGTGGGGACAGAAGGGCAACTTCCTCGATGTTCCGACAGACTGCCCGCAGCGGGACGAACGCATGGGCTGGACGGGCGATGCGCAGGTATTCTCCGGCGCCGCTTGCTTTAACATGGATTCGTACGCATTCTTCGGCAAGTACGGATATGACATGGGCAAGGAACAGGAAGAGCGCGGCGGTATGGTGCCGATGGTCGTTCCCGCCGCCAATGTGCAGGGCGGCGGCTCCAGCGCCTGGGCGGATGCGGCGACGATTATTCCATGGAACGTGTATCTCCATTACGGCGATAAAGCTATCTTGGAGCAGCAGTTCGAGAGTATGAAGAGCTGGGTCGATTTTATCATCCGTACGGATGAGGAATCGGGCGGACGGCGGCTGTGGACGGTCGGCTTCCACTTCGGCGACTGGCTGGCGCTTGACGGCAGCAACCCCGATTCCCCGATGGGCGGAACGGACACGGATTTTATCGCCTCGGCGTATTACCGGTATTCTGCACAGCTGCTGGCGAAGGCCGCGAGGGTGCTCGGGAAGGAAGATTTGGCCGCCTATTACGGACGAATATCGGACGAGGTGAAGGCCGCAATCGAGGATGAATTTTTCTCGAAGAACGGCCGGATTGCGATCGATACGCAAACTGCCTACGCGGTGGCTTTGTTCATGGATTTGGTGCCGGATGCTTACAAGGAAAGAGCGGTAGAGGGACTTCGCAAGCGGCTGAAGATCGACCGCAACCATCTGAAGACCGGCTTCGTCGGCACCCCTTACTTGAATCGGGTGCTTTCGGATAACGGATGCAGCGATCTTGCCTATACGCTGCTGCTCAACGATGATTATCCGAGCTGGCTCTATGCTGTCAAGATGGGGGCGACGACCATATGGGAGCGCTGGAATTCGATTATGCCGGACGGCAGCATGAGCAGCACGGGCATGAACTCGCTCAACCACTATGCGTACGGGGCGATTGCAGAATGGATGTACCGAACGGTTGCGGGAATCAATCCGCTCGAAGAGGCGCCGGGCTTCCGCCGCGTAGAACTGGCGCCGCAGCCGGATTTCCGCCTCAAATGGGCCAAGGCGCAAGTGGATTCGTCGGCCGGAACCTATAAAAGCGAGTGGGCATTCAGCGATGAAGGGCAGCTTACGTTCCATTTCGTCATTCCGTTCAACGCGTCGGCTTCCGTCCGGTTGCCTTATGCGGATGTGAAGGCTTTCAAGGTAAACGGCCAGCTCGTAAGCGAGAGCGGGATCACCGGCGTTCAGCAAGGCGAAGACACGCTGCTGGAACTGTCCAGCGGCAGCTATATCATTCACTATACGCCGACTAAGAGTTATATCAGGCAGTTTAACACCAAGACACCGCTGGTCGAGCTGCTTCGTCATGAAGGTGCCAAAGCGGTTATTCAAAGCATTCTTCCCCCTGGCATGGAGTCGCTCAATCCCGATACGCTTAGCGTTTCGGTCGGGGACGCATCGCTTAGGGATCTGTCCGCCTATTATCCGATGGAAGCCGGTGTGCTGGACCAGTTGGACGAACGGCTGATGGCGGTGCCAGTCTGATAAAGCCTATTACGTTTGCGAGGGGAAAACATGATGAGGACTTTTACCCGGCAGCTTGCCAATGAAAATGTTACGTTAACGGCCTATCTCCTGGATCAGTCGCATGAGATGCCGAACACCCGCATCCGGCCGGCCATTCTTATTTTTCCCGGCGGCGGGTATCGGGGATGTTCGGACAGAGAAGCCGAGCCGGTCGCGATGGCGTTCCTGGCGGAAGGATATCAGGCGTTCGTGCTGAGATACTCTGTCAATCAGAACGCAGCGTTCCCGAAACCGCTCCATGATGCGGAAGAAGCGCTCACGCTGATTCGGGAACACAGCGGGGAGTGGGGAATCGACCCGGACAAGGTTGCGGTGTGCGGCTTCTCGGCAGGAGGGCATTTGGCCGCCGCTTTAGGCACTATGGGAAGAGTAAGGCCTAATGCCATGATACTCGGTTATCCTTGCATCTTGGCGTCGATGGGCGCCATCTTCCCAGCGCCTGTGCCGGGCGTGGACGAAGCCGTCGATGCTTCCACGCCGCCGGCGTTTATTTTTCATACGTTCGCGGATACGCTCGTGCCCGTTAGCAATGCGATCGCTTTCGCGGCGGCGCTGGATCGCGCGAAGGTGCCGTTCGAGCTGCATATTTTTCGCAATGGCGTGCATGGCCTATCCCTTGCGAAGCCGGTCACCTCAGGCGGTCTGCGGTCCATGGCCGATGCCGACGCGGCCCGATGGTTCGGTCTGTGCACGGCTTGGATCGAGAACGTATTCGGCGGCTTTGCGGCGGATCAAGAGGTGTTGTGGAACGAGACAGTCCATGAATACAATGTGGACGTCCGTCTGGGGGCATTATGGAACAATCCGGCTTGCAGACAAGTCATACAGACCGCGCTGCCTATCCTTGCGGAAAGTCCGCAATTGCAGGATGCAATGGGCGTGCCGCTGCGAACCATCATCGAATTCGGCGGCGGGCTGCTGTCGGAAGAGGGTATAGACCGGTTGAATCGGGAACTCCGGGCGATACCGGTCGATCAGATTGTTAGCTGAGGAGAGTGCCAAATGGAAAGAAACATTCATGAATTGATAGCCGCCATGACGCTGGAGGAGAAAGCGGGCCTCTGCTCGGGCGCATCTTTCTGGAAGACGAAGGCGATTGACCGCCTCGGGATTCCGTCCGTCATGATGGTGGACGGACCGCACGGCCTGCGCAAGCAAAACGGGCAAGAGGATCATCTGGGCTTGCACGAGAGCGTCCCGTCGACCTGCTTTCCGACGGCGGCGGGACTTGCAAGCTCATGGAACCGCGAGCTGATCGGCCGCGTCGGCGAAGCGCTGGGCAAGGAAAGCCAGGCGGAGGACGTCGCTATTTTGCTCGGTCCGGGCGCGAATATCAAACGGTCGCCGCTGTGCGGCCGGAACTTCGAATATTTCTCGGAAGACCCGTTTCTGACGGGAGAACTGGCCGCCGCTCATATCGCGGGCGTGCAAAGCCAGGGTGTGGGGACATCGCTTAAGCATTTTGCCGTGAATAACCAGGAGCATCGGCGGATGACTGTCGATGCCGTAGTGGATGAGCGCACGCTGCGCGAAATTTACCTGACCGGCTTCGAAATTGCCGTCAAAAAAGCACAGCCTTGGACAGTCATGTCTTCATACAACCGCCTGAACGGGACGTACTGCTCCGAGAACGAGAGACTGCTCACGGACATTCTGAAAGAAGAATGGGGACATGAAGGGTTTGTCGTTTCCGACTGGGGAGGTGTGAATGAGGCGGCGGATAGTGTAGCGGCCGGCATGGAGCTGGAGATGCCGAGCAGCAACGGCATCGGTCAAGAGAAGATCGTGGCGGCGGTGAAGAGCGGGCAATTGTCTGTGGAGGCGCTCGATAGAGCGGTGGCGCGGCTGTTGAATGTTATTTTCAAAGCCGCAGACAATAAGAAAACCGATGCCGTCTACGACCAAGAAGCACATCACCGGTTTGCGCGCGAAACCGCCAGGGAGACGATTGTGCTTCTGAAGAATGACGGCAGCCTGCTTCCTCTGCCGAAAGCCGGCAAGATCGCGGTTATCGGCGGTATGGCGGAGCAGGTTCGTTATCAGGGCGGCGGCAGCTCCCATATTAAGCCGACGAAGCTGGATAACATTTACGATGAAATCGGGAAATCGGCCGGCAATGGGGTGGAAATCCGCTATGCGCAAGGCTACGATCCGGACATCGATGATACCGTCGACGCCATACTGGAGGAGGCCAAAAGGTTGGCTGCAGATTGTGACACAGCCGTCCTGGTCGTCGGTCTGCCCGACCGCTACGAATCGGAAGGCTATGACCGGACGCACCTCGATTTGCCGCCGAACCAGGTGCGCCTGATCGAACAAATCGCGTCGGTCCAACCGAATACCGTCGTGGTGCTGAGCAACGGCGCGCCGGTTGTCATGCCTTGGCTCGGCAGGGTCAAAGCTGTGCTGGAGGCGTATTTGGGCGGCCAGGCGGTCGGGGGAGCCGTGGCCGATTTATTGTTCGGCGACGCCAATCCGAGCGGCAAGCTGGCGGAGACGTTCCCCCGGAGCTTGAAGCAGAATCCGTCGCACCCGTATTTCCCCGGCGAAGGCGACCGGGTGGAATACCGCGAGGGGATATTCGTCGGGTACCGGTACTACGAAGCAAAGGATATCGAACCGCTCTTTCCATTCGGCTACGGACTAAGCTACACTACGTTCGCTTATTCCGGCCTTTCGATGGACAAGAGCGATATCACAGACCAGGATACCGTTCACGTAAGCATGAATGTGAAGAATACGGGCAGCCGATCGGGTCAAGAAATTGTTCAGCTGTACGTTCGCTGCGCAGCTTCAAGCGTGATCCGTCCGGAGAAGGAGTTGAAAGGCTTCGCCAAGGTTGCGCTGGAGCCGGGTGAAGAGAAACAGGTTTCATTCACACTGGATAAGCGAAGCTTCGCTTATTACAGCACCGAGCTTAACGATTGGCATGTAGAATCGGGTGCGTACGAAGTCTTGATCGGCAGCTCTTCCCGCGATATCGTGCTTAGGTCAACCTTGAACGTACAGTCCACGATTGAGCTCGTGCCGGCGTTCCATCGCAACACAACAATGGGCGAACTTATGGAGAATCCGAAGACGCGCCCCGTCTTGGAACAGATGCAAGGGATGTTCTCTCAATCGACAGAGCCTTCCGACGCCGTTTCCTCGGATATGATGATGGCGGTGATGCGTTACATGCCGCTGCGCGGGCTGCTTCCTTGGTCCGGCGGAGCGATGACGGAGGAAACGCTAGGCCTGCTTTTGGAACAATTTAATGGCGCGGTTAAAAACGGTTAAAACAGATCGGATAGAGGAGTGAAATTCTGATGTCGAAAATTGATTTTCTGAATGAACCATTTATTCGCAATCCGTATCCTGCCTACAGCGAAGTTCGCGCTCAAGATCCGGTGTACCGCTTTCTCATGCCGAACGGACATCACGCATGGATTGTCACCCGATACGATGACGCCGTGGAAGTGTTGAATGATGCGCGTTTCGTGACGAATTCTCCATATATGGCGGCCGAAAACGGCGGAGCGGCTGTTCCGCCGCACAAGGAGATTATTTCCCGCAACCTGATAAGCGTGAATCCTTCCGATCATCGCCGCTTGCGGCGTCTGATTCAGAAGGCGTTTACGCCGCAGATGATCGAACGGCTCAGAGGGCGTATCGAGGAGATCGGCAATGAGCTTCTCGATAAGGTGCAGGCCAAGAGGGAAATGAATCTGATCGAAGATTTCGCATTCCCGCTGCCTATTATTGTCATCTGCGAAATGCTGGGCGTGCCGATCGAAGACCAGGATAAATTTCGCGACTGGTCGAACGTGATTATGGAAGGGGTTAACAATTCCCGATTCGAAGAGGAAAGCGATGCCGTGATGCTCGCATTCGTCGAGTACTTGCAGGACTTGATTGCCAAAAGACGCGGCCATCTGCAAAATGATTTGATCAGCGATCTGATTCGCGTCGAGGACGATGGGGATGTTCTGTCCGAGCATGAGATGTATGCGCTCGTATTCGTGCTTATTATCGCCGGTCATGAGACGACGGTGAACTTGATCGGGAACGGCGTGCTTGCTTTATTGGAGCATCCGGAACAGAAGGAGAAGCTGCAAAGCAAGCCTGAGCTTATTCATTCGGCGATCGAAGAAATTTTACGCTTCAACGGGCCCGCCGAGGTCAGCAACATCCGATGGGCGACGGAGGACGTGGAGCTCGGAGGCAAACATATTCGCAAGGGCGAGATGCTGTTTATTTCTTTCGCATCGGCCGACCGCGACGCTGAGCAGTTCCCGGAGCCGGATACCTTCGACATTACCCGGGAGGCGAACAACCATATCGCCTTCGGCAAAGGGATTCATTACTGCCTCGGCGCTCCTCTGGCCCGGTTGGAAGGCGAAATCGCCATTGGCACGCTGCTTAGCAGAATGCCCGAATTGCGTTTGAAGACGGCCGGCAGCGACCTGGAATGGCGTCCAGGAATGATTATACGAGGCCTTAAGGAGATTCCTGTCTTGTTCTAACTTTAACGATAACAGCAAGATCATCATACAGGAGGTAGAGTATTATGACGTACAACGCGAACATCAAAATCGGAGAACTGCTGAATCATGAGGAAGCGGTAGCGGTATTAACCAGACATTTGCCTGAGTTTGTCAAGGAGCCTGCCTTTCAAATGGCTTCTTCCTTCACTCTCGATCAACTGGCGGCATTGCCTCAAGTCAACATTCCGGCAGAAGTGCTGCAAGCGCTGAAAGACGACTTGTCGAAGCTCTCCTTTGACCGCCCGTCTTCCGAAGCAGCGCCGAAAACCGAAGTGCCGGCCTTGTCTGCCACTCCCAGCCTTGAAGGCAAGGTTATCATTGTGACCGGGGCCGGGAGCGGGATCGGCCGGGCGAGCAGCTTGAAGCTTGCCGCGGGCGGCGCCAAGGTGGTTCTCGTCGATTATAATGAGAACACCGGACTGGAAACGCTTGAGCTCGTCAAACGCATGGGTGGAGAAGGCATCTTCGTTCAGGCGGATGTATCCAAAAGTTCGGACGTCCAGAACTATGTGCGAACAACCGTAGATACGTATGGCAAAATCGACGTTCTGTTCAACAATGCCGGTATGCTGCAGAAATTCGGCCGGTTCCAGGATATATCCGAAGAGGAATTCAGCCGGGTGCTGGATGTCAATCTGAAAGGGGTTTTCCTTGGCATGAAATACGCCCTTCAGGTCATGGATCAGCAAGGATACGGCAATATTATCAACACGGCTTCGACGACAGCCATACGCGCGGAGCATAGTCTTGCCTCCTACACGGCAAGCAAGCACGGAGTGGCCGGCTTAACCAAAGCCGCCGCCATCGAATACGTGCGGAAAGGAATACGGGTAAATGCAATCTGTCCGGGCGGAGTTGCGACAACTTTGACGGATTCGGTGCCGGCACAGCTTAAAGAAAGCGGATATGTGCCGGAGGAATTCCCGAACATGAGAATCGGGCGTTACGCCAAATCGGAGGAACTGGCAGAGGTTGTCGCTTTCATGGCTTCCGACAGTTCCAGTTATATGACCGGCTCGATCGTAGTCGTCGATGGCGGATTGACGTTATAATTCATAAGCGAACCAGGGGTGCCCAGGTAAGGGGCACCCCTGATTGCTTTTTTGGGAGCTGCCGGCTGTTTGCCTACAAGGCTGGATCTCGCTCGATCCGGATCATGAGCTTTCCCAGATTCTGCGTTCCTTTTACCAAATCGCGCTGCGCATCAAACTCGCCCGTTTTGCCGATGGCGGCGAAGGTTTGCGCAAATAAGGTCAAGGCGATCTCAGCTTCCATACGCGCCAGTGGCGCTCCCAGGCAAAAATGCGGTCCTTTGCCAAAGGCCAAATGCTTGCTGCTATCCGGCCGGTGGATATCAAATGTCAACGGATCGGGGAAGCGCAAGGGATCGACATTCGCGGCGCCTATCCAGATCAGCACGATATCCCCGGCCTTCATAGGCACGCCCAGCACATCCGTATCCGCGACGACCTGACGGTCGATAGTTATAGGAAAGCGATAACGCAGCGCTTCCTCTATGGCATTCGGAATAAGGGAGGGGGTTTCCCGCAGCTCCCGATAGGTTCCGGGCCGATCGTACAAAAAGCTGTAGAAGCAGTTGGCGATAAGATTGGTTGTCGTTTCGTTGCCGGCAGCCAGCAGCCCGAGGCTGAAGACGACAATCTCCTCGTCCGAAAGTCTGTCTCCCTCATATTCGGCAAGGGTTAAATCGGAGATGATATCATTGGCGGGATGCTTGCGCTTTTCCTGAACGATAGGGTGTAAGTACGCGTGGAAGGCCTGCATCGCTTCGTATTTTTGTTTTTGCTGATCCATTTTTTCTTCTTCCGAGTTAGGGATAAAGAGAATATCGGACCATTCTTTGATATAGTGCCGGTCTTGATAAGGAACCCCCAGCAGGTCCGCAATGACCGTAACCGGAAGGGGAATGGCGAATTCGTTAACAATATCGACCTGATCTTTAGTCTCGAAGTTTTGAATCAACTCCTTTACGATCGCTGCGATTCGCGGTTTCCAATCCTGCAGGCTTTTCGGCGTGAACGCTTTGGAGACTAATCCGCGAATATCGCGATGAACGGGAGGATCGGTTGAGTTAATATTTACGCGCGTATCGATAGGGGGGATCGGGCTGGTGCTGCGGTCTCTTCGGTTGGAAAAAATAGACCAGTCTGACAAGACTCTGTTCACATCGTCATAGCGAAACACGTTCCAAACGTTCTGCTTCTCGTCAAAGTAAACGGGATGGGACATCAGCATTTCCTGATACCAGGGGTATGGATCCCACAATTGCTCAGGAGTGCGCAGCTTTGAGACATCATGAATAACAATGGATGGGCTAAAGCTTTTCATCAAATCATTCCTCCTTTAGTGATAAGTGATGAAAGATTGGCGCAGATAGAGCCTCCTTCTTTTGAATGTCATGACCGCTTGCGATCATGTTTTTACCATATTATAACAGCGGATGATATGCTTTCAAGCCGAAGCTTATATAACGTTATACGATGTTTGAAAATCGTTATTCGCTTTGAATGCCGGTTCGGTCACCGGGTCTCATAAATGGAATTGACATCAAGAATGTTTCATGTAAAATTGAATTTAAACGTTTTCACTGGAGTGTAAGGTAAATGACAATTACGATCAAAGATGTGGCCAGAGAAGCAAATGTCTCGATTGCAACGGTTTCCCGGGTCATTAACGGGAAGGATAAGGTCAAAAAGGAAACGAGAGAAAAGATTCAACGCGCCGTTGAAAAGTTGAACTTCACGCCCGACCAAGCAGCCAGGACGATGATCAATAAAAAAACAAAAACAGTCGGTATGATCATACCGCTGCTTTCCAATGAATATTGGGCCAATTTGGCCGAATTGATTCAAGGAGAACTGCTGAAAAAGGGGTATACCCTCATTATCGGCACAAGTTTTAGCGGACAACATGCTATTGGGCAGATGCTCGGGACGTTTCTTGAGCGCCGGGTGGACGGCTTGATTGTCGGCGGTTTTTTTCATTTGCGCGAAGAGCATCATTTGTTGAAGCAATTCACGGATCAGGGGATTCCTTTAGTTTCGTTTGATTCTTTTTTGCCCGGCGTTACCGCTGTATGCGGCGACCATCTAAAAGGAGCGATGGACGCCGTTGAGCATCTCATTGGGCTGGGCCATACTAAAATTGCATATATCGGCGCTGAGTCAAACGGCATCGATCGGGAACTCGGCTGCCGAAATGCGTTAATGCTGAGCCGCATTGCGGTGGATGAAAGCATTATTCTGGGAGGCAGAGGGAGCCTCATTCATCATTTTAGCCAGTACGGATATCAATGCGCCAAACAACTGCTGGAAAGCAAAAAAGATTTTACCGCGCTATTTTGTGGAAACGATTTGATTGCGATCGGGGCAATTAAAGCTATGGAGGAATTCGGCCTGGAAGTCCCCCGGCATGTTGCAGTCGTCGGGTTTGACGATATTAGTATGGCAAGTTTGTACCGGCCGACATTAACTACCGTCAAACAGCCTGTCGACGAGATGGTGGATGCCGCTGTGCAGATGCTGCTGGAACAAATAGAAGGCCCGGAAAAAAACTTTTCAACAAGGAAAGTCACATTTCCTATGCAGGTGATCGTCCGTCAAAGCTGCGGTTCAAAAATTCCATCTTGACAAAGAGAGAGAACTCGGGGTATTCTCTCTTTATAAAATCTAAACGTTTACATTAAATTTTGGATTTTAAGTGTTTGTAATTTGGTTTTTGCAGTTTATTTTTAATCATATTAATGATTTTGTTATTTTTAAAGATTAAATTTTTTCTAAACAATGAAATGAAAACGGTTACTTTCAGCTGGAGGCAGCACAATTAGGGCTGTTATTATCGTGAAAGGAGAACTAAAAGCTTCGGATTTAAAGGGCAAGATGGCACTAAAAATCTAAACGCTTACAATTTAGGTTTGAAGAAAGAGGTTGATTATGGGTTTTAATAATTGGGGAGGTGAGACGAGGATCGCTTTAGGCGCTTTATGTTAAGGATAGCTGAATGGAATCGGTGTGTTTAAAAATCAGAAGGGGTGAACATGCATGATGAAACAAAGCTTGAACATTGCAATGATAGCCGCACTAAGTGTATCGCTTGCCGCTTGCGGCGGTAATAAAGGAACTTCGACAGCGAGTCCGGGCGCGACGGCGCAGCAATCCGGCGGCTCTTCCAAGCCGGTAGAAATCACGTTCTGGGATATGGGTTGGGGACCGGCGAAGTATGTGGATACGGCCAAGAAGCTGGTCGAACAATTCAATACCGAGCATCCGAATATGAAAGTCAGTTATCAGTCGATTCCCTGGAACGCGAGCTGGTACCAGACGTTTGCCAATGCGATTGCATCGGGGTCTCCGCCGGATATCAGCACGGGAGCGGGCTATCAAGCTTTCCAATTTTCCGATACCGATCAAATTCTCCCGATCGACGACGTGATCGAAGATTTGAAAAAATCCGGCAAGCTGGATGATTTTACTTCGGGCAGCGTGGAAGCGCTTAAATATAACGGCCACTATGTAGCGCTTCCCTGGATGATCGACGTGCGGGTGCCTTTTTACCGCAAAGATCTGTTTGAAAAAGCGGGCATCACCGCTCAGCCGAAAAACTGGGATGAATTAAGAGCCGACCTGAAGAAGCTGACGGGCGATGGCAAATACGGCATGGATGTCGCCGGCAACGATACCCTTGGTATTCATACGTTGATTAATGTGATTTTGAATAATGGCGGCGGCTTGTTCACGGCGGACAAAAAAGTCAATCTGCTGAGCGACCGCAACGTCGAAGCGGTTCAATATTTGGCCGATTTGGTCAAAGACGGCGTCATCAATCCTGCATCCACCGGATTTAACAAAGACAACATCACAAAAGATTTTGCTAACGGAACGACCGCATTTACTTATAATTCCCTGAATTTAAAAGGTTCGGTGCCGGAAATAGCCGACAAAATCGGCGTTCTCGAGCCTATTGCCGGGCCTCACGGCGAGAAGCAGGCGCTGGGTTGGGTCAACAACATTATGATCTACAAGCAGAGCAAGCATCCGAACGAAGCCAAGGAGTTCCTGAAATGGTGGTCGGACAACAACAAAGTGTTGTTCACCGAAGGATCGGCAGGATTGCCGGCGCGCAAATCTTTTGCTCAAGATCCGTACTTCCAGAACGATCCGATCCTGAAGGTCATCGCCAACAGCTACCTGCCGATTGTGAAAACAACGGGCAATCTTTACCCCAGCGGCTTCCCGGAGCTGAATCAAATTGAGGGCGACGGCTCGATGACGCAGTTGGTTCAAAAGATTTTAACCGGCAAACCGGTGCGGGATTCGCTCAAAGAAGCGGATCAGAAGCTGCGGGAAATCATGAAATAAGGGGCGGTTTCATGAACAATGAACAAGGAGTTAGATGGCTGCAAGTTCGATTCTTGTTCCCGGCGATTTTATTTATTTTGCTAGTTAACATTTACCCGTTTCTATCCGGAATTATGTACAGCTTCAAGAACGGCTCGCTGCTGAAAGCGGGTACGTTCATCGGGTTTGACAACTACATCAAAATTTTGCAGATGAGCGAGTTTTGGCAGGCTTTCGTGTTTAGCGCCTATTTTACCGTATTTTGCGTGCTCGGAAGTTATGTTGTTGGACTCGTCTTGGCGCTGCTGCTGAATATGGACATACCGGGGAGAGGCGTTTTCCGGGTCGCATTGATCGTTCCGTGGGTGCTGTCCTCCGTCGTATCGATGGTCGGCTGGCGCTGGATGATCGGGGACCAGACCGGGATCGTCAATCTATTTCTGAAATCGCTCGGATTTGAGCCGATTCTGTTCTTAAGCACCGAAAAGTGGGCGATTTTCTCCGTCATTATCGTGAAAATTTGGCGCAGCTTCCCTTTCATGATGGTTTCGCTGCTCGCCACTTTGCAGACGATCAACAAAGATTTGTACGAAGCCGCCAGCATCGACGGCGCAGGGAAATGGCGCAGCTTTTTCAGCATTACGCTACCCCAGCTCAAAACCGTGACGTTCGTCTGCTGGATTCTGATGAGCATTTGGAGCTTTAACGACTTCGATGTGCTGTGGCTGTTGACCGGAGGCGGGCCGCTGAACGCAACGCAAAATTTAATGATTATCAGCTACAAATATGCGTTCGTTAAAGATTCGTTAGGCATCGGCTCCAGCTTGGCCATTTTCAGTTTGATCGTCTTGATGGGTCTTGCATGGCTGTTGATGCGCGTAGAAAAGAAAGGCCAATAAAGGGGGTTGACGTCCGCGTGAATAAAGTGGTTCGCAGCATCGTGTTCCTGTTCCTGCTTGTTGCCGCTCTGCTGGTCAATCTCCCGATCCTTGTCATGATGTTGAATTCGTTCAAGTCCAACACGGAGATTATGGCTTCGCAGCAGTTGTTTCCCCAGCATTTTACGATGGAAAACTATATTTTCGTCAATGAGAAATCCCAATTTTGGAGCCAATTCGGCAACAGTGTGACCGTATCCGGCATCTCGCTGCTGTTCACGATTGTCGTCGGTTCCTTGGCCGGGTATGCGATTTCCAGATTCCAAACGAAGCTGTCGGGCGGTTTTTCCACGGTGCTTCTGCTGCTGCAGATGTTTCCGATCATTTTGGTGCTGCTGCCGCTGTTTCTAACTTTCCGGTCGTTGCATCTGATCAATACGCTGACGGCGCTCGTGATCATCAATACGGCGGCGCAGCTCCCGTTCTCGACATTGATGTTCAAAGGCTTCTTCGACACGATTCCGAAAGAAATCGAGGAGGCCGCCTGGATTGACGGCTGCAGCCGGTTAAGCACCTTTACCCGGATTGTCGCGCCGATTTCGGGAGCGGGCATTGCGGCGGTGTCGATTTTCTCCCTGCTGTTCACCTGGAACGATTACTTGATTGCGAGCGTGTTTATTAAAAAAGAGAGCCTCATGACCGTGCCGCTTGGGCTGCAGACGTTCATGCAGCAAAATTCGACGGATTGGGGCGGTCTGACCGCATCCGCTACGCTGTCGGCGCTGCCGGTGCTCATTTTCTTATTTTTCGTGCAGAAATATATGGCTTACGGTTCGGCCGCAGGCTCGGTCAAAGGCTAACGGCTCCTTCAGAACATACAAAAATAAAAAGGAGAGAAACGGACATGGAACAAAAAATTTTAAATGTTGGGATTATCGGGCTTGGGGAGGTTGCGCAGACGGTTCATCTTCCCGTGCTGGAGGCGCTGCCGCAGAAGTTCCGCATTGCCGCGCTTTGCGATATTTCCCCCAAGCTCGCTAAATATGCCGGCGAAAAATATAGAGTGCAAAACTTGTACACGGACTCTTCAGAGCTTGTCAAACAAGAAGATCTTGACGTCGTGTTCGTATTAAACAGCGATGAATACCATGCCGAATGCGCCATTGCTGCGGCCGATCATAAGAAGCACGTGCTGATCGAAAAGCCGATGTGCCTCACCGAGGCGGAGGCCGACGCGATCATCGCCGCTCAACAGAGAAACAACGTGAAAATTCTCGTAGGCTATATGAGACGCTATGCGGCATCTTTCGTAGAGGCTGTCAAAGAAATCGGCGGCCTGGACAAAATCCAGTACGCACGGGTTCGCGACATTATCGGGCCGAACAGCTATTTCGTCAAGCAGGCGCACCATGTCGCCGCCTTCGATGATTTTCCGCAGGGAGCGGCGGACGATAAAAAAGCGAGGGCGCTGAAGCTCGTCAAGGAAGCTACCGGACTGGAGCCGGAATCCCCTTACTTCGGGTTCTACCGCTTTCTGTGCGGCTTGTCCAGCCATGATCTGTCGGCCATGCGGGAAGCGATCGGCATGCCGAAAGGCGTCGCAGGAGCGAAGCTGACGAACAACGGCAGCATGTTTCTGAGCGTTATTTTCGACTATGATCAATTTTCCGTCACTTTTGAAACCGGGGTCGACCAGCAGGGCCGCTTCGATGCGCATGTGGAAGTGTATGGGGGCAACAAAACGGTGAGAGTCCAATACGATACGCCGTACATCCGCCATCTGCCGACGACGCTGCATGTGCGCGAAACGGAAGGCGAAGCGTACAAGGAATCCGTCATTCGCCCGACTTACACCGATCCGTATACGTTGGAGCTTAACTACTTTTACGATGTCATCACACAAAATTTAACGCCAAAAACGACGCCGGAAGACTATAAAAACGACCTGATTATTTTCAAAATGATCATTGACGCTTTGGTGAAAAACAGCTAAAAGAGGGGCCGATCGGTATGGCCCCAATCATTTGGGAAACTATTTATTGTCGATCTGTTTCGGCCAGTCCCGGTTTGCTGTGGTTCGGTCCGATCATCCTATTCCTGTTGCCGATAACGATTAGAAGAGCGACAACACTTAGCCAGGCACAGCAAGTATACATTTGGGAATAGGAGAACCGCTCTGCGAGCGGCCCCATCATGAGTCCGCCCAGCGAAAAGCCAAGATCGTATGATGAAATGAAAAGGCCGATCAATACATGGCGGGACTGCGCCGGCAGTACGAAAGTGAGATAAGTCAACAGCGTCGGATAAATCAAGGCAACGGCAATACCGTTGCAGATGGCCGACAGGTATAAAAGAAAGCTTGCTGTCTGAAGAATAGCCAGTATTTGCGAACCCGCTGCGGCGGATAACAGCAGCCCGGCTATCAGCCCGGTATTCCAGCGGCCGTCGGACGGAATTTTTTTGCGAAGGGCGAACCGGCAAGCGACAACTACGGCGGCTTGAATCATTAAATAAAGTCCGGCGTCGCCTGTTCCGATGGTTTGCATATAGAGCGGCAAAAAAGTCATAGTTGCGCCATAGGTGATGGAACCGGCGAGCATGACGACGGAGCAAACGAGCAGAGCACGATTGCTCCACAGTTGGGAAGCCGACTTCACCATATCCGTAAAAGTTAGCGCAGCACCTTTCGCCGGTGAGGCGGGAAGGGGGATGAACGCGCCGCAAAGCCACGTCAGAAGGCCGATCGCAACCAGGGCGATGCCTATTATGGACATCTGATCGTGTTCCCATAAGTATAAAGCCGCGATCGGACCGAATAACTGGGGCAGCATGGTGGACAAGGCATAGAGCGATACCCCCTGAGCCCGGTCCCGGTCCGAAAGCGCTTCTACGATGCCCATTTGCATCGCCATTGAAAAGAAAGCCGTAACGGCTCCTTGCAGCGCCCGAAGCGGAAGATAGCTTTCCGCGCCGAAAACCGTAAACAGTACAAGTCCGCAGGCATGTACAATCAGAAGTACGCGCATGGTCCGCAGCGATCCGAATCTGGCAACGGTCTGGCCGGCCCATGGACGAAGGAACAGGCAGAAAAGCATGTATGCGCCCATCATAACGCCGATTTCCGCCTGTCCGATCCCCTCCTTTTCGCTTTTAAGCGGGAGAATGACGGTAAGAACGGCATTGGCCGTAAAGAAAAGACAAGCAAGTATGTAGATTCGAACAAAACCTGCCGATAACGGACGCAGTGTCCCCATTGATTATTGTCTTCCTTCCCCTTAACGGCTATCGAGCCGTTTGTCTGCAGCTTCTAACAAACAGCCCTTTTTTTGCATTATAGATGATCCCGCTAAAGTAAACCATCTTGACACGAGAAAATTTTTCCTGTAACATACTATCGATAGTGATAATCATTATCACCAATTTACATCGAGAGGGGAACCATTTTTTCATATGTTTGCTTCTAAGAGCAGGACTCTACTTCTTATGATGCTTATATTAACAACTGCGCTTCTTGGCTGCTCCAAACAGAATTCCGCGCCGAACTCCGAAGCGGGAGAGGTCCGGGCCGACAAAACGATATCGGTATCATGGCCAAGAGATATAGGCACGATGAATCCCCATGTGTACAATCCTTCGCAATTAATCGCGCAATCGATGATTTACGAGCCGCTGGTCAGCTACAAAGAAGGAGGCAAACTAGAGCCTCAACTGGCGGAATCGTGGGATATATCGAAGGATGGGAAAGAATATACCTTCAAGCTTCGCAAAAATGTCAAGTTTTCAGACGGAACACCGTTTAATGCCGCTATTGTCAAGAAAAATTTCGATGCGATCGTGAAAAACATTAAAAATCATAACTGGCTCGGTTTTATGAACGTACTCGACAAGACCGAGGCGGCAGATGAGTTCACATTCAAAATGACGCTGAAGCAGCCCTACTATCCGACCATCCAGGAGCTGTCGGTCGTTCGCCCGGTGCGTTTTCTCGGCGAAGCCGGTTTTCCGGACGACGGGGATACTTCCAAGGGTGTGAAAAAGCCGGTCGGCACCGGACCATGGATGCTGTCGGACTATAAAAAAGACGAATATGCGGAATTTATCCCCAATCCGAATTACTGGGGAGACAAGCCGAAAATCAATAAATTGGTCATCAAGGTTATTCCTGACGGAGAAACCCGCGTGCTTGCTTTTGAGAAAAAAGAGCTCGACCTGATCTACGGAGAGGGCCTTATCAGCATGGATGCATTCAAGCAGCTCAAAGCTTCCGGCAAGTATGACACAAGTATTTCCGAACCTATCGCAACAAGAGAGCTGGTTATGAATACGACCAAGGATATTCTGTCGGATTTGCGCGTGCGTCTTGCTCTGCAGCACGGCTTTAACAAGCAGGCGATGGTGGACGGGATTACGGACGGCTTGGAGGAGAAGGCGGACAATATTTTAGCCAAAAACTTGCCGTATACCAATATCGACGTTAAGCCGTTCGAATACGATGTGGAGAAAGCGAAAGCTTATCTGGAAGAAGCGGGATGGAAGCTGCCTTCCGGGAAAACTGTCCGCGAGAAAGACGGAAAACCGCTTGAGCTGGAATTGCTGTATGAAAAGTCGGATCAGATCCAAAAGCCGATGGCGGAAACGCTGCAAGCCGAATGGGGAGCCATCGGAGTCAAGCTGAACATTAAGAGCCTGGAGCTCACTGAACAAATAAAGCGCCTGCGGGCGGCGGATTTTGATTTGTACTTCTGGAGCAACTACGGCGCGCCGTATGATCCGCACTCTTTCATTAATATCGCAGCTACAAATGGCTTCGGCATCTCGGAGTCGCTCTCGAGTTTGCCGATGAAAAAAGAGCTGGATCAGCAAATTAGCGAAGCTTTCCTCTCGACCGATGAGAGCAAGCGCCAACAGCTGTACAGTTCTATTTTGAAGACGCTGCAGGAGCAGGCATCATTTCTGCCGATCTCTTATATCAAGAAAACGGCTGTGTATCAAAAAGACGTGAAGGGCTTCGCTTTCCCGGCCAATCGGGATGACAATCCGTTCCTCGGGCTCGACATCGCGAACAAATAAACGGCAGGGAGGTTATGATTTGCGAAGCTATATCGGGAAGCGGCTCCTTGGTGTCATTCCCATTTTTCTCTTTGCCACGCTTCTTTCTTTTGTGCTGATCCATCTTTCACCCGTCGATCCGGCTGAAGTCTATCTCACTGTAGCCCACATTCATCCGACGGAAGAGCTGCTGGCCCAGGTCAGACATGAATTCGGTCTGGACCGGCCGCTGCTTGTTCAATATGCGGATTCCCTTATGAAGATGTGCCGACTTGATTTCGGCACATCTTATGTTACGAAGGAGCCGGTTTGGCAGGAGGTCGCGCACCGGATGCCCGCTACGCTCCAGCTTGCTTTCAGCAGCATTTGTCTGGCCGTGCTCATCAGCGTGCCAATCGGCTTTTTATCGGCCGTTTACAAGAACAGTGTGATCGACCATTTCAGCCGGCTGCTTGCTTTCTTCGGCGCCTCCATCCCGCAGTTTTGGCTCGGGTACTTATTGGTTTTTTTCTTATCCGTCAAGCTGGATTTGCTGCCTGTGCAGGGAAAAGGGACATGGGCGCACCTGATTCTGCCTTCGTTAACGCTGGCTTTGGGACTGGTTGCTATTTATACCCGGCTGCTGCGCAGCAGCATGCTGGAGCAGATGCAGGAGCCGTACGTGTTATACGCCAGAACCAGAGGCATCAAAGAAAAAATCATCATGGGCAAATACGCGCTGAAAATCGCGATTTCGCCGATGATAACGGGTCTGGGCATGAACATAGGCAAACTGCTTTCCGGCACTATTATTGTAGAGGTCGTTTTTTCCTGGCCCGGCTTCGGCCGTTATTTTGTCGACTCGATTTTAAACAGGGATATACCGGTCATTCAATGCTACGTGCTGCTTAGCGCTTGTCTGTTCATCGTATGCAATCTCATTGTGGACATTCTGCAGATGATGATGGACCCGCGAATTTCACAGAAAGGGAGAACCGGCCTATGATTGCAAGTATACGCAACGGCCTTAGAAATCAGAAGACCGCTCTGGTATGCCTGGGTCTCTTGCTTGTTCTCGCTATTGTTACCATTCTGGCTCCATGGATCTCTCCGCATGATCCGGTTCAGGTCAATTTGGCGCTCAAGCTCAAGCCGCCTTCGCTTGACTATCCCTTGGGCACTGACCAATTGGGCCGCTGCATTCTGTCTCGCCTTCTATACGGCGCCCGCATCTCGCTGGGCTTTGCGTCATTGATCTTTATCGCATCGCTGGGAATCGGCCTGTTCATCGGAGCGATCGCCGGCTATAAAGGCGGTTTGGTCGATTATGTGCTGATGCGGTTCTGCGAAGGGGTGATGGCGTTTCCGAATCTCGTGCTCATTCTGGGGCTGGTCGGAATTTTCGGGCCCGGGCTTCCGCAGGTCGTTTTGGCGATGATGCTGGTGCAGTGGGTGTATTACGCGCGAATGTTCCGGGGCATGGTGCTCAGCTTGAAGGAGCGGAATTTCATCACTGCGGCCCAAATAAGCGGGTCCTCGCAATGGAAAATTATAAGACGGCACATTATCCCCAACATACTTCCCCCAATTGTCGTTGTGGGAACGCTCGAAATGGGGTGGGCGATCATGGATATTTCGGCACTCTCCTTCCTGGGGCTTGGCATTCAGCCGCCTGCACCGGAGTGGGGAGCGATGATTCATGAAGGAAAATCGTTTATACGCAGCAATCCGGAATTAATGCTGTACCCGGGGATCATGATTCTGCTTGTCGTCGTTTCGTTCAATTTGTTGGGCGAAGCTCTGTCGGATCGGTTTGGTGTCAAGCGACGTTTTGAAAAGGAATGAGATCATTGAAAGCATCGGACCATGTATTGCAGGTAAGCGGCCTGCATGTAAAAATTGCGACGGCGCAAGGGACGCTTCCCCTTGTCCGCAACATTGAATTCGAGCTGCGGCCGGGCCGCGTCCTCGGGCTTGTCGGAGAAAGCGGAAGCGGCAAATCGCTTACCAGTTTGTCTGTTTTGCAGCTGCTGGACCGGAAAACAACGATTGTGGAAGGCAGTATTCAATTAAACGGCCGTGAGTTGAACGGGCTCAAAGAGGAAGAGATGCGGCGTATCCGCGGGAGCGAGATTGCTCTTATTATGCAGAATCCGATGAGCGCCTTTTCACCCGTGTTTACGATCGGCGACCAATTTGTGCAAACGATCCGCACCCACACCGATTTCAGCAAAAAGCAAGCGTTCGATCTGGCTGTCTCCTCCTTGCAGGACGTGAATTTGCCGGACCCTGCCCTGCTTATGAGGCGGTATCCCTTTCAATTGAGCGGAGGCATGCTGCAGCGTGTTATGATTGCCGTCGCGATGTGCTTGCGGCCATCCGTGCTTATAGCCGACGAGCCGACTACTGCGCTGGATACAGTCAATCAAATGCAGGTGCTGCGCCAATTGGATCGCATCCGCGCGGAATACGGCACGGCCATTCTTTTGATCTCCCACGATCTGGGGGTTATATCGGAAATGGCCGACGAGGTAGCCGTTATGCGGCAAGGACGGATCGTAGAAAAGGCGGACGTGTTCGAACTGTTCGATCACCCGAAGAATGATTATACGAAACTGCTGCTTGATGCCAGACTGACGCTGCCAATCAACGAGAATAACAAGGAGTTTGTCTTGTCATGAATGCGGAAGCGGGGACTTAAGGTCATTTGAAAGGGAAGGGGTGACGAAGTGAGTTTGCTGCAAGTGAAGGACATTACTCATACTTATGCCGAATCCAAGCTGTTCCGGTGGAGCAAGCGGCAGGCGCCGGTTCTTTCCGGCATCTCCCTTGCTATCGAAGAAGGGAATTGTCTGGGGCTTCTTGGAACGAGCGGGGCGGGGAAAAGTACGCTGGGCAAAGTGATTCTGGGGCTGGAAAAGCCGCAGAAGGGGCAGGTTCTGTTTCAAGGAATCGATCTCTATAACACGGACGCAGCTACCCGCAGACGGCTTCGCCGTGATCTTCAAGCGGTGTTTCAAGACTGCTATTCTTCCGTAAATCCGCGGATGACTGCGGAACAAATTATCGGCGAACCGCTTGATAATTATGAAGCCTTATCGCCAAAGGAGTACAAACGAACCATTGGAGAATTGCTCGAAAGAGTCGGGCTAAGCCCGAACGATATGCAGAAATGCCCTCATCAATTTAGCGGAGGCCAACTGCAGAGAATCAATATTGCCAGAGCGATTGCCTTAAAACCGAAGCTGATTGTATTTGACGAAGCGATAAGCAGCTTGGATAAGGTGACTCAATCGCACATACTGGCACTTTTGAGCGATTTAAAGTCGACGTTCGGCCTTTCTTATCTATTTATCACGCATGACGTTAAAGCCGCGTTCTTCATTTCCGATGCCATTGCCGTTATGGATAAAGGGGCGCTTGTTGAACACAGCGAGGATAAAGCGCAGCTCTTGCAGTCGCCGCACCCCGGCGTGACGCAATTGTTTCAGTCGGTTCTTTCCGAGCACCCGCGTTATCGATCGCTCTCCAAAATTTGAGAAGCCCGGACAATTAAAGCCTTGATTTGTCAGGGCTTTTTGTTGTTTTTCCGATGTATGTGATTAATTTCACATCGCTCCGGCCGTCCGGTGTTCTATGATTGGTCCATAGAAACGGCTATGTTTTGAACAGAAAGGGAGTAAATCGCGAGGAGGCAGATACGATGGACGGTGTAACAAATCGGCTGAAACTGGTGCTTGTAGGAAACGGGATGGCAGGCATTAACACGATTGAGCAAATCGTCAAATTAGCGCCGGACATGTATGACATCACGGTCATTGGCAAGGAACCGCACCCCAATTATAACCGGATACAGCTTTCTTACCTGCTGGAGGGAAGCAAAACATTCGACGACATGATTCTTAACGATTACGAGTGGTATGAACAAAACCATATTCAACTGTACACGGGAGTTGAGGTGACGGGAATCAATACGTCGGCCAAATATCTCTATACGAGCGACGGGCATATTAAGCCCTACGACAAGCTCATCCTGGCTACCGGATCGAATCCGGTGATGCTCCCGCTGCCTGGCATTGAAAAGCAAGGGATTGTCGGTTTCCGCGACGTCCAGGATTGCAACAGGATGATGGAAGCGGCGCAAATGTTCAAAAAGGCGGCGGTCATCGGCGGCGGTCTGCTCGGTCTCGAAGCGGCCAAAGGGCTGCTTAAACTGGGCATGCACGTGACGGTCGTTCATTTGTTCGAGGATTTGATGGAGAGACAGCTGGATGCCGCGGCGGCGGCTATGCTCAAAGCGGAGCTCGAAGAGCAAGGGCTTCATTTTATGATGAAGAAAAAGACCGCGGAGATTTTGGGCGACGCCCGCATAGAGGGGCTTATGTTCGACGACGGCTCGATACTGGAAGCCGAATTCTTGGTCATGGCCGCGGGAATCGTGCCCAATACGGTGCTGGCCCGTAATGGCGGCATCCAGGTTGGACGGGGCATTGTGGTCGACGATTACATGCGGACTAGTGTCGCGGATGTGTACGCCGTCGGCGAATGCAACGAGCATCGCGGCATCTGCTACGGTCTGGTGGCGCCGTTGTTTGAGCAGGGTGCTGTTCTGGCAAAACATTTGTGCGGGGTAGCGGTAGAGCCTTACAACGGATCGACCGTATCGACCAAGCTGAAAATTTCCGGAGTGGACGTATTTTCCGCCGGGGAATTTCAAGACGGTCCCGGACTGGGCATCATCCGTTCGCAGGATCATTGGAAGAAAACGTACAAGAAAGTGCTGCTTCGGGACAACCGGATCGTTGGCGGCGTATTGTTCGGCGATGTGAGCCTGTCCGCTCAGCTGTTGAAATGGGTAAAAGACCGGGAGCCCATGACACAGGACATTCATGCGCTATTGCTGGGCGCGCCGGCTGCCGCCGCAGCGGACCCGCTTGCTTTCGCTGCCGCGATGCCCGCGGACGAGATCGTATGCGGGTGCAACGGGGTTACCAAAGGCATGATCGTGCAGGCTATCGTGGAACAAGGGCTAAACACGGTGGACGAAATCAAGGCGTGCACCGGAGCCAGCCGGTCCTGCGGGGGCTGCAAGCCGATGGTGGAAAACATCCTCGCTCTGACACTGGGGGATCGCTATGAAGGCAGCACCGCCAAGGAAACGATATGTCCTTGCACGTCCCATACCCGTGACGAGGTGGTCGCGGCGATCAGGGATAAAGGGCTGACCCACGTCAGAGAAGTGATGAGCGTACTGGACTGGAGCAATCCGGAAGGATGCCCGAAATGCCGCCCTGCGATCAACTATTACATCGGCATGATATGGCCCGAAGCTTTTGAGGACGAGCGGGATTCGCGATTCGTGAACGAAAGACTGCATGCCAATATTCAGAAAGACGGCACCTACTCCGTTGTCCCCAGAATGTATGGGGGCGTCACGACGCCGGACCAGCTGCGCAAAATAGCTGAAGTCGCGGACAAATATGCCGTGAAAATGGTCAAGGTGACCGGCGGCCAGCGCCTCGATCTGCTGGGCGTGAAGAAAGAGGATCTCCCGCTCGTATGGGGAGAGCTGGATATGCCGTCCGGGTACGCTTACGCCAAGTCGATTCGAACCGTAAAAACATGCGTAGGCTCGACGTTTTGCCGCTTTGGCACCCAGGATTCCCTCGGCATGGGGATTTTGCTGGAGAAAAAATTCGAGCGGCTGTGGATGCCGGCCAAATTCAAAATGGCCGTCAACGGCTGTCCTCGCAATTGTGCCGAGCCGGAAATTAAAGATTTCGGCATTATCGGGAATGACGGCGGTTGGGAGATTTATGTCGGCGGCAACGGCGGCGTGAAATTAAGGGGCGCGGACCTGCTCTGCAAGGTGAAGACGGACGAAGAGCTGATTGAGCTTGCGGGAGCTTTCATTCAATATTACCGGGAAACGGGAAATTACGGGGAGCGCACGTCCGATTGGATCGAACGGATCGGCCTGGATACGGTTGTCCGGGAAATTGTCGAGAACAAGGAAAACCGCCGGAAGCTTGTGGACCGCATCGAACTGGCGCTGGCCGGGCTGCAAGATCCGTGGAAGGAAGTTATCGACGGGGAAGAGCTCAGGCACCAGCTGTACGAACAAATTTTGGCGAAATAAGGGAGGAACCGATATGAAAGCCACATCTGATATAGAGGCTGCCGTCTATCATCCGGTCGGGGAACTGGAGGAGTTCCCCCTGCACCTCGGCAAGGTTGTGCGGATAGGGGATGTTGAAATCGCAGTGTTTCACGTCTCCGGCGGCACTTTGCATGCGCTTGAAAACAAAACCGCCCATAAGAAAGGCGGTCCGCTGGCCGAAGGCATCGTAAGCGGGCAGTACGTCTACTGTCCCTTGCGCGATTGCAAGATCAGTCTCCTCACCGGAGAAGTGCAGCTGCCCGACACGGGACAAGTCAAGACATATCCCGTTCAGCTCAAGGGGAATACGGTTTATATCGGTATAAGCTAGATAGGATTATTGGAATATCAGGCGGCCGATAGCCTCCGGAACCGTTTGTATAACGGAATCGGAGGTTTTTTGGCGCGAAGTGATATCCCTCACAGTGTCGGCAGAAAGAATGTGTTTTAATGAATTAGGAGTTTACAGCGAAGGAGCATGATAAGACATGGATCGAGCGTTCGCGTCCAAATTTGCCAAATACGTTTTTTTCGTTGTATGTGGACTAATCGTCCTCATGTGGTTCGGTTCGAGATTTTTTACCCATATTGACTTGGCTTTGTACGGTTATATGGTCGGGACGGTCGTATTTGTCTGCGGTTTCTTTTACCGGTTTCTGTCATGGGGGGAGCGGCCGCCTACGAAGGTGATTTTAAAGAAAGGAATCAAACTGTTGTTCCGCAAAAGCACGCCGGCGACGGCGGTGGACCATCTGGCCACGTACCGGTTTGTCTGGAATCGCGGCTGGTACCGCTGGACGCAGCACATTCTTTTGGGTTGGGGCTGCATCATTTCGGCTTTCGTCACGTTTCCCCTGGTGTTCGGCTGGATGTACTTCACGATGGGAGAGAACGGGACGTACACCGTCGTTGGTTTCGGCATCGATATTATGCGCATTAAGGCGGACGGAATTATCGGATACCTTTTTTATAATGCGTTGAATATTACGGCTTTCATGGTCATCGGCGGAGGCTGCATGGCTTTATACCGCAGATTGAAAAACATGCAGGCTGTCGCAGAGCAATCTTTTGTCTATGATTTTCTCCCGCTGTACATGCTGCTGTTCGTCAGTTTGACAGGGCTGACGCTCACTTTCTGCAATATGTTTTTGCACGGGTACGGGCAGCCTGTCGTATCTATGGTGCATCAATGGTCGGTCATCGTCACGCTCATTTATATTCCGTTCGGCAAGCTGGCGCATATTCCGTTCCGTCCGATGAGCGTCTTCGCCCGAAATTACCGGGAGCATTACGCCGGGCAGGCGATGAAAAGCTGCCGGGTTTGCGGGACCGGCTTTGTGTCCGAGGAGCAATCCGGCGACGTGATCGCCGTGCTGCAGACAAGCGGCATCGAATTCAAGACGGAGGAAGGTTATCACTTGGCCGAGCTTTGCTTGCCCTGCCGCCGCAAATACCGGATGTCCCGGTTTGCCGGCATTCCGACCCATCGGATCAAGTTTAAGGAGGCGAATCAGAATGCCAAAGGATAAGTTTTTTAAACAAATCGCCAATAAAACGCATCCGAACGAAAAGCTGGTGGCAACCCATTGCTCCTACTGCGGGATGCAGTGCGGCATGAACTTGAGAGTCAATACGTCCACAAACAAAATTATCGGCGTCGAGCCCCGCTACGATTGGCCGGTAACGCTTGGCAAAATGTGTCCCAAAGGCGTGACCGCCTACCAGCAGACGAATCATGATGACCGGCTGCTGCTTCCGCTGATCCGCGATGACGCTTCTTTAAAGGGAACGAAAGAAGGCTTCCGCGAAGCGAGCTGGGACGAGGCTTACGATCTGATCGCAAGGCGATTCCGGGAAATGCAGGACCAGTACGGCAAAGATTCGCTTTCCGTATTCAGCGGCGTATCGATGACGAATGAGAAATGCTACTTGACCGGCAAGTTTGCCCGGGTTGGGCTTCAGACGCGCTATATCGACTATAACGGGCGCTTTTGCATGTCGAGCGCAGCGGCGGGTTTCTTGCGCAGCTTTGGCGTGGACCGGGGATCGACGCTGCCGTGGACCGATCTGCATGAAACGGATTGCTTGTTCATTGCGGGAAGCAATACGGCGGAATGCCACCCGACGTCGATGTTCCGCGTCTGGGAAGTGCAGAACCGCGGCGGCTATTTGATCGTAGCGGACCCCCGGGAAACGCCGATCGCCCGGCGCGCGGACGTTCATCTGGATTTGCGCCCGGGGACGGATCTGGCGCTCGCCAATTGCATGATCCATCTGCTTATACGGAATGGCCATGTAGACACTGAATTCGTCAGCAAGCATACGAACGGATTTGAAGAGCTGCAGGCGGTTGTCGAACCGTTCACGCCTGAATATACGAGCGAGATCACGGGAGTCGCTCCCGACAAGTTGATCCGCGCCGCCGACATATACGGCAGGGCGCCCAACGCCGTCGTCATGTTCGCTCGCGGCATCGAACAGCAGCATAAGGGCACCGACAATGTCTCGGCCTACACGAACATGTGTCTGATCACAGGCAAAATCGGCCGGCCCAAATCGGGCGTAGCGACCTTTACGGGACAAGGCAACGGCCAGGGCGGAAGGGAGCACGGCCAAAAAGCCGATGCGCTGCCGGGCTACCGCAAAATTACAAACCCGAAGCATGTGGCAGAGGTTTGCAGCGTCTGGGGAATCAAGCCGGAAGAGATGCCGCAGCCAGGCGTATCGGCTTACGAAATGTTTGAGCTTATGCAAAACAAAACGATTCGGGGGTTGTACCTGCTCTGCTCCAATCCCGCCGTCTCGGCGCCGAACTTGAATTATGTGCGCGAGGCGCTGAAGGGGCTCGATTTTATGGTTTGCGCGGACATGTATTTGTCGGAATCCGCCGAATTCGCCGATGTCGTGCTGCCGTCCGTAACCTGGTCGGAGGACGAGGGGACGGTCACGAACCTGGAAGGGCGTATCATCAAAATAAATAAAGCCCAGGAGCCCGTAGGCGAGTCCAAGCCGGATTGGCTGATCCAGGTCGAGCTTGCGGAACGGCTGGGCAGGGGGCAATATTTCCGCCATCTGAAAACGGCCAGAGACGTCAATGACGAATTCCGCCTCGCCTCCAAAGGCGGGTATGCCGATTATTACGGCGCCACCTGGGAAAAAATCAACGAAAACGACGGCGTCTTCTGGCCTTGCCGCGATGAAGACGACCCGGGCACGCCGCATATGTTTTTGGACCATCAGTTTTATCATCCCGACGGCAAAGCCAAGCTGTGCGCGCTCCCGTACAGGCCGCCGGCGGAGGAGCCGTGCGAGCAGTACCCGCTGCGGCTTACGACAGGCCGGGTTGTGTACCACTACCTGTCGGGCAACCAGACCCGGCGCATTCCGTTCCTGCGGGCCATGTGCCCGGAGCCCTTCGTGGAGGTGCATCCGGAGACGGCCGAGCGGTACGGAATCGTCCACGATGAAGTGGTCCGCTTATACACTCGCCGCGGCGAAGCCTTTTACAAGGTGAAAGTCATCGAGGCGATCCGCAAGGATACCGTGTTCGTTCCGTATCATTTCGGCCACGAGCAGTCGATTAATTTGCTGACGATTCCGGCGCTTGACCCGATGTCGAAAATGCCGGAGTTTAAAGCTTGCGCCGCACAGATTGCCAAGCAGACCGAGAGGGTGAGCATCGATGAAACAGCATCTTTACATTGAAATGGATAACTGCATCGGCTGCCGGAGCTGCCTTGCCGCCTGTACGCAGTGCGGTGGACACGATGAAAGAAACCGCAACTACGTCTACGAGGTAGACCCGTTTGTCAGCCGTCAAACGATCCCGTTAATGTGCCTGCACTGTGTAAATCCGGCCTGTGCCCGAAGCTGTCCGGCCCAGGCCATTCAGATCACGCAAGAGGGGGCCGTCCTGTCGGCATTGGTGGAGAAATGCATCGGCTGTCAAAACTGCACGATTGCCTGCCCGTACGGGATTCCCAAGTTCGATGAAGCGCAGAACCTGATGTATAAATGCGACCTTTGCTACGATCGGACCAAAGAGGGAATACCGCCGATGTGCGCCTCGGTTTGTCCGACCCAAACGCTGCAATGGCTTACCGCAGAGGAGATCGCGGCGAAAAAAGAGCAGCACAGGCTGGGCAATTGGACGGCAAGTCATCAGCCGTTCGACCCCCTTGAAGGGGAGACGAATGTGAAGATCAGTCTTCCGGGCATTTTGCAAGGTAAGGCCAAGCTGTTTTAACTAACTTGTACTGGGGTGAGCCCGTATGGAACAGAACGGCAAACGTGATAATGACCATTTTCCTTTGAATGAGGATAACTATACGCACAATATCAGCAAGGACAACGAAAGAAAGCTTGATCGCCGGAACTTCATGAAAACACTGGCCGGCGCAGCCGGCGTGTTCGCGATATCCACGCTGCCTTGGGGGGCGCTGGCGGCTAAGGAGCTTGCGGGAATGCAAAAGAAAAGCCATCCGCAGCAAAAAATTGCCGATATTCATGCGCTGAAAATCGGGGATGCCGTCGAATTCGCCTATCCGAGCGAGCACGATTCCGCGCTGCTGATCCGCCTCGGCGAGAATGAGTACAAAGCGTATCAAAACGCATGCACCCATCTGAAATGCCCCGTCTTCTGGAGCAAGGAGAAGGAAGAGATGGTATGCCCTTGCCATCACGGGCTGTTTGACGTTCGAACGGGCTCGCCGGTGGCCGGGCCTCCGCGAAGACCGCTGCCGGAAATCCTGCTGAAGCAGGAGCAAGGCGCCATTTATGCGACGGGGGTGAAACGTTATGAAACGTAGCTATCGCGGGATCGTCTTGCTGTGTATCATCCTGTTTCTGAACATCCTCTGCACGCAAAAAGCCGTAAATGCTTACTTTTTCGAGCATTATCTTTCCGTGCTTGTCTACGCGGCGGTCAACATCGTTTTATTTCCGCTGGCTGTTTGGATTTATCGCCGGGAGCGTGCGGTCGCCTGATAGAACGATTCAAAAACACGTGAATACAAGCCTCACGGTCAGATAAGTACGTGACTCAGTTTGTGGCGATGCCACGAAAGAGGGACATCCCCTTTGTTGGAAATGGTTGTCGTGATCAACCATTTCTCATCCAGGGAGGATGTCCCTTTTTCAGTTCCTGATGCGATTCAATCTGTCTCCAATTTGATCGTATCGTACATAATGCCGCCGCCGCTGGTGACGCTTGTCATTTTGAAGGTGATTGTATTGGAGCCTGCCGCAAGCTGTGATGCAGGAAAATCGATTTGAACCATTTTGTATCTTCCGCTTTGCAATGCATCCCGGTAGATGGTTTGATCGTTCAATGCCGAGTAATCCAGCGTTGTTACGGCTACTCCGTTTACATCCACTTCTACGATCGGAAAGCGGGAGATCGCAGCCATGGCAACGGTGAGATGGGCATTTCCGCTGTACGTTTTAGCCAGATTAAAATTGACATTCCATTGTCCCGCCTGCGTCTGTGCGTAATACCAGTTGGTTGAAGGCGAGCTTGTGCCAATCGTATAGGTCAGGTTGGCCGGCACGTTATTGTAGATACCGAACTGCCTTGGGAAATTGCCCAAGTTGAATTCCCCTGATTTCCGGTCGGCAGTTCCGATCTGCCAAAGCTTATTCGGATAATTAGGCGGCGTCCAGGTAATAGTACCCAAGTTGGCGGCAGTGCCGCTAATTGCAATATTGTCCTTCTGGAGCTGATCCGTAATACTGCCGCCGGTCTGATAGGCATACAGCGAATAGGTGCCTGGCCGCACGTTTGGAATGTTGAACTTGCCGGAGGAATCCGTTTGGGCCCAATACATATAGTTCGTGCCCTGGTACAGAAATTCACCGCCGGGCTGAGCAAGAACAATCGTCGAACCTGCGGCCGAACGCCCATCGGCAACCTTCAACGTGCCGGTAACTGTGGAACGATTTAAAGGGTAATTTTGGTTTGACAGCCAAGAGTAAGGCCAGGACGCTTCCTCGGCAGCGGCTCTTGTTTTTGCGTCGCTGATATCGCCATTATTGACATATACCAACCACGGTCCATACATTTTTCCTGAAGGGATCGTTGTGGAAGTTTTCCCTAAGTGAGTTCCTTGCATCATGTTAAGCACGGTGCCGTCGCCCGTTGAGCTCTCGACGTGAACCATCAGTTCCTGATTCAGCGGTCCGCCGTTGTCGGCTTCATGGCTTACAGGGATCATCCAGACGCCGTAGTTGTTTCCATTCGAAGCTGTTCCATATACACCGTGTACATGATCTTGTGCCATATAGCTTGCCCAATCGTACTTGGAGTAGTACGAGCCGTTTGGCAGCTTCCAGGTTTCGTTCTGAACGAGCGTTCCGTTCTGAATATCGGAGACAGCGGGGAGAGCCCCTTGCTTTTCAGCGTTATAACCGTTGCGGAAGATCGATCCGTCAACGCGATAAACCGTCCGCATTTCTTGGACCGTTCCGACATTCGCGGCAACAAAATAGGAATAAATGCCGCTAACGCCGCTGCGGACGACATAGTGCAGCTCGCCGGCGCCGCCGATATAGGCGATGTCCGCCATGGTGCCGGTATTGCTTACGATTTTGAGTTGGGTCGGGCTGAGACCGCTATTTGTTCCGCTGTTATTGGTATTGTCCCAATAAAAGCCTTTAGCTGTCCCAATCAGCTCCTGGCTGCCATAGACAAGTGAGTATCCCTTGCCCGTGTTGTTAAACTTGACGGTCAAATATTCATTGGATATTGTGGCAGTCATTGCGGTTGTATCAGCAGTCAAAGTCACTCCGCCGGCCATATGTGCGACGGGCATTTGAATGAAAGAAAGCGTTAAACAGAATAATGCTGCAAACATTACAAAAGGTTTCATCATGTTGGCCATCAGCTTCATCTTTTCAACTCCTATTCTTAACACTGAGAATAATTCATCATGTTCTTCTCTTGCAACATTTACGGTGATAAGGGCGAGGCTCCTGTCTTCCGTCTAAAGGGTGGGGGAGCGGCAGCACCTCCTGCATGACGGGTTGGTAATCGGTCTTTCGGATAATCACCTGCTTTGCTATAGGATTGATAACGAAATGTAAGCGCTATCGTTTTGGATGATACCATTTCATTTTATTTCAAACAATTGGATTTTTTTGATTTATTGGACTCAAATTGACTTGATTATTATGCAAAAAAGTGCAAACGACTTTCATAAGCCCTGTCCCGGAATCGTTAGCTTATCGTAAAAGAGAGAGCTTCGGAACGGCGCCATTCGCGCGATTCCGAAGCTCTTTTCGTTGTTTTGCGGCAGGCAGGGCCGCTGTGGAGGAACTGTTGGCAATAAAAGATAAAGCGTGCAAAAATGTGCATTCGCATCCGAAGTCTGTTCGCGAGTTTCTTGCTCCTGCGAGCCGCTCCCGCAAGCAGCCGCCTCACGCCTTTTTCGTTTTGGATATGACGAACGAGGTGACTTCGGCTTTTTTGCTTTGATAGAAATGCCAGTTCAAAATAATCGAGATGATGTAGAATGCGATGAAAAAATAGAACGCTGCGACCGGGCTGCCTGTCGTATTCGTAGCCCATCCGAAAAGCTTCGGTATAAAGAAAGAGCCATAAGCCGCGAAAGCTGCCGTGAAACCTAATACGGGTGCGGCCTCTCTTGGCGGGAAGATGAAAGGGATCATTTGGAACGTAGATCCGGAACCGGTGCCCGCCGCCAGAAAAAGGAGGAGGAACGATGCCAGAAATCCGCCGAACTGATGCGCATCAATATAGTAAATAACTCCGATCGCTCCGATCCCCATCATAACGAGTACAACAGCCGTAACGTTGGACCCGCCGAGCTTATCCGCCAGCCATCCGCCTACAGGCCGGGCTGCCGCTGCGACGAAAGCTCCGAGGAACGCCAGCGACACATGTTCGGGGAACTGGGCTTTCAGCAGCAGCGGAAACGCAGCGGAATATCCGATAAATGAGCCGAAGGTGGCCACGTAGAGCCAGGTCATAATCCAGGTGTGCTTGCGCTTGACGATGACGAATTGTTCGGATACCGATTGTTTGGTTCCGGGCAAATTGTTCATGCCGAAAAATGCGATGACGGTCATGATCAGAATAGGCACGACCCAAATAAAGGCGGCATTTTGCAGCCAGACATGCTGCCCGCTCTTAAGCAACTGGCCTTCTCCGCCGACCAATGCGAAAGTTCCGGTTGTAATAATCAGAGGCGTCACGAACTGCACGACGGATACGCCCATATTGCCGAGACCGCCATTGATGCCGAGGGCTGTGCCTTTTTCCTTTTTAGGATAAAAGAAGCTGATGTTGGACAAAGACGAGGAGAAATTTCCGCCGCCTAGGCCGCAAAGCGCTGCCAAAAGGAGCATGACCGAATAAGGCGTGTCCGGGTTCTGCACGGCCATTCCGATGCCAACGGCAGGGATAGCGAGAATGCCCGTGGACAGCACGGTCCAGTTGCGTCCGCCAAACGTTCCGACCGCAAAGGTGTACACAAAGCGTAAAGTTGCGCCTACCAGTCCGGGAATAGCAGCCAGCGTGAACAGTTGGTCCTGTGTAAAATGAAATCCGATGTCGTTCAACCGGACAGCGACAACAGACCAGATCTGCCATACGATAAAGGCCAGCATGAGAGAAGGAACGGAAATCCACAAATTTCGGGTAGCGTGCCGCTTGCCTTCGCTTTTCCAAAATTGCGGGTCTTCAGGATTCCAAACTTGAATTTTAGCCATAAACATCCTACCTCCTTCATATGTGGCTTCATTGTAGCAAAGCGGACGGACCGCCCACTGTAACAAAAATCATAGTATAAAGCCGCACATTTTAAGAATTTGTGAGCAGTTGTTGAAACAATCGTTCGGCCGCTTGCCGGCCCTGCGCAATGCAGTCCGGAATTCCGACGCCGCGATACGATCTCCCGGCCACGACCAGATGCGGAAATTGCTCCTGAAGCTGCCGCTCGATATGTTGGAGCCGATCCATATGGCCTACCGAATATTGGGACATGGCCCCGGTATGTCTTATAATTTCCGTGAACAGGGGCGCTGCCGCCAGTCCGAGGATGGCGCCTAATTCTTTCTTCACTCGTTTTTCCAGCTCGGAGTCGTCCAATTCCTCATGAGACTGATCCCCCCAATGGCCTGTATACGCCCGGATCAGCACTTTCCCGGGCGGGGCGGTGTGGGTCCATTTCGACGAAGTCCAGGTGCAGGCCGTGATGAGCAGCCCCTCTTGCCTGGGAACGACAAACCCCGATCCCTGCAGAGACCGATCGAGCGCAGCTTGATCGAAAGCCATAACGATGTTGGCAACGGACGCGCTGGGGATTTGCCCCAACCGTTCCGTCAGCGGCTGCGGCGCGCCTTGAATGAGTTTGGCCGCTTGCTCGGCCGGCGCAGCCAGGACGATGCCGTCGACTTTCAGCGCCGAATGGCCGGAAAATACAATTTTATAGTTTTCCTGCTGGCGCAAGATGCTCTGAACGGGACTATTCATGCTGATGAAGGTTCCGCTTTTCGTCAGGACGGCCGCCAGCCGGTCGACCAGCGTGCGTAGTCCGCTTTTGTAGGTCAGGAACATGCTGCTGCGAAGATGGGGAGGCAGCTGGCTAACGGCAGCGTCCGGAGCCGGTGACGGCTTTTTGCTGCGGGAGGAAAGCATGCCGAGAATGAGGCTGCGGTGTTCTTTTTCCATATGAAGCAGCTGCGGAAAAGTTGCGGCGGTGCTCAGCATGTGCAAATCTCCCGCATAGATGCCGCCCAAAATAGGTCCGACCAATCGGTCGGCGACCTCCGCGCCCAGCCTTCGTTCAATCAAGCTCCCGATGGATTCGTCACCGGGGGTGCTTTTTCTAGGCAAAAGAAAATCCAATGACGCCCGGACTTTGCCGGGAAAAGAAAGCAAACGGGTGCCTATGAACGGCTTCACTCGCGTGGGGATGCCCATGGACAAGCCTGCAGGCACGGGGTGAAGCTTTCCTTTCAGGCAGATAAAGCTTTTGGAAGCGGTCGGGGCCAGTCCGGTCAAGTCGCCGGTCAAGCCGAGTTCATCGGACAAATGCAGCACGGCAGTCTTGCGGGACAAAAAGGCATCCGGGCCTTGTTCGATAATAAAGCCGTCCCGATGCAGCGTTTGAATGACGCCGCCGAGCCTGTCGCTTTTTTCCAGGAGCGTGATTTGAACCGGCTGCCCCGAAGATTCGAACTGTTTGTGCAGCTCGTAGGCTGCGGTCAGCCCCGTAATGCCCCCGCCGATTACCGCTATATGTTTGATTTTCATGGCCGCCACTCCTGACTCATTTTTCCCATAATGTATCATGGGCCGAAATCGCCGGATATGAGATAGATCACTTTCAACATTTTTGGACGCGGCAAAAGCTGCATCGTGATCTTCATCACATGCAGTTGGCCGGGCATTTTCGTATAATGAAGCGGTTTTGTAATGGAGAATCAGGAATGGAGGCGTTTGGGCGGCATGAAAAGTGAACCCGTACCCTATAACATCCATATTCATACGTATTCACTGGGAAAAGACAAAGTATTTCTTATCGGCGGCGGCCAGGCTCATATCGGGGCTGTGGCGGTCGCGTATCCCGACGGGCATCGGATCTGCGAAGAAGCCGTCACACTGCCGGGACATAGAGAAAAACCGCTAGCGGCAGAGCTCGCAAGGCTGGCAGCCTCACGGCTCAATCAGGCCGTAACGGTTATTATGGGCATCCATATCGATCAAGCAACAAAGCAGGACATCGACGAGATCGTCCGCTGCGTACGCGAAGCCATGGCGGAGGAGCTTAAGCGAGCGCAGGAGGTATTTTAGTTGCTATTTTTCTTTTTGTGTCTTCGAGTAAAAATGAACAAAATAGCGGTTGTGAATAATATAATCGCTAACAACCATCCTATCGTCGGTGCGTAATTCGTTATATTTTTGCCGCCAACCGTAAATAACAATGAAACGGAAGCCAATATACAAAGGGGCACAATGATTCTATTCACTCGGTTCCACTCCTTTTGGAAAATGATTCACATTACAGCGCAACCAATGTAACGATGTATGCTGAGCAGATGATCCTAATTGGCCAACATTTTCGTTATTTATAAATGGGTTCTGTAAATATATACCACTATTTGTCAACGCAATCAACGGTTAGTCGAAAAGGAACAGAAAACCCGTTAATGTCCATTAATAAAAGGGACGAGTCATCAGCTGTGAAATAGGCATCAAAAAGCTTGATGCAGGAAAACGAACGCATATGAAAAGGCTACCCGCTTGGGTAGCCCGATTCTGTTATGCGCCGGTAGACCCGGCTCTTTACCCTGTTATCGATCAAGCGACGCCGCAGGACATCGACGAGATCGTCCGATGCGTACGCAAAGCCATGGCGGAGGAGCTTAAGCAAGTGCAAGCATCGTTGCCATGTCCTCTTGAGCATTCCCGATCAGTTTAAGTCCGAAAGTTTGCACCAGTACGTCCAGAACGCCCGGGGTAATGAATTCCGGCGGTTTGGGACCGATGCGAATATCTTGAATGCCGAGGCTGAACAAGCCGAGCAGGATGGCGACGGCTTTTTGCTCGAACCAGGAGAGGACGATGCTGACCGGCAAATCGTTGACACTGCAGCCGAAAGCGTCGGCCAAAGCGAGCGCGATTTTGACGGTGGAGCCGGAATTGTTGCACTGCCCAAGGTCGATGTACCGCGGGATGCCGGTATCGGCGACAGTTCCGTATTCCACGTCGTTGAAGCGGAATTTGCCGCAGGACGTCGTGAGAATGACGGTATCGTTAGGAAGCGATGTAGCGAGCTCGCGGTAATACTCGCCGCCAGGGCCGGGCGCATCGCAGCCGGCGATGACGAAGAAACGTTTTATTTTGCCTGCTTTGACGGCTTGAATGATTTCGGGAGCGAGCCCGATCACCGTTTCGTGATGGTATCCGGTCGTAAGCTGCTGCTCGGAATCAATGCTGACGGCGGGCAGCGACAAAGCTTTGTCGATCAGAGGGGTGAAATCATCGCCGATGATTTTGGTGACACCTTCCAGACCGGCGATATCGTAGGAGAAAAAGCGGTCGGCATACGTGCCTTTTATAGGCATGACGCAGTTGGTCGTCGCCAGGATGGCTCCCGGGAATTTTTCGAAAAGCCGCCGCTGGTCATACCACGCTTTGCCGATATTTCCTTTCAGATGCGCGTATTGCTTCAATTTCGGGTAGCCGTGGGCCGGGAGCATTTCGGAATGTGTGTAGATGTTGATTCCTTTGCCCTCGGTCTGTTTGAGCAGTTCCTCCAGCGCATAAAGGTTGTGCCCGGTTACGACGATCGCATGGCCCTCGATTTTGTTCTGGGACACCGTGACGGGCTGGGGAATTCCAAAATGCGTCGTATGCGCGCGATCCAGAACGTCCATGATCCTTACGGCCGCGGAACCGACTTTCATCGCCATGTCGATATGCTCCTGGAGGTTGAAATTGGAGTTGGTCAAAGTCATGTAGAGCGCTTCATGTGTGATGCGGTCTACCTCGGGGTCGCTGTAGCCCAATTGGCGTGCGTGCGTGGCATAAGCGGCGATACCTTTTAACGCAAAAATCATCGTGTCCTGCAGGCTGGCGATATTTTCATCTTTTCCGCAGACGCCGACTACTTTGCAGCCGCCTGTCGGGGTTTGCTCGCATTGGTAACAAAACATAGATGAATCCCTCCGTTTCATTGTCCAGTTTTCATACACAGATTAACAGGTCTGCGGAAAAAGGTATGTGATCGCAATCACAGACAGTTAAAATGCTCACACTCAGCCGAATCAAACACGAAGGACAAAAATATTCAATTTCAGACAAAATAGACAAGAGCATGCAAGAAATCTGGCAATTGCATGCTCTATAATAGGGACATTCACCGGGGATGGCCGTTATTTCCCCGCAAGCTCGCGGTAGCGCAGGGGCGGCATGCCCGCAATGGATTTGAACGTTTTGTTAAAATGGGAAATGTGCTCAAACCCGACCTGCTCCGCAATCGTCTGGACTTTGCTCCGGGTCGTCTGCAGCAGCTTTTGCGCTTCGCGGATGCGCACAACCCGGACGTATTCGCTAAAATGGAAGCCCGTCAGTTTCAGAAAAATGCGGCTTAAATATGCGGGGCTAATATAAAATTGTTTTGCGGCAAGCTCCAGGGTAATCGGCTCTTTGTAATGGGTATTGATGTAGGAGGCGATCTCCGTCACCTTCTGGTGCATCGGATGGCCGCCGCCCGGAGGCTCGCTGCCTGACCCGCAGGAGCGGTGAATCCGGATCAGCAGTTCGGTCAGCAGCTGCCGCACACAGGAAACGTAAAGCGCCGGCCGCTCCCTGCATTCGGCCAACATTTGCTGGAGCAAGCGCTCGACGGCCTGCTGCTCTTTGAGCGGCAAGCGGATTAAAGCGGACTCGCAAAAAGGCGGCAGTTCGAGCAGCGGAGGTTCGGTCGGAGCTATGAAATCGGGCGCGAATTCGATCAGCACCCGCTCGAATTTTTCGACGCTTGAGCTTGACGTAGCGTGAAGGTCGTTCGGCACGACAACGATCAAGTCCCCTTTTTGCACGGTGTATACTTTGCCGTTTATAAAATAGACGCGCTGGCCGTCCAACAAGTAATATAATTCGTAAAACGGATGAGCATGAGGGCGGGGCATGGCGAAATAGCCTTTGCGCTGCAGCTGCTGAATGGCAAAGGATGAATCGCCGATATGGTATTTCGGTTCGGTCCGGCTGCTCATGGAAGTCCCTCTCTTTGCAGGAAGCGTATATGCAAATTTTAGCATATTTTGAAAGCGGAAGGCGCGAAATCGAAAAGCGGAAGGCCGAATCCGGCCTTGGATAAAGGAGATGGCTGCGGAATGTGGAGCCCTGACGATTTTTTGGCAAAGCTTTATGCGCAAACGGTGGAAAACAGCCTGGACCGCGCCGGCGGGACTATGCCCGACGGGGCCGGGCGCGAGGAGCTCAGGCGCCGGCTCGCCGATGCGCTGGGGGCCTGGCCCGAGCGCCGGGCGGCGCTGGAGCCCGAACTGCTCGACACGTTCGAGCATGAAGGACTTACCGTCGAGAAGCTCGCTTACTCGACGTACGAAGGGCTGCGGATACCGGCGTATGCGCTGTATCCGTCAGGCGGGGGCGGCAAGCTGCCGGCGGTGCTTGCCTGCCACGGACACGGCCCGGGCCATCGGGCCGCGCTCGGCATGAATCCCGACGGCAGCTTCGCTGACGATCCCGGGATTCACAACAAGTTCGCCGTCCGGCTGGCCCGCCGGGGGCTGTTCGTGCTCGTCCCCGAAATCATCGGCTTCGGGGACCGGAGATTGCAGGCCGGCGTGGAGGCCGATCCGTCGGCCAAAGATTCCAGCTGCCTGCCGATTGCGCTGCAGCTGCTCATGTGCGGGATGACCATCGCCGGATTCCGCGCATTCGAAGCGACGCGCGCGCTCGACTATTTGGCCGCGCGGGAGGAAGTCGACCCGGAGCGGATCGGGGTCATCGGCTTTTCCGGCGGCGGCCTGGTCGCATCTTTGACCGCTGCTTTGGATGAGCGCATCCGCGCCGCCGTAATTTGCGGATATGCGAATACGTACCTGGGGAGCATTTTGGATCGGCCGCACTGCATCGACAACTATATTCCCGGCATCCTGCGGATTGCCGAGCAGCCGGAATTGCTCGGGTTGATCGCTCCGAGGCCTTTGTTTATCGAGTCCGGGGATCAGGACCGGGTATTTCCGGTTGGAACGACGGAAGAAGCCATTGTGCGGCTGACCCGGATTTACCGCAGTCTTGGAGCGGAGGACCGGCTCGCTGCCGACATATTCCCGGGCAAGCATGAAATTTCCGGAAGAACATCATTCGACTGGCTGAAGGCGCAGCTTTCCTGAGCGGAGAGGAGACAAACCTTTTTTATGAGACATATCACGGTTTCGCAAGACGGCAGCGGGGACTTCACCGGCATTCAGGAGGCGATAGACGCCGTCCGCGTGCTTCCTCTGGAGCCTGTTACGATCTATGTCAAAAATGGAACTTATCGCGAAAAATTGCTCATTCCCGACAATAAGCCGGACATCGCACTGATCGGCGAGAGCCGCGAAGGGACGATTATCGCTTACGGCGATTACGCCAGGATGACGGGGCCGGACGGCAAAGAAATAGGAACGTTCCGCACCGCCGTTTTGAAGGTGGAGGCCGACGATTTTCGCATGGAAAATTTGACGGTGCAAAACACCGCGGGCTATGGCCCGGAAATCGCGCAGGCCGTTGCTTTGTACGCTTCCGGCGACCGTCAGGTTTACCGCAGCGTCAGGCTGCTCGGCAATCAGGACACTTTGTATACGAGCCGGGGGCGGCATTATTTTGCCGGTTGCTATATCGAAGGGCATGTCGACTTTATTTTCGGATCGGCTGCGGCATGTTTCGAATCGTGTGAAATCCGCAGTTTGCGCGGAGGCTATATCACGGCCGCTTCGACGCCGCGGGGCGCGGAGTTCGGCTACGTCTTTTTGAACTGCCGTCTGACCGGAGCGCAGGAGGAAGAGTCGGTCTACCTCGGCAGGCCCTGGAGAGCGTGGGCGCATACCGCGTTTATCAACACATGGATGGGGCCGCACATCTATTCGGCGGGTTGGGACAATTGGGACAATCCCGACAATGAAAGCACGGCCCGCTATACGGAGTACGGCAGCACCGGCCCCGGTGCGCGCGATGCCGCCGGCCGCGCCGGCTGGGCGAAGGCTTTAACGGAAGCGGAAGCGCTGCAGCTTGATGCACGGAGCGTTCTGGCCGGCCATGACGGCTGGGACCCGACGGAGAGCGGAGAAGGCGCTGCAAGGCGGGCGTGAAACATTCTCGCGCGGCCGTCTATGCGGAACGCGAATCCGTGTGATAAACTGTACGTAGCAGTAATCGTCATGTGTGACTGGCGTAACGTGGGCAACCACGAGGGAGCACATGGCTTATAGCCGTACGCCTGGGCAAAGTATTTGGTGAGCAATGGACCAAGTACTTTTTTTGCATGTTCATCCGATTATGGAGAGGGGAACGAACGTAAATGGGTTTGCTGCTTAAATCGAAGCCGTTAGCCGATCAAATCTCGCACTCTATCGCCGCCGAAGTCGGCAACTGGAAGGAGCGGGGCGTTCAACCGGCGATAGCCGCCATTTTGGTGCAGGGCGATCCGGCTTCCGCGTACTACGCCAAAGCAAAGGAAAAGCTGGCTGCCAAACTCGGGGTTGCCTTTCATTTGATGGAATTTGAGGCGCAAGTGAGCGAACAGCGCCTTCTTGAGGAGATCGAGCGGTTAAACGGGGACCCGGCCGTGCACGGAATCATGCTCGAGCTCCCCGTTCCCGGGCACATCCGCGTGCAAAAGCTGTCCGATGCCATCGCTCCGGCCAAAGATGTCGACGGCATATCTTCGGCGAACAAATTGGCGTGCATGACGGGAGAAAGCGGGTTGTACCCGGCGACGCCCCAGTCGTGCATCCGCATTTTGAAACATTACGGATACCGGCTTCAGGGGGCGCATGTCGTTCTGATCGGGCGGGGAGAAACGGTAGGGCGGCCGCTGATGCAGCTGCTGCTACGCGAAAATGCCACCGTAACCGTCTGTCATTCCTATACCGCGAATTTATCCGGCCATATCGCTCAAGCCGACATTTTGATTACGGCCGCAGGCAAAGCAGGCCTGGTGACCCCGGGCATGGTGCATGACGAATTGGTCGTCATCGATGCGGGAATCAATGAAACGGAGGCTGGAATTGCAGGCGACGCCAGCCCCGGCATTTGGGAAGCGGTGAAAGCCGCGACACCGGTTCCGGGCGGAGTAGGCACGCTGACGACCGTCATTTTGTTCGAAAATTTATTAAAAGCAATGGAACTGCAGTCCATCGGGCGGGGGGATGCAAATGAAAGTTTTTGACCGGAAGATTCGCCAATTTCTGGAGGAAGCAGGCTCAAGCTCGCCTGTGCCGGGCGGTGGCAGCGTTGCGGCGCTGTCCGCGGCTTTGGGCGCTTCCATGGGGTCCATGGTAGCCAATCTTACGGCAGGACCCAAATATGAAGCGGTCCGGGAATCGATGACGGCGGCCGTGGAGCGGATGAAATCGGCGATAGCCGAGTTCGAAACTCTGCTGGAACAAGACATGGACGCATTTCACGGATTCATGGCGGCACTCGCGCTGCCCAAAGGGACCGGCGCCGAGAAGGAAGCACGCTCGCTTGCCGTGCAGGATGCCGCGGCCCAGGCCGCCGCTGTGCCGCTCGCTCTTTTGAGACGGAGCTATGACATGATGGTTGCCTTGGACGAGATCATTCATCTGGCAAACAAAAATGTCATATCCGACCTCGGCATTGCCCTCATTATGCTGGAAGCGGCCATTCAATCCGCCTGGATTACGGCAGAAATCAATCTGGGCAGCATGCAAACCGGGCTCGAGCAGGTTTATCGGGCCGAGGGCCTGGAACTGCTGGACAAAGCCGGGCAGTTGAAGCTGAACGCTTTGCGGAAAGTAAGGGAAAGAATGAGTTAGGCAAGCCAGGCGGCCGTATGGCAGAGAAAAAGAGTTACCCCTGAGCGGGATGAAGCGCCCGGGGGTAACTCTTTGTGTTATGTCAGGTCAAGGAGGAAATCGCCGATGCTGCTTGATCTTTGATTCACGCAGAAATAGCCTCCTCGTTTGGTATCGTAATGATGAATTTCGTTCCGAACCCTTTTTGCGTGGTGACCTCCAATTGTCCGCCCGCATGCAAGATTCTGCTCCTCATTTGTTCGATTCCCAATCCCGATGAGTCGATCTCCTTCCGACGCACTTTGTTGTCTTCAAACCCCACACCATCATCCTCATAGATCAAATAAAAGCTATTGTGCGCTTCCGTTATCAGAAAAGTGACTTTGGAAGCCTGGGAATGCTTTTTCGCATTGTTGAGCAGCTCCTGAGCGATTCGGAAAATATGCCGTTTCGTCGGCAAATCTTTGGCTTCAATGGCAGCAGCCTGCTCAGCAATGAATTCAAGTTGAAAAGGAGCGGTAAAAGCTTCCTTCTTCATGTACATCGTCAGCGTTTGAATCAAACCAATCTCTTTAAGCAAATGGGGATTTAACTCAAAACAGCTTTGGCGCAAACTGGCATTGATCAATTCCACGAAATTAATCATATTGTCGAGCTGTTCCCGATCTTCTTCGGGCGTAGTATACTTTTCCGACAGGATGGTTAACTTTCTTTTCAGAAAGAAAAGGTCCTGCATCGTCGTATCATGAAGATCGGCAGCAATCCGAATCCGTTCCTCCTCCTGCAATTCGAACATGATCTTACGAAACCATTGAATGTCTTGCGCCGTTTCCTCCTGTGGAAGTTGGGAAGCCAATTGCTGCAACCTCGCGGTCAGCTTGCGGACCAAGTGGACATTCTCCAAGCTAACCTCCAAATAGGAGGTAATCAAGCGCAGCCATTGGATTTCTTCCTTTCCAAGCAGCGTATTCGCCTTTTTGCGTGTCATTACCAAATAACTCGTATACTCTTCATGATCATTCATCTCAATGCAAGTATAAAGCGGATGATCGAGCGGGGATGACGAGTTGACAAGCAGCCGAATCTCCGCAGTATTTATATCACCCTCGCTAATGATTTCAGTATCGTCCTTATACCGGAACACAATGGCTCCCCCCATCACCTGAAGCGTATCCACGATATCGACAAGTATAATATCTTTCAATTCACGGAAACTGGAAATGGTTCCAAGGTTTTTGGAAATCTTCTTCAAAGCTGTTTGCAAGACGTATTTTCTCGGGAATAAAAATGGTTCAAACCGGGTTGTCCAATATTCCGCCGCGTAGAGCACCCATGTAATAATAATCAAGGAACTAATGAAAATGAATAAAATTTGTTTATCATCCACAACTTGGCTGAATAAGAATACATATGACCCCGTAAGCAGGCTGACCGGAACGATAGCCAGCAAGCCGGCGAACAAAATCCGCCGAATAATATTACCAAAATCATATAACTGGTTGGAAGCAATCAAGTATGCAAAAGAGATGGGAAAAAATAAAATAATCCAGCTTGTGTACACAGCATCAATAATCCAATACCCAACAATTACTTTTGGAAGAAAAGAGAGGCATGTCACAGGTAAAAATGAAACCAACAATGATAACCAAACGCTCTTAATGATGCTCGAAACGTAGGATTGTTGTTTCTTAACTTTGACATACAAGAAAGTTAAAACGCACATATTGAAAATGAAACCAATAATGAAAAAGCCCAAGGTAACTGAACCATTATAACGATAAATCGTATATGTCAAGGAAGGATAGAAGGACAATAGTCTAAATAAAAATCCTGTAATAGGAATTAAATATAGATATTTGAACTTTATTTCCGGAAATTTCAAATCTCCTTTTTCCTTAAAAAAGACTACCAGAAAATGAAAAAAAACAATTGGCAACGCCGTCATAAAGCTAGTAATTGCTATCTTCCCTATGACGTCTCCCCGCACGGAAGCACCCAGGCTTATATAAATGATGGAAATGGTTAGAAAAACAGCCGCGAGTAGCCTCGCTGATTGGGAACGGTTCATTTTTCTAAAGAGCATAACACCCATGAACAGACATACAGATCCCTCTACGAGCGGAATTATGTCATAAATGGTGGTACTATTGACGTGTAGGTTGATTTCGTATTCATGCCCGTCTCTTGAAATCAATAACGTATGAGCTTGTTCTATGGTTTGCCATTTTTGAACGAATGGTGATTCGTCGGGATGCTTTCCATCAACTTGCTTGACAATATCTCCGATCTTTAAGTCAAGCTTAGCGCTGGCACCTTCCCGATCCACATCCATAATCACCCATTGTTGTTGTGGAGTCACCTTCAGGAAAATCCCAATATAAGGATAATGGAATGTAATGAACGAGCACCAAATTTGTAAGACGACAAAAATCGACACGACCAGACATAAAAAATACTTTTTTCTCATCTTAAACATCCTCCATGCTTCATTTATTTGTTATTATACTTATGTAGTACAATTGTCCGGGAAGGGGGTGATCTCTATGCCTACAATCCAGCTAACCCCCCATTTAAATCGGGCCGTACATATGTTGAAAAGCGCCGAGGTGCGCAAAAATGAAATTCCTCCAATAGCTGAACTATCTTTGTCGAAAGAAGAATCTTCCGCACTGAGGAATACTTTCAATCGTTCTGCAGCAAGTAGGAAGAAAGACCTGTCAGAAGTTAGTATCAATTGGGATTGATCCTTCAAGTAATATTTTACCAGACGAAAGAAGGATTGTAATTAGCCGCGGCTAATCATGCAATTTTTTTGTTGTCACTCTCGCGTCGATCGCAACGCGAAACGACAACTAGAAGCCTCTCCTCGGGGATACGAAAAAGAGCCTCAGCTATAGGAGGCTCTTTTTCACTTATTTGAACAATTGCTGTAATACAATGACTGCTCTTTTCAAGTCCTCGTCACTTTTCCCATCCAGGATATTTACGGCTTCCAAAAATTTTTTATTGTGATTAGGAAGTCCATGATAATCAAATAGTTCTCTAAAATCAACATCAAGTGCTTCGGAAATCTTTTCCAATGTATTCAAGGTAATATTTTGTTCGCCGCGTTCAACGAATCCGATGTAAGAATGTTGCGTATTTACTAATTCTGCAAGCTGCTCTTGGGTAATGCCTTTTAATTTTCTAACCGATCTGATTTTTGCTCCAACGGATTTTAACACAGAACTATCCACATTATTCACGCCCCTTCTTGAAGTTTAAACTGGTTGTCGTAGCGTAATAAGAGTGACAAAAATTCAAAATATGATAAAATGGAATATATAATATCAATTTTGGATTCTCATTGATGGATTTATTATAAAAGGAGCTAACGGTTAGTATATGTCAAAAATGGATATTATATTTTTTATTGTATGGATTATTTTGGCAATTATCGGGTTTGCAAGCATAGAATATACGAGATTGAAAGAAAAGAAAAAAGAAGAAGTTGATAAAAAATAGCCAATCAAAATCCGCTCTACTATAAGAGTGAATTTGATTGGCTATGATAAAGTCGTATTCAGTCGGATCGGTAATCCTTTCAGCCACCGGAGCCGTCATATATAAGGGGCCGATATATTGGAGGGTTCTTTGGAACTTCTTTGTTTGTTGCATTTTCGGCATGAACTACAGTGTTAGTTATTCCTATTCCTATTACTGTTACTAGAACCAGCAGCAACTTCTTCATTAAAAGCACCTCCCATGATTTTTGAAAATTTTTCTTCTTGGTCTTTGGATGCATGTTGCCTGTTCTTCCAGTAGAGTGAAGTACAACGCCTAAAGTCAAGATCATTGTTATGAGAAACAGCATAAGAAAGACAAAGAACAATTAAGTCTATTCCTGCGCTGACATAACCTTTTCTACAAAAATAAATAGCTTTTTGATAGTTAAATTGTATGTAATGACTTTTCCAAACAGGATTCTCGGAGTCTTTATATTGGTCAATCTCTTCCGAAAATTTATCCAAAATGTGGTCAATATCATAATGGTGTAAGTTAGCTGATTCAATTATAGCTCTCATACCAGTTATAAGTATGGAAGAAGAATTTGAGGCAATGAAGTCTGCATATTCGTTATATACGTCTTTGCCGAGAAATAAATCTATTGTATACATGTTTCCTTTTGCGAAAATGCCAAATTTTTCAATTTCTTTTCTGTCATCATCATCCAATACTTCGAACCAGCTTAAATCGGCATATGATTGTACATACTTTTTAGCTTCTTCATAATTCCCGGCTAGACTTAGAGACAGCCCTTTTAATAAAAACCCTTGTCCATAATAAACAACTAAAGGTCTTTCTGTCTCCAATGATATATTTGGGCCGTTCATTCCTGTTAACATGCTGTAGACATACATCGCGCATGTTCTTAATTCATCTGCATATTGGCCGGCCTCATTCCACTTTTGCAAAGTACAGCAGGATTGCGATATCTTCAGAAGGGCATCTAATTGTATATGATCTGGCAAATTTTTTATGAAAGGACTGAATTGTTGAATTGCTTTCCAATCTTCTTCAGAACCATTTCCCAGGGACGCAAGAAAGATTCGATATTGAGCAATGCTCACTTTTTCTGACAATCGAATCTGCTCCTGATCGCAGAAATACTTAAAATAACGAATAGACTCCTTTCTTCTACCTTGTTTAAATAACGTTTCGGCCAGGTCAAATAAGATAGATGGAGTTTCAGCGTCATCCAAACAGGAGTCAAGTTCACCTTTTGCATCCTCCAGCATAGAAAAATCCCCTTTGCATTAATTACTATCATTTCAAATTTAAACCATAATACAAGAGGAATTTACCATATATTTCTATGATGGTCAATAGAATTATCCAATGGTTAATTATATATTTCGATGTACAATTCGCACATTTTGTTAAGTTCATCAATTGCTTTTATAACTATATGAAATTGTAGAATAATGTAGAATTTGATAGGAAATGGCTCATTGTGCTCATTACAATATATGGAATTAAATAGTATTATATGGAACGAAAGGTTTTGATGGCCACAAAATCTTTCTAAAAATTCCACGGAGGTTTTTTATGAAAGTAAAACTCAAAAAATGTATCTTTTCTCTCACACTGGCAATTGCAGTGGTCGCATCTGGCGGCTCCGTTTACGCAAATGATCCGAATAATGCGCTAAAGGAGGCCGAACAAACTTCCTTAAAGCAGCAAGTAGAACAAAAGAAAAAACAGGATAAACTGACATTAAAACAACGTGGAATTAAAGATGATGTGATTACGAAACTCGGTGACAACACCGATATTGTTGCGTCCCTAATTGAGCCGGAAGGTGAAGCACTGAATTTTGCATCTCAAACCGGCTTAAGTGATGAACAATTGAAAAATTTGATTGAAGGGTTAACGACCCAGCATAAACAGGATCAAGGTAAGACGTATCTTGTGACGGATGGTTATGTTACAAAAGACAATGGCGAAATTATTCCGGTGCCTAATCTGAGCCCAAATAAAAAACAAAAGTCTATCACAGAATCTCCTACTCCAAATCTAGCAGGCATTCCAACTCTAGCAAGTATCCCAAACCATAAATATACTCAGGACACTGATACTGGTGCTCATAGAGTCACAAAGACAATACCAGGATTTATAAAAGCTTCTGGTTGGTATCAACTGCCTGACGTGTACATTAACAAAGCCAGTTATTATGCCGATGCCGTCTATGGAATGGGCAATATATTTTCGGATCGTGCTGGTTCCGATATTGGAGTTTATACAAATGACTCAAATGGGGAGAACTGGTATATTGCCATGAATGTAACAAAAGCATGGTACGCTACTTGCACACAAACGGATATGCAAAATGGTGTATGCGGTTGGCGGAGTAGTAATACAGCAATTAAAAAATCTCAACATCCAAAACTTTATATGATTTGGCGTATACTAGATCCTAACGCATCAGATAATCCTAATCATAACACAATTGATATCCAGGTTTATGACGGCAATTCCTATCAATGGCTAGCTTCTATGGGATGGTACGCTCCAGATAGAGGATTTAATCTGGATGGTTCAGGTGTCAAGATATATCGGGAACATGCTCTTGCGTGTACTAACGAGAAAGACGACTCCACTGGACAAAAAAAGAGAACATGCGATTTAAGCAATGGATCATATATGCATAATTCCAAATGGGGAGGGGTAAATATTTACAGCCCAAGCTTAACGACTCCTTGGTATTCACAATATACTTCCTCCAGAACAAATGGGGATACTGAATCTGAGAAAAGAACAATTACTATACTGTCTGAAACTCAGGATACTGATAACGCAGTAAATATCGATTTTAATTTGAAATAACATCCAAAATGGGGCAATTAATTTGCCCCATTTGGATTTTTTATTATTTTTGAAACAAATTGTAAGAATAAACCGTCAAAGATAACGATAAAGATGAAATAAGGAGTTGATACTTTGAAAAAAATAATAATTGGAATGCTAATTGGATCGTCATTGACAATGGCTACGGCTGTAACGGCTTCAAGTAACATCCAAGCACTCTTATTTCCAGTTAAGTACAAAATCAATGATCAATCAAAAGAAATCGGAAGCGAGTATGCCACTCTCAATTATGAAGGTCATGTTTACGTTCCCATTCGTTTTGTTGCTGAAAGCTTAGGAGCTGGTGTTGGCTATAACGGAGAATCAAAAGAAGTCATTGTCAAACAAGGGCAGCCAGATATTGTTGACCCAAATCCTAATTCAAAAGATCTTATGCAGGTGGGGAATCTAATACTTGTTAAAGAAGGCAATCAAACCAAAGTTTCAGGGGTTTTCAAAATACCAAGACAGGCACAGATCGGTGCTAACTTGGCATTTTTGAATGATAAGGGGGAGCAATTAGGTTTTGTTATGTTTAATGATACTTATGAGGCAGGGACCCATAGCTTTGAGCTACTAGGCGATGGGGATTTTGTGAACTATTCTTCTGTTAAATTTCACGTAGGTTACTTTAATGGCATCCGAGATGGAGGTCCCGTACCAAAGTAATTAGCAGGAAGATGTCAGGTGTTGAATGCTGGTGTTTCGTAACTTAATTAATTCAACCAACAAGAACCTTGCGGCAATACTTTGGATAAAACGCAATGAAACCACTAAGTTAAGTGGTTTCATTGCGTTTTATCTTACATATCAAAAATTATCCAAGACTGCTTTATGCAGAAGACTTTGGCAGCGATCGAGGTCTTCCTTCACCTGCTTCTTGTATAGTTGTGCCTTTTCATATCCGTCTTCGGTGAAATGGTATATGATGACCTCTTGGTATTCCACACTATCTTTGCGATGCCGTGTTCGGGTAAGTTGGAGCATCTTGGCTGGTCAGGGGCATCGATCCAGAAACAACTGTTCGAGATGCGTGCGGCGGCGAAGGAACTGGATGCGCGGGGAAATTCGGATTAAGCAACTAGCAATGCGCGGCGCAGATTTGACGAGGTGGCAACGTCGGCGGGCTCAAGAAACTGCTTCAGACCGCCGACGTGATCGACACACGCCTCTATCATGTAATAAGTATAAATGCTTGACCTTTGACCATGAAGTGTTTTTTCTTTTGCCTGCAATAAAGGATTTAAGCAGCACATTTAAATCCTTAACAATACGATACATATACTGCTTGATTTCAGATTCATGCAGAAATCGCCTCCATGCTTCAATCTTAGCGTAAGTATTCGCCTTGACAATGTGCCTCGTGGAAGCCGATGCTCATAGAGGTTAATATTTTTCCTAAACGAGAAAGAGCCGCTTGATGGCGACTCAATCTTCTCCGGGGCTTCCCATTGACCCATCGACCGCTACGAATGATTTTTTAGCAGCGGACCATTTCCTTTCCTGAATGAAATGCATTTGGTTCCGATTTTTATTCTGCAAGTGTTATCCAAAATAGCCAAGCAACAAGAACGGTATTGACAATTATAAGCGAAATTAGAATAGTATTGATCAAGACTGGAAATTTCTTTTTAGGCTTTTTTAATAAATATCCCCAGCAGAATACTACTACAACATAGAAGAGCAGAAAAAACAAATGAATGGGCTTCAGAACTTCAACTCCCTTTAGAATAATGTAGTTGATCCATATTTATTCAACTAATCAGCAAAAACCACCTTTAGTTTTCATAAAAAAGAAAACCAAAGGTGGTGGTTGGTTCAGTTAATCATAATTAAATTCTATTATAGTAATACAAAACATCCTTATGATTAGTATAAGCTCCCCATGCATTATTTATTGCTGTCCAAGTACCACCCGCTGAAAGAATTAAGCCAGCAATTGCTCCTATTCCAATCGTTTCCGCGCCTGTAAAAAGTGCGATAAGTGCGCCTACTACTACTGAATCCAGAGCATTTACAACTGCTTGTTCGCTAGTAATTGTAGATTCTACTGCTTTCTAAAACTATTTAAAACGCTGTCGTTGGATGAACTAAGATTGCTCCATTTCTATTCACTACTACTTTTACGAGTGTACTAATATTCAGGAGAATTTTTTTATTACACTTAAAAATAAGCTGAAACGAGAGGACGACGATACCTATGAGTTGGATTAAAGAGGTTAACCGAAGTGAAGTTTACGCTCAAAATAATGACCCGTATGATAACGAGGATTTTACTATTGAAACAATTCAAAGTGGTATCCCAAGCAATGAAATTTCTATTTTAGCTCAATTTTTTTTGGCACCTATAGTTTTTAGTGAGCCTAAGACTGTAATCTCAATCCCTATTGCGAGTAGCTCTCTATACGATCTGATAATGCATGAAATAGCAGTTCATTTTAATAAAATTCAAGTGTTCATGATAGAATCCAAGCCCAGGTCATTAAATCTGAGGGATGTAAAGGTTGATTCGATTTATAGAATGAATAGTTTAAGAGAGAATAGTAAATTGAATCCTATTGTTAACGAATTATTCGGATTGGTAGGAAATAGACCTAGAGGATTTATGAATAAAACGGTTTATATGAAAATAGACAGTGCTACTGTAGAAGGCTTGGATCTGGATTCTTTTGATTCCACATGGGAATTTTTGAGGAAAAGCTTTGAAAAAGATGGAGTAATTTCGTTAGTTCCAACGAATTGGTTTTTAAGAGATGAGATAAAATCATTAACTTCAATAAGATACTTTAGTGAAAGGTGCAAAGAATTATTTTTGGCAGTTGATTCTCCAACAGAAACAATTATCGGCCTTGATTTGAAAATATAGATTTTTTTCAAATTCATTTTCATTGTAAGTTAGAAAGGGGTACTACCAACGAAACTGTCGCCAAGTGCCAACTTCGTCGGTAGTACCCCTTTATGTTGAAATTGGCGGCAATGATGAAACGAGCGGTCAGCAAAGAAGTCATTAGATTTAGAATTTAGAACTGACGCCATTTACATCTTCCATAGCACTTGCACAAAACAAGCCGGATTACCTTAGCGTACGGAATTTCCGGCTTGTTTAAGATATTTTCGCTTAGCGTACGTTTTACGCGGTTATCTAAACGAGTGTGTGAAAAAACCTTGAAATATCAGGATCTGCACATTGTTTACATGTATTCAATGTATTCTTGTGGGAGCATCACAAAAAGCGGGCCAAAACTGGAACAATCCGGTCTTGGCCTGCTTATTTCTGTTATTCAACTCGTCTTCCGTTAACGAGGCTGCCGATCATTCCGGCATCCCCATAAATTGCTATCGTTACCCCGTCCCCTCAATCAGGGGGCCGACAAACATTCGTTTTCTCTACCTTATTTAACTTTTACATCCATCATGATGTTAACAGTTCGAGTGGCGTCAATCCAATTCACCTTTGCACCTAGCGTCTCCGATATAAAACGCAATGGGACAAAAGTCCGTTCACCGTTTTTCTCTGCTGGAGCCTCAACTTCCACGTCTTTGTTATCCACCTGCATTGTTTTGTTGCCGATACTGAAGGAGATTGTCTTGGAACCCATTTTTACGATGACTGTTTGAGAGGCAGCTATCCAATCTACTTTTGCACCAAGAGCTTCGGAAATGAACCGAACAGGAACATAAGTTAATCCGATCTCGGACTTAATATAGGCTGGCTCGTCGCTCTGAATTGCTTTGCTGTTAACATAAACTCTAACGTCATCGACATACTTTGGGCTAGTATTTGGTAATGCCAAAGCGTTTTCTGTTGTTGTGGCTGAAACAACAGTTGACGTCGACCCTCCAGCCACACTTACCTTATAGTAGTAAATCGTATTAGGACTTAATCCGGTACTGCTATAAGATGTTTCCGTAATTGGCGCACTGTTCATCTTTGTAAAAACTCCATCCGCTGCTGTGGAGCTATATATGTTATAACCCAGTGCTCCTGATACTTCCGTCCAACTCAAGCTGATTGTATCCGAGCCTGCCGCCCTGGCTGTCAAGTCCGTTATTCCGCCTAAAATTTTTCGATTGCTCAAGCCAACAGCCTTTGCTGCATCCGGTGTATACAATAAAGTAGCAAGCGGATAATCTTTTCCTGCAACTTCCGGCATCCTTGTTTCATATGCATAGGCCAAGTATTTGTACTTTTCTTGAGTCATATCCCGTTGTTCGAAATATTTATAATAGTTATATAAAATGCTGTAGCAAGCATCGATCCTGCCCCTGGCGCCTGGATTGATCGTATCAAAATATTGTGTATTCCTTGCTTGGTCAGCCCATGCAGGCGTCCATAACTCATCATATCCCAGATGATACTTTAGAATATAGGTCGTGCCTGCGAGCAATCGGTCATCCAGGAAGTTGAATACATTTACAGCGTTAGCAGCCGTAGACATCGTTCCATTTACCGGGTCAACTTTCGTACCTTGGGCAAAGATGGTCTGCGCTAATGTAGATAGTCCGGCGACATCGTCGTAAGAATGCCCTACATCCCGCCCCATTTCCATTTCCTGCACGTGATAATCCGACGGAGCTAGCGGTGCTCCTGTTTCCTCATTTTGCGTCATCATACGCATTTCATACTTAATCGAACCGTTTCTACCTCCTTGTTCACCTGCAGAATTCACCGTCGTTGTTTCAACGGCCTCCGCATAAAGCTTCAAGTCATTGGTAAAGATAGCTCTTCCGATAGTTCCCATAACATTAAACTGATGCTGATTCATAAAAAAAGTATGCGGATTATAAGTAACCATAACAAGGTTCATCGCATTGGTAAGATTCTGTGTATCCTTATCCGTCCATTTCAGACTCTGCGTTGGAGTGTCGGAATTGCGTAAAATTTCTGCCGCTGCCGCCAGCAAATAAGTCATCGTTGCAAAACGGAAATTTACATGTGGAACAACAGACTGGATAGCAGAATAATCTCTGATGATCGACATGGCATTGGAACGATACGTTTCATCGCCGGTAATATACCACATAATGGCTTGCTTGAAGGCAGTTAAAGAATCCGTATTCGCACGCGTTCCTACATAGTCGCTGGGATTAGGCCAATACTTCCCATTTGCGTCGGTAAACGCCCAAGGACCACGAATATTTACGAATAAGTCATTTCCATTATCGTAATATATTCTTGGATTTTTTCTGGATTGAGGGTCGCTGGAAAATGCATTAAATGCCGTATTCCAGGGCTCGTCCCCCGCTCGTACATGATCACGCATATTATCCAAATCTGCCTGTCTCATGGCAATGCCCGGATGGTGAAAAGTTCCTGATATCGTGCTCCCGAAAGAATCCGTATAGGAAACACTTGCATCGGTATTTATTACCTGCGGTTTATAAGAAGTAATCAGCGATGAAATCGTCGCCGCTTTCGCTGTATTGCTGCTCCCACAACCAGCCAAGCTTGTCATTGCCAGCACAAAACAAAGTACACTGGGAAGAAACCTATGAAACCGATTTTTCTTCTTAAACAGATTCATTTAATTATCCTTCCTTTTTTTATACCTGATTATCGCCTCAGTTGGTTTACCGGCGTTCACCTAATTGTTATTCCCTTTGCAAAGTATCAATGGGATTATGAAAAGTATATCGTTCTTTTATGACTTTTGCATGACAAAATCCGAGTTGCTTCCGTTAGTATCCTAGCGATCCAAGAGCATTCTTTTACTTACGGCAGATCAGCCTTTAATCCGTAGCAGCTTCAATTCATCCTTCAGTTGTTTGTTTTCAGTTTCAAGTTCTTTTATCCGCTTGTTTTTAGAAGAGGGGATACCTTCTTGCTGTTTACGCAGCGATTCTATTCGTTCGCGAATCTCCGAATGATTATAAAGATAGGCTTTAGAGACGCCAGACTCTGTGGAAACGCTATTGAATTTTATCTTACCTTGTTGCTTGATAAGTCGTTGGATTGCCTCATCGACCTTTACCGCGGCGGCGGATAGCTTCTTTTGCTGGGCATATTGCCGTACACCTTCTGTGTTTCTCGTATGTTTACCGGACATGGACACGTTCCTCCTCGATATACTCACGGCCTTTCTTTCCGGCACATACCGTCTTGATTTCAGCGAAGTTGGAAAGTTCGCCGCGATCGCGGATATGTATCTTTCGGGCGCTTCTCCGATCCGCATCGAGTCTTCCCATAGCAACTGAATCAATCCGGATCACTCACATTTTCACACGCATTAAGCAGTATTGCGATATGTTCTTTCGATATGATCTTTGGTTTTTGCTTAGGCACTTTGAGTTTAAGGATATGGGTACTGAAGGCTTTATCCTTATTAATGTGGTACAGAAAATCCTTAAAGCCTCTGCGTGAACCCAACATTACCAGTTGTTCCTGGGTTACCCCCTTTTCCTTGCGAATCAATCTGATTTTTTGCTCCAACGGATTTTAACACAGAACTATCATCCACATTCATCGCGCCTTTTTGTTTGATGGACTCTACTTGCAATTGGTGGGCTTGCGAATATAGAGTATACGAGGTTGATAAAAAATAGCCAATCAAATCCACTCAACTATAAGAGTGAATTTGATTGGCTATGATTAAGTCGTCCTCTGTCGATCGGTAATCCTTTCAGCCACCGGAACCGTCATGCACAAGATGCTGATATATTGGAGGGTTCTTTGAAACTTCTTTGTTATTCGATTTTTCCGCATGAACGGATACAGTATTAGTTATTCCTATTCCTATTACTAGAATCAACAGCAGCTTCTTCATTGTGAATCCCTCCCATGATTTGTGAGAATTTTTCTTCCTGCTCTTTGGATGCATGGTGTCTGTGCATCCAAAACAATGAGGCACAATTTTTAAAATCAACATCATTGTTATGAGAAACAGCATAAGAGAGACAAAGAAGAATTAAGTCTATTCCTACGCTGACATAACCTTTTCTACAAAAATAAATAGCTTTTTGATAGTTAAATTGTATGTAATGGCTTTTCCAAACAGGATTTTCGGAGTCTTTATATTGGTCAATCTCTTTCGAAAATTTATCCAAAATGTGGTCAATATCATAATGGTGTAAGTTAGCTGCTTCAGCAATTGTTCTCATGCCTGTGATCAATATGGAAGAAGAATTTGAGGCAATGAACTCTGCATATTCGTTGCATACGTCTTTGCCAAGAAGTAAATCGATCGAATAAGTGTTTCCTTTCGCAAAAACACTAAACTTTTCGACTTCTTTTCTTCCTTCATCATCTAAAATTTCGAACCAGCTTAAATCGGCGTATGATTGTACATACTTTTTAGCTTCTTCATATTTCCCGGTTAAACTTAGAGACAGCCCCTTTAGTAGAAAACCTTGCCCGTAATAAACGACTAACGGCCTTTCTGTTTCCAATGTTTTTGATCCGTTCATTCCTGTTAACATGCTGTAGACATACATCGCGCATGTTCTTAATTCATCTGCATATTGGCCGACCTCACTCCATTTTTGCAAAGAGTAGCAGGTTTGCGATATTTTCAGGAATGCGTCTAATTGTATATGATCTGGCAAATTTTTTATGAAAGGATTGAATCGTTGAATTGCTTTCCAATCTTCTTCAGAACCATTTCCCAGGGACGCAAGAAAGATTCGATATTGGGCAATGCTCACTTTTTCTGACAATCGAATCTGTTCATGATCGCAGAAATATTTATAATAATGAATAGACTCTTTTCTTCTGCCTTGTTTAAATAACGTTTCGGCCAGGTCAAATAAGATAGATGGAGTTTCAGTGTCATCCAAACAGGAGTCAAGGTCACCTTTTGCATCCTCCAGCATAGAAAAATCCCCTTTGCATTAATTACTATCATTTCAAATTTAAACCATAATACAAAAGGAATTTACCATATATTTCTAGGATGGTCAATAAAGAATTATCCGATGATTAGTTCGATTTTTAATTCGTGAATATTCACTTATACATTTTTTCGGATGATAGCCTGGCCGAGGGCCTGGAACTGCTGGACACAAGCCGGGCGGCCGTATTTCAGAGAAAAAGAGTTACCCTTGAGCGGGATGAAGCGCCCGGGGGTAACTCTTTGTGTTATGTCATTTCAAGGAGGAAATCGTCGCGCCGAATATGATGACTCCGAAAATGATGTACAGCACGATGCCAATCGCCAACCAGATCAGGCTGGCTTTTGCATAATTGGCTTTCGTCTGATTCGTTCCGCTGCTAAACGCCCATACGAACAGCATGATGATGTTAACGACCGGAATGGCCAGCAGCAGGATGGTCAGCATCCACTCTTTCACGCTAATGACGGGGTTCGGTTGCTCGATCGGGTTTGGAAATTCCAACATGCTCAGCTCCTTTAACTTGTCTGTAGTATTCATCACACAAAATAGGTTGACGGCCGACTGCATCAGGCTTCAACCCCAGTGATAAATGTATTAGGAATTGTAGGAGGTTATGACAAAATAAGCCGGAACGCAGCTTTGTACGCAGGCGGCGGTCTTCTTTTGAGGTTGGAATATTGATAATTTGAGTTGCGAAAATGGAACATGGCTCACAGCGGAAGAACTATAATTTGAGCAGACTATATAACGGTGGTGGAGAAGCGTGACTGTAGAGAAAAACAAATTTACACTGTGGGTTCTCGCCTGGCCCATTTTTATCGAATTGATGCTGCAACTGCTGCTTGGAACGGTGGATACGTTGATGGTCAGCCGGATTTCCGACGATGCGGTCGCGGTGGTCGGTCTGGCGAACCAGCTGTTTCAAGCTTTGACGACGTTATTTATGACCGTTGCCAGCGGAGCGGGAATCGTCATCGCCCAAAAGCTGGGAGCGCGCAAAAACGAAGACGCGCGGACGGTCGCGATCATGGCCGTGATGGTCAGCGCGGCGATCGGCCTTGTGCTGAGCGTTGTGCTGTACCTCGAAGCGCGCCCTTTGGCGAAGCTGTTCCAATTGGAGGAAAGGCTGCTTCCCATGGCGGACACATATATTTCAATCGTCGGCGGGGGAATGGTTTTGACGGCGTTGATGGCCTCGCTCAGCACGGTCATCAGGAACACGGGCAATACCAAGGGGCCGATGATTACGGCGCTGGGCATGAACGTGATTCACGTCTTTTTCAACTACGGCTTCATATTCGGAGCTTACGGATTCCCGCAGTTGGGTTTAACCGGGGTTGCTATTTCTACACTTGTTAGCCGTCTGTTGGCGACTTTCCTGCTCCTGTTTATGTTCGTCCCGGCGTTTGAACGCAGAATCCAGCTCAGGGACTGGCTGCTTTTTCACCGCAAGCTGTTCGGTGAAGTGCTGCGGATCGGCTGGCCGCTCGGCGTGAACATGTCCTCTTACGTATTCACGCAATTGGCGATGTATACGTTCCTGGCGATGATGGGGGCAAAAGAGCTTGCCGCCAGAACCTATATGAATACGTTGGAATCCACCTGCTCGATGCTCGGATACGCGATTGCGCTGGCGATGCAGATTCAGATTGCGCACCTGTACGGCGCGGGGAGAACCCGCGAGGCTTATCGAAGCTCATATCGGGGACTCTGGATCGGGCTGGCGCTCGTGAGCTTCAACTCGGTGATTTTACTGATCGTCGGAAAGCCGTTTCTCGGTCTTTTTACGGCCGATCCCGAAATTTTGGCCCTCGGTCTTTCCTGCATCGCGCTGAATCTGATTTTGCAGCCGGGCAAAATGCTGAATATGGGCATGGGCAGCGCCCTGAATGCGGTCGGCGACACCCGGTACAGCATGTTCGTATCGCTGGGCTCCATGTGGCTCGTCGCAGCAGGCCTTTCCTATGTGCTGGGCATCAGCTTGGGCTGGGGCCTGGCGGGCATTTATGCGGCGATGATCTGCGACGAGTATTTGCGCGGCGCTCTCGTTTTGCGAAGGTGGCGCAGGCAAAAATATTTGCGCCAGGCGGAGCGGCAGCACGCCGCCGTCCAGGCGCAGGCGGCCGGCGCAGCAGCGCAAGGCTAGCGGCGGTGGCGGGTGCGGCTGGCGGAGCCCTCGGCGCGACGTGGGCGCAAGGCTGGCGGGCCGGTGGCGGGCGCAGGCCCGGTAGGGAGCGGCGGGGATGAGCCCTCGGCGCGGCGTGGGCGCACGGCTGGCGAGCCGGTGGCGGGCACAGGCCCGGTAGGGAGCGGGTGGCGGAGCCCTCGGCGCGGCGTGGGCGCACGGCTGGCGAGCCGGTGGCGGGCACAGGCCCGGTAGGGAGCGGGTGGCGGAGCCCTCGGCGCGGCGTGGGTGCAAGGCTGGCGGGCCGACGACGGGCGCAGGCCCGTCGGAAGACTCGCTCGCCGGAACTGGTGGGGCTGCTTGGCAATGAGCCATGCCGCTAGGCAGCACCCATAAAGATGAAAATAATGCATCGCTAGTTATTTTCAGGGTAGAGCAGCTTTTTGATCCTTCGAACGCTCGCTCGCCGCGACAAATCCCAGGCTGTCCGGAAACCTCTACACGCCAGAACTGGCCGCACAAACCTGGTTGCTCGAAGAAAACCTGCAAAAGTGCAGCTTTTTCTCGATGGATGCGCCGGCTACGACATATTCCTGCAAAAGTGCAGGCTTTTCGCCGCGAACATGGACTCAGAGGCATTTTCAGCGAAAATTCCTGCACAATCGCAGGCTTTTCGCCAAAATGAGCTACTTTTACAGAAAAAGCCTGCACTTTCGCAGGTTTTTTCCTTGCCAGCCGCCTTACCCCCAGTCCCAGCACCGCAAACCGTGCAGGAGAGACGAGGGGGGACGAGCTGGGGAAGAGCGGCTGGGTCCCTCCAGTTCCTCAACCCTGCCATGCTCGGAAATTCCCGCACAATCGCAGATTTTACAGGCGTTGGAGGCGTCTGGGGGCGCGAAGATTGTGCTGTTGCGGAGCTTTTCGGCGGTATCCAAAACGTCGCAGCATATGTGGTCGGCCGACCGCTGGCTTGCAGCGCAGCACCGCGTGTAGGGAGCTGCAAGCGCTGCCGTCATGCAGCACAGCACCGCGTGTAGGGAGCTGCAAGCACTGCCGTCATGCAACGCAGCACCGCCCGCAGCTTCCTTGCGTGTGGTGCCGGCAGCGCTCCCCGGAGGCGCGTTCGTTTCCCTCAGTCCTCGCCTTTCCCCGCAATGAAGCGACTCTCCCCCGACTGATATACCGCTCTCCGATCGGAGGCAAGTTCAACGAAGCGTCCCTCCTTTTTTCGTCCCATTATTTTAATTTAATATGCATCTTACATATGCCGAACACTCAGATAACAATTCAACATTAGAGTAATGGTATTTGAATAATTTGCAAACATGGGGGGAATGCGGCGTGTTCAGTAAGAGGAGGATTAAAAAAGCGTTAGTATGGACGATGACGGCTGCACTGGCTTGCGGCGGCAGTCTCGGTTATTTGGATCCCGGCAAGGGAACGGGTTTGGCGATCGGACAAGCTTCGTTTGCCATCCAATTGCAGGATACGGCTCATATTCGGACCAACACCGGAACAGTTCCTTTGGCTGAAAATACGGACTTCACCGTGACCGGGCTCCCGAGCGGGCTGGTCGTTAGCGCTGCGGCGGATACCGCCCAAAACCGCATCGTGTTCACCGTTGCCAATCCGCATGCCGTTTCCGTTTTGGAAGATGCCAAGCTGTCCGTTGTCATCAAAGGGAACGCTGTTCAGGAAGCCGGAGCTATTGATTCGGATGCGATCGCAGGCATAGCGCTGCAGCGTTACCGGACGGCAGTCGATACTAGCGAAAGCCGCAAAGCTTATGTCGAGCAGCAAATCGTAGCCGACAACAGCTTTTTCCAGGACCCGGTTACGAAAATATACAAGTACAGCAGCAAGGCGCTTGGGCACGATCCGTTCACGTTTTTTAGAGGTACGAACGCCGTATTCCTGCAGGATTTCGGCAAGGCGGCCCTGCCGGTGCCTGCGGGTCTTACCCAATTTGCCAATGTAAAAACGTACAGCCAAGGCGATGCGCACATACAGAATGTCGGCATTTTTAACGATAAGACGGGTACCGCCGTTTTTGACCTGAATGATGTGGACAGCGCGCACGTCGATACTTTTTACAATGATTTGGTACGTTTTGTAACCAGTCTGTACGTCATTAAATACGATGCCGACAGCACCGGAATCAGCACGATGACCGACGAAGAGATCCGGCCTGTCGCCCAATTGTTCCTTAACACATACAAAGATACTTTGCTGCAAGTAAGCGGCAACGATACGGAAACGACAACCAAGCTTACGGCTGGTCAACTTCAAACCTATACGGCGGCTGTTATGAATAAAATCGTTGGTACCAACGGTTATTTGGCAGCCCGGAAGAAACAGGCCGATAAATGGCGCAATGATATCCTCTCGGATACATCCAAATATCAGACGGCGACGGATGCGGAAAAAGCCGTGATTGAAGCGGGCTGGGGCAGCTATAAGCAAAGTTTGCGAAGCGCTTTTCCTTCTCTGACGGATGAACAGTTTGACAGCTATTTTACGATTAAGTCCGATTCCAATTCTTCCAAACTTATCGTTCGCCGCATTAATCAAGGTCTGGGCAGCATTGGCGTTATGCGGTATAACGTGTTGATTGAGGGGCCTTCTTCCAGCGGCGATGACGATATTGTGCTGGATGTGAAGGAACAGCGCCAGCCGGCGAGCTTGTCGATGCAAGCCTACAAGGCGATGTCGATAGATACGGATGCTCACTTGGGCGTGCTGGCGGGCGTGGACAAGCAGTACCTGGTTCGGGAAATTTCTCCGTACAAAGGCGACTATACGAAGAAAACTTTTGCGAACGCAAATGAGTTCAGCCAATACGTGATCGATTCGGCCAAAGCATACGCTTATGCGCATGCGCGGTCCGACCGGGACTCGGCTATCGGCGGGTTGACGAACAGTTTTGACGATGAATTTGCGGTGGGCATTGCAGGACAGTGGGATACGCTCTCCAAGCTCATTCTCAATGCGGGCGAAGATTATGCTCACCAGGCCGTGGCAGACTACAATCTGGTCAAAGACGACATGGCTTCGGGCAAAATGATCGACATTGCTGCACTCAGCGGGCTTTCGCTCAGCGGTGTGACGTTGAGCCCGGCATTTTCCGGCGGGACTTTCACGTATACGGCTTCCGTGGCTGCGGACGTGACGAGCACGACGGTTACCGCTGTGGCGGCTGACCCGGCGGCTGTAATTTCGGCGGCTGATTTGGGCGTCAAGTCGCTGACAGTCGGTTCTAACACGATAACGGTTCATGTAACCGCCCAAGACGGAAAAACGACGGCAACCTATTCCGTTGTTGTGACAAGAGCGTCATCGGGAGGCGGCAGCAGCAGCTCCGGCGGTGGCAGCGGCAGCAGCGCTCCAGCGAGCTCGGGAACGATTCAAGCGGCGGACGGAGGAACATTGACGCTGAACGGCGTCAAAATCGAAGTGCCGTCAGGAGCGGTAAGCAGCAATATACAAGTTAGCGTCGATAAAATCGCCGACACTTCCAAATTGCCCGCAGATAAGGCGTTGACATTGGTCAGCGACGTGTATGAGATTAAAAAAGACAGGGACGGCGACTTCAGCAAGCCCGTCGTGATCACGCTGCCTTACGACCGGACAAAAGCAGACCTGGATAAGTTCACGTTGGCCTTGTACGGGTTGAACGAACAGTCCGGAAAATGGGAAAAACTGGGCGATTCCAAGGTGGACCAAACCGGAGCAGCGGTGTCGGGAACGGTGCGGCATTTTGCCAAATTCGCTGTACAGGCATCTGCAAAAACAGAGACCGTCAAACCTCCGGCAAACGAGGCGAATCTCGGCGATTTGAAAGGTCACTGGGCAGAAGCAAGCGTGCGGGAGCTGGTGAAGCTCGGCGCCATTAGCGGCTACCCGGACAATACGTTTAAACCGAACGGCAGCATCACAAGAGCGGAGTTCGTGACGATCATCGTTCAAGCGCTCCAGCTTAAATCGCAGGGCGGCAGCAGCTTTGCCGATACGGCTAGCCATTGGGCGAAAAATGCGATCGGTACAGCCGCAGCGCTCGGAGTGGTCTCAGGGTATAGCGAGCAGTCGTTCGGTCCCGACGATCTGATCACCCGCGAGCAGATGGCGGCAATCGTCATTCGCGCGGCGAAAATTCAATCCGCGGACACCGGCTTGACATTTTCCGACAGCGGCGAAGTTTCGGATTGGGCTCGCGCCGCTCTGGGAACAGCGGTTGACAAGGGTCTCCTGAACGGTTACGAAGACGGCACCGTGAAGCCCAAAACGAACACGACGCGCGCCGAAGCGGCGGCATTCATTTTAAGAGCGCTCCAACTGAAAAAATAAACTCGCACCGGTTCGACCGCCACGTTTGTTGTGGCGGTCTTTTTTTGGTATACGTGGGGTACAGGAAAGCTTAATGACAGGATGAAAACCGGTCTGGCAACCGCTACAACTTGCGCATCGTGGAAATCAGCACGAAATTTCATACAGAAATTGTACTGATTTCGTAAAATCGAAAAATAAGTATGAAAAATCGAACAGAATCGTGCCTACAGCGGAAAAAATGGCTTTTGTATGCGAAAAATCGAACAGAAAAGCGCAAAAGGGACTGCATTAGGCCGTCTCATGGCAAGCAGTTACAGCATCCGCCCGGTGCAGTCCGATTGGAGATCGTGGCTGTACTGCTTACAGCTTTGTAACAGCCGCGCAAACAGCAATATCCGTTAAATAGCAAGCAATAATCGATATTAAGCAAATCGTTTTCTATGGTATGATAATCATGAAAGCGCTGACAATCAGAAAAGGGAGTGTCAAAATGAAGAGAACTTTAAAATCGATTATGCTGCTACTGCTTGCAGCAGTATTTATTTTCAGCTTGGCCGCATGTTCCGGAGGAAGCCCGAAATCGGGCGCTCAAGACGCCGCCGCGGCAAAGGACGTGACCCTCGATTATCTGTGGTTTACCGACGGAATCGAAGGCGATGTGATGAAAGGAATTGTCGCCGATTATCAGAAGCAAAATCCTCATGTGAAGATCAATCTGGTTGAGGTTGCCTTTAAAGATTTGCAGACGAAGCTGAAAACGATGATCTCCGGCGGCAAACCGCCCGCATTAGCCCGCATGACCGATACCGGCGCTTTCGCCAATCAGGCGCTGGATTTGACTCCATACGTCGGCAGCGGGGACAGCTTTACTTCACAGTTTATCGATTCCATCAAACCTTATTATGTGGTGGACAATAAAATTATTGCCGCTCCGATGGATGTTACGGCCAACGGCATGATTTACAACAAAACGTTGTTCCAAAAAGCCGGCGTGAAGGTGCCTTCCTCCCCGGATCAGGTATGGACATGGGACGAGTTCGCCGCAGCCGTTAAGCAGGTCATGGATAAAGGCGGAGCCAAGTACGGCCTTGTCTGGGACTTTTCGCCCCACAGATGGTCTACCCTGCTGTATCAGTTCGGCGGCAATATGATCAGCGCGGACGGCAAAAAAGCGGCTATCAACAGCCCGGAAGGCGTGCAAGCGCTGGAATACTTCGCCAAGCTTCATAAAGACGGCATCATTCCGCAATCCGTCTGGTTAGGTTCGGAAAATCCGAACAACCTGTTCCGCTCGGGCACGGTAGCCGTTCATATGGCAGGCAACTGGATGCTCAGCAACTATAAAGACATTAACAACTTTGAGTGGGGCGTCACTTACATGCCTAAGCAAAAAATCCGTTCTTCCGTTCCGGGCGGCAAATACGTCATGGCATTCAAAGGATCGGGAGTAGAGAAAGAGGCCGCCGAGTTTATCAAATATTTGTCATCCAAGGAAGTCAATTCGAAGTACACCAAAGATTCGCTCTTTATGAGCCCGCGCAAGGACAGCGCCAAGCTGGACTACTCTTTCGGCAAGGAAATGTTCGAAGTGTTCGCGAACGAATTGGCCAATACGACTCCGCTTGCGGCTAACGACTGGTCCAGACAAGAGATTGTGCCCAAATTCAGCACCGATTTGAAAAATAACATCGTTGACACGATTTCCGGCAAAACAACGGCCAAAGACGCGCTGGATAAAACCGCTAAACTGATCGACAAAGCCATTAGCGAGCAGGGAAAATAAAGCAGCAGCCATATGTTCATACAGTGGGGCTACCTGGGGGTAGCTCCTCCCTTTTAGGGGGAAATGCTGATTCACAACAAAATCATTGGACCGGAGGTGGCAGCAATCCATGGCACATCACGCCCATTTTCCCACCAATAAGGCATTGAAGCAGGAGCGTATATACATTCGCCACCATGTCACGGAGTGGCAGAACAGTTGGCCGCTTCATACGCATGACGGCTATGAAATTTATTTTTTCCTTCAAGGCAACGCCCATTTCATTATCGGGAACGAGGTTTATCAGCTTCAGCCCGGCGATATGCTGCTAATTAGCGGCGACGTGCTCCATCGTCCGAATCCTTCGAAGGATACTCCGTATATCAGGAGCTATATTAATTTTACGGCAGACTACATTCAGGAATTGGCCGGGGACGATTTGCAGGCGAAGCTTTTGAATTTGTTCGCTCACCCGAACGGCTTGCTGATCCGGTGGGACGAACGCGGCGTGGAAGAAGTGGACGGCCTCTTTTCGATGATTTTGAGCGAGAGGGAGAAGGAAGCGATCGGGCATCAATTTATGATGCAGAGCCTGATGGTGCAGCTTTTGCTCAAAATTTACCGCAAATCGAAAGACGTATACTCGCTCCTCACGGCCCCGGCGCAATCGCAGAAGGAGACGAATGTGCGGCGGATTTTAATGTATCTTAACCAGAATTACAAAAAGACCGTCACTTTGGAAGACCTAGCCGGAGCGATGCATCTGAACAAGTATTATATGTGCCACTGTTTTAAAGAAGTGACAGGGATCTCCATCAACAACTACATCACGCGCAAGCGGATTGACGAGGCCAAGAAGCGGCTGCGGTTATCGGATGAACCGGTCGGGATTATGTCGGAGTTTCTCGGTTTCAACAATCCCATCCATTTCAGCCGTATGTTCAAGCAGTATGCGGGCGTATCCCCGCAGACGTACCGCAAGACGCACCAAGACTAATTCAACATCAAGCCGATTAGGGAAAGGAGAGGATAGGGTGTCTCCGGCATTGACCAAGCAAAGGAACAATCCGCGCTCCTCGTGGAAAAAGGAAAAGTTGAAAAGGCTGCTTGCCCCGTATTTTTTCATTTTGCCCAATTTCGTTATTTTCTTAACGTTTATTGTGATTCCGGCTATCGTAGGCTTTATTTATTCCTTTCATAAGTATGACGGATTAAATGAAATGAAATTTTTGGGCTTTGAAAATTACGCGGAGGTTCTTGCCGACAGCGAATTTTGGGCGGCGCTTGGCCGCACCGGGCTTTATGCGGCGATTGTCGTTCCCGGAATCTATGTCGCAGCCCTTGGGATTGCCGTGCTTCTTATTCGCAAAGTAAAGATGATGGGATTTTTTCGCGCAAGCATTTATTGGCCGACGATGATTTCGTTTATTATTGTCGGTTTGACGTGGAAATGGATTTTTGGAGATTCGTTCGGGATTTTGAATTACCTGCTGACTGCAATGGGATTCGACCCGGTATCGTGGCTGACTTCTCCGCTGTATGCGAATTTGTCGGTCATCATCGCCACATTATGGTCCAGGGTCGGGTTTTTCATGGTTATTTTTATTGCCGGACTTCAAGCGATTCCCGTGGATATGTATGAGGCCGCCAACCTGGACGGAGCTTCCAGATGGAGAGTATTCCGGAATATTACTTTGCCGCTGCTCAAGCCGACGAGCGTACTTGTGTTGATGATCTCGCTCATCGACGCCTTCAAGTCGTATCCGCTCATGTATGCTCTTACGGGCGGGGGCCCCGGCAAGTCAACGACATTTATCGTGCAGTACATTTATGAAATCGGTTTTACGAAGCAGGAGCTGGGGATGGCGAGCGCCATGTCGGTCGTTCTTTTTGCCATTATCGGGATTTTCTCGGCGCTGCAATTCCGTCTTTCCAAAGGAGGGGTCAACTAGTGAGAAAAGCCGGCATTGGAACTTATGCGATTTTAATCGCATTAGCTTTGTTTTGGATATTTCCCGTCCTTTGGACCGTGTTGTCTTCCTTCAAAACGAAAACCGATTTGTACAGCTGGCCGCCGGCTTTAATTCCTCCGACTTTTTCGTTGGAGCACTTTGTCAGCGCTTTCGATAAAGGGCATTTCGGAACGTATTTTCTCAACAGCACGATTGTGACAATTGCGTCTACGCTGCTGCTGCTGTTGATCAATACGATGGCGGGATTCGCGCTGGCCAAATATCGCTTTAAAGGCGATACGATCCTACTGGTCGGATTTATTTCCACGTTAATGATACCGCTTGAGGTTATCATGATTCCGATCTTTAAAGTCATTTCTTTTCTGGGGCTGTACAACAATCTGCTCGGCATCATCATTCCGCCCGCCGCTACGCCCACCGGGGTATTTCTGGTTCGCCAGTACTTGTTGTCCGTCCCGGATGAACTGCTGGAGGCTGCGCGCATTGACGGTGCGGGGGAATGGAAAATATTTTGGCGCATCATACTGCCGATGGCCAAGCCGATTATTGCGGTTCTGGCGATATTCTCGTTCATGTGGCGTTGGGATGACTTCTTGTGGCCTCTCATCGTGATTAGCGATCCTGCCAAATATACGATCCAACTCGCCATATCGAACTTTATCGGAGAATACAACGTCGACTGGGGAAGCTTGCTGGCCATGTCCACGATCACGATGATTCCCGTGCTTGCGGTTTTCCTGATTTTCCAGCGGCAATTTGTACAAGGCATCGCCACATCTGGCATGAAAGGATGATTTCATAAATGACAACCGGCAGTAACTATTTGGCTTATGCCCCGCTGCAGCTGCGGCACCGCGTTATCAACCGTTGGCTGATCACCGGCATTTTAACCCGTAACGTGCGGTTCGAACCGATGACGATGGAAGGGGATATCAACGATTGGCTGATTAAAGGCTTTTCCATCCATGAAAATCCTTGCCGCAAGGAATTTGTAAACGAGAGACGGGCGTCCGAGCCGAAGCTTCCGTTCGCCGCTCCGCCTGCGCTGGGAGAACATTTTGCCCTTTGGAATTCGGAAGCGCAGTGGAGCGTTTATTTCCCGTGGGGGAACTCGCGTGTAGAAGAGTCCGGCTTTTATTACGTGCCGACCCATATGCTGAGATATGGCTATACGGTAGTTGTCAGTCCCTCTGCGCATAAAGCCGTGTTCAACTTGAAAACGTGCGGCGGAGTTGCGTTATGGGTGAACGGACGTCTGGTCTGCGATTTCACGCCTTTCACAAGAAATATCGAACAAAAGACGCAGGTGGAAGTGGAGCTTGAAGCCGGGGAGAACACGTTTTTCGTCTGCCATGAGGATCTGGCGGAGCGGGATACGCTGTACCATTTTACGCTGGAATATACGGGAGACGCTTCGCTTGAGCTTCGAATCCCGCTTGCGGATTCGGAAACGGCGGAGGCTGTGCAGGGCATCGAGGATGCGTTAGGCCGGGCTTATTTCCCGAAAGACAGCGTTACGGATGAGGAGATTCGGATTGTTTTCGAACAGCCGTTCAGCCAAAAGTTTACTTTTGACGTGAATTACGTCAGCTTCTTTGACGGCCGGCATTCGATGCAGCGGGATCTGGAGCCCGGGGAGCGGAATCTGGTTCTCGGCCATACGGACGATTTCGGAATCGACTACAAGTACTTTGAACTGGTCGCTCATGTCGGCAAAGCTGCGGTACGCAAGCTGTTCGGCATCGAGCTGCACAACAACCGGTTCCAGCCCCTGCTTAGCCAGGACATGACTGTGGAAGAACGCAAACGGGCGGCGCTGGCGTGTGTGGCCGAGCTTGGTATCCCCAACATCCATTCCGCCATTGCCAAGCTGAAAACCGGCGGCGCTCCCGAACAATCCCGGGAGATGATTCTTCAAGGACTCGTCGGCATTCAGGAGAGGCGGGATTGCGCCGACTTCTATTTAATCGCCTTGTTCCGGTTTTGGCGGGACTACCGCAAAAGCGGATTGTACGACGACCGTTTCTGGTCGCAGATTAAGGAAACGATTCTCGGCTTCCGGTACTGGATCGATGAGCCGGGCGACGATGTCATGTGGTTTTTCAGCGAAAACCACGCGCTGCTGTTCCACAGCTGCCAGCTGTTGGCAGGCCAGCTGTTCCCTGACGACAAGTTTGCCAGCAGTGGCGAGACAGGCCGTCAAAGGCAGAAGAAAGCGGAACAACAGCTGCAGGGCTGGTTCGAGCGCTTCTTCGACGAAGGGTTGGCCGAGTGGAATTCTAACGCCTACATTCCTATCGATTTCCTCGGACTGATCCAGCTCTATGATCTGGCCGAGCTGCCGGTACTGCGGGAGAAGGCCAAGCAGGCAATGGATCTCTTGTATTACTACATGGCTGCCGAAGCCCATCAAGGTTATTTGACCTCGACGTTCGGCCGCAGCTACGAGAAGGAGCTGTTCGGCAACCATGCTGCCGGTACGACCTCGTTGATCTGGGTCGGCTACGGTATAGGCAATGTGAACAGCACGACCTTTAATGTGTCGGTGTACTTGTCGGATTATACGCCGCCGCAGGAATTTGCCGGTCTGACTTTGCTGCAGCCGGAGGAGGAGATGGAGTTTCAGCTCGAACAAGGAAAAGACGGCTACGCCAAGCTCAGCCACTACCGGACAAGCTCGTTCGCGATGTCGAGCATTTCCGATTTTCGCCCCGGCTTGAAAGGATATCAGGAACATGTGCTGAATCTGGCATTTTCTCCAGTGGTTCAGGTTTGGGTGAACCATCCGGGTGAGATCTACCCTCACGGCTCAGGCCGGCCATGCTTCTGGGCAGGGAACGGCTACTTGCCGAAAGTCGGGCAGTACAAGGGACTGGGAATTCTGCTGTTCGATATCGGCGAGGAGCACGACGCGGATTATACGCATGCTTACTTCCCGACTTATGCGTTTGCCCGCACAGAGCGCCGAGGCTCCTGGTTTTTCGGCGAGACCGATGGCGCCTATTGCGCCGTGTATGCCGCAGGCGGTCTTGAGCTTACGCAGGAGGGCACGAACCGGGGACGCGAGCTCATTTCCAAAGGGCGGCGCAATATTTGGCTGGTAAGGGCGGCGGATCGCGGGGAATTCGGATATTTCGAGCAGTTCGTCGACAGCATGATCAAGACGCCTGTAGAAGTGTCGACAGAGCTGCTGCAAATTCGCTGGGACGATGCCGTATACGGGGAAGCCCGTTTCGGTTGGCGGGAGCCACTGGTTGTGAACAGTGAGGCCGTGCAAATCAAGGACTGCGGAGTACAAGGCCGATTGGTGCGAAAAGGAAGGGTGGCTTCATGCAATTGAATCAAGACATGATGATCAGCGCGATACAACGCGTCTCCAATGCGATGAAATTCATGAAAAACGAAGGAATGGACGAGATTTATCCCATCGGGCTTATTGATATTCATCTGTGGGAATGGCCTCAAGGCGTCGGGCTTTACGGCATGTATCAATATTACGAAGAAACGAAGGATGCGGACACTCTTCAGTTTTTGCAGGAGTGGTTCGACGCCCGCCTGCGCGAAGGCTTGCCCGAGAAAAACGTGAACACTTGCTCGCCGCTTTTAACGCTTATTGCTTTATGCGAGCTGACGGGCAACGAGGAATATATCCGGGTATGCGAAGAGTGGAGCGGCTGGATTATGGACCGCGATAACGGATTGATCAGGACCGGGGACGGCGCGTTTCAGCATATGATCAGCGGGGACCCGAACGACGGGCAAATACTCATCGATACCTTGTTCATGACCGTGCTTTTCCTGACGAAGGCCGGCGTATATTTTAAGCGCCCGGAATATATCGAAGAAGCGAAAAAACAGCTTCTCGTCCACATCAAATATTTGTACGACCGCCATTCCGGACTATTTTTTCACGGCTGGGACTTCAATGGAAGGCACAATTACGGGGCTGTGCGCTGGGGGCGCGGCAACGGTTGGTATACTTGCGGCATCGTAGATTTCCTGGACATGGCGGAGCTGGAGGACGGAATCAAGCAGTATTTGCTCGACACGCTGCGCAGTCAGGTTCAAGCTTTGGGCGCGCTTCAGGAAAAGGGCGGCATGTGGCATACGGTTCTGGACGATCCGTCGTCCTATGCGGAAACGTCGTGCACGGCCGCTTTCGGCTACGGGATTTTGAAGGCTGTCCGCAAAGGCTATTTGCAGCAGGATGATTTGCCGGCCGGACTTAAGGCGCTGCAGGCTGTGCTGGATCGAATCGACGTGAACGGGGTAGTTCAGGAGGTTTCCTACGGCACGCCGGTCGGCAATGACGCCCAATTTTACAAGAACATTCCGATTTCTCCCATGACTTACGGTCAAGCGCTAACGCTTTTGATTTTGATGGAAGGCTTGCGTTACGCCAATAGTTCCAGCTGACGGCAAATATTAGGGGGCTCATGCCCCGATGGCCCTTGATGCGTTCAATTGGCCTCAGTTGTAAAAAGAGCGGCTCTTAAGTCTTATTGAAGACTTAGGCCGCTTTTTTATTGTTTGTTTAGTTCGGTTTGCCGTATAAAGAAAAAGCTTGAAAACGATAACAAATTGTTGTTTAATACATTTATATCATATTTTTATTAATCGATTTATGTTTTTATTAACTAAATGGAGAGGTGTTCATGATGTCCCAGAAAGCGAAAATGATTGTAGACAAAGATTTTACGATCGGGGAAGTCGATTCGCGCATTTATGGATCGTTTATCGAACATTTGGGCCGGGCTGTCTATGGCGGCATTTACGAGCCGGGGCACCCGCAGGCGGATGAGCAGGGTTTTCGTGCGGACGTACTGGAATTGGTGAAAGGCCTGGACGTGCCGATTGTCCGTTATCCGGGCGGCAACTTTGTCTCCGGTTACAACTGGGAGGACGGCGTGGGACCGGTCGCACAGCGCAAAAAGCGCCTGGAGCTGGCCTGGCGGACCGTTGAGCCGAACTTGTTCGGCTTGAACGAGTTTATGGATTGGTGCCGCAAAGCGAACACGCAGGCGATGATGGCTGTCAATCTGGGCACTCGCGGACCGGATCAAGCGCGGGAGATCATGGAATACTCGAACCATAAGTCGGGAAGCTACTGGAGCGATCTGCGCATCGAGCACGGCTACAAAGACCCGCATAACATCAAAACGTGGTGTCTGGGCAACGAAATGGACGGACCTTGGCAAATCGGGAGTAAGACAGCTGTAGAATACGGCCGCATCGCGAATGAAACGGCCAAGGTGATGAAGTGGGTCGATCCGACGATCGAGCTCGTCGCCTGTGGCAGCTCTTCGCTGAAGATGCCGACTTTCCCGGAATGGGAATCGACCGTTCTGGACCATACTTACGATCATGTCGACTACATTTCCCTGCACCAGTATTACGGCAACCACGACAACGATACGGCGAACTTCCTCGCCCAATCGCTCGGCATGGATAAATTTATTCATACGGTCATCGCCACATGCGATTATGTACAGGCGAAAAAGCGCGGCAAAAAGAAAATCAACCTTTCCTTCGACGAGTGGAACGTCTGGTATCATTCCCATGACGCGGACCGCAAAATCGAGCCCTGGAGCATCGCGCCGCCGCAGCTCGAAGATGTTTATAACCACGAAGACGCCCTGCTCGTAGGCTGCATGCTGATCAGCATGCTCAAACGCGCGGACCGCGTGAAAATGGCCTGCATGGCCCAACTGGTCAACGTCATTGCGCCGATTATGACGGCTAACGGCGGGCCGGCGTGGAAGCAGACCATTTACTACCCGTACATGCATGCGAGCGTATTCGGCCGCGGAACGGCGCTCGTTCCATTGATTCAATCGCCGAAGTACGACGCGAAGGACTATACCGATGTGCCGTACCTGGAGGCGGTTGCGGTGCATAACGAAGAGCGCTCCGAAGTGACGGTATTCGCAGTCAACCGCCATCTGCAGGAGGCGCTGCCGCTGGAGCTGGATTTGCGCAGCTTTGGCTCCAGCCAAGTGACCGAGCATATCGTGCTTGAGCACGACGACATTAAAGCGGCCAATACCCAAGACGCGCCGGACCGCGTGAAGCCGCATGGCGGAGGCGACGCCGCCGTCGCGGGCGGCGGCCAAGTGCAGGCGACGCTGGCCAAAGCGTCCTGGAACGTCATCCGCTTGAAATTGGCGTAACCGGCGGTCGGTTTTAGGCAGCCCTTATCCTCTGACGAGGATGAGGGCTGTTTTGCTTTGGCGGGAGCCGGGGAGGGAGTCCGCCGGGCATTCGTGCGGATGGAGGGGCGCGCCGAAATCCGGCGAAAATGCACCGGCTTTTATGCCGGGCGTGCTGGGGTCTTGCCCTGCGCTGTGTGGCGCCGCAAAGCGCGCCGCCGGTCGAGGCGCAGCGTGGATGGAACGGTTGCACAGCGGAGCCGCATGAGGCGGCTTGGCGGGCACCGGGCCAGTGGAAAACCTGCAAAAGTGCAGGAATTTTCCGTGGAAATGGCCCGTTTCGGCGAAAAGCCTGCGAAAGTACAGGGATTTTCGCCGAAAATGAGCCTTGAGTCCATGCGCGGGTGAAAAGCCTGCACAATTGCAGGAATTTTTCGCTCTCGGCGTATCGGCAAGCAAAAAACTGCACTTTTGCAGGCTTTCTTCACGCAAAGCGAGGTAACCATGCGGATGGGGGAGCGCCGAAATCCGGCGAAAATGCACCGGCTTTTATGCCGGGCGTGCTGGGGTCTTGCCCTGCGCCGTGTGGCGCCGCAAAGCGCGCCGCCGGTCGAGGCGCAGCGTGGATGGAACGGCAGCACAGCGGAGAGGCGTGAGGCGGCTTGGCGGGCACCGGGCCAGTGGAAAACCTGCAAAAGTGCAGGAATTTTCCGTGGAAATGGCCCGTTTCGGCGAAAAGCCTGCGAAAGTACAGGAATTTTCGCCGAAAATGAGCCTTGAGCCCATGCGCGGAAGAAAAGCCTGCACAATTGCAGGAATTTTTCGCTCTCGGCGTATCGGCAAGCAAAAAACTGCACTTTTGCAGGCTTTCTTCACGCAAAGCCAGGTAACCATGCGGATGGGGGGGCGCCGAAATCCGGCGAAAATGCACCGGCTTTTATGCCGGGCGTGGGGTCTGGACCTGCGCCGTGTGGCGCCGCAAAGCGCGCCGCCGGTTGAGGCGCAGCGTGGATGGAACGGCTGCACAGCGGAGCCGCATGAGGCGGCTTGGCGGCCACCGGGCCAGTGGAAAACCTGCAAAAGTGCAGGAATTTTCCGTGGAAATGGCCCGTTTTGGCGAAAAGCCTGCGAAAGTACAGGAATTTTCGACGAAAATGACCCCTTGAGTCCATACGCGGGTGAAAAGCCTGCACAATTGCAGGAATTTTTCGCTCTCGGCGTATCGACAAGCAAAAAACTGCACTTTTGCAGGCTTTTTCCGTGCAAAGCCAGGCAGCATTGTGCTATCGGTCCCGTCGCGCGGGATTCTTTTTGCAGGCTTTCTCCGCGCAAAGCTAGGCAGCGTTGTGCTACTGAGGCCCCGGCGTGCGGGTGTCTTTCTCGCAAACTTTCTCCGCACAAAACCAGGCAGCATAGGCTATCGGCCCTGACGTGCGGGATTCTTTTTGCAGGCTTTCTCCGCACAAAGCTAGGCAGCGTTGTGCTACTGAGGCCCCGTCGTGCGGGTGTCTTTCTCGCAAACTTTCTCCGCACAAAGCCAGGCAGCATTGTGCTATCGGCCCCGTCGCGCGGGATTCTTTTTGCAGGCTTTCTCCGCACAAAGCTAGGCAGCGTTGTGCTACTGAGGCCCCGTCGTGCGGGTGTCTTTCTCGCAAACTTTCTCCGCACAAAGCCAGGCAGCATTGTGCTATCGGCCCTGACGTGCGGGATTCTTTTTGCAGGCTTTTTCCGCGCAAAGCTAGGCAGCGTTGTGCTACTGAGGCCCCGGCGTGCGGGTGTCTTTCTCGCAAACTTTCTCCGCACAAAACCAGGCAGCATTGTGCTATCGGCCCCGTCGCGCGGGATTCTTTTTGCAGGCTTTCTCCGCACAAAACCAGGCAACATTGTGCTATAGACCCCGACGTGCGGGTGTCTTTCTCGCAGGCTTTCTTCACGCAAAGCCAGGCAGCATAGGCTATCGGCCCCGACGTGCGGGATTCTTTTTGCAGGCTTCCTCTGCGCAAAGCCAGGCAGCATTGTTCTACCGGCCCCAACCGTGCGGGTTTCTCCAGCCCTGCCTATGAGCGGCGGAGCCTCATACCGCGCGCGGCTCCCAGTGCGCGGTGCGAGCTGCATGACGGCGGTCGGCCACCCAAGCCGCCAACCTCCGAGCGCCCCCGCTCATCTTCGAAAGACTCTCAACAATTCTGCTCTCTCAATCGCCAAGAATAAAAATTGGAATTTCGATGCACCATAAACTTGTGCGGGGCTTAGGCAGCTCTTGCCGGGCGATCCCTTTATTTTACACCGCGTGGTTTGGTATCATGGTGGAAAAAAGACAGGGAGTTATCGCTTATGAAATTTTTGCCGATTTGCTTGATCGGGCTGACGGTATTTCTTTCCGCCTGCGGCCAGCAAGGGGGACAGGCCCCCGCGGCGGAGTCCGTCAAGGCGGATGCACCGACTTTGTACAAAAATTACTGCATGTCCTGTCACGGCGGCAATCTGCAGGGCGCCAAGGGGCCAAGCTTGCAAAAGATCGGAGACAGACTGGATGAAGAAGATTTGATTCTCCGCATCCAAAAGGGCGGGGGCGGTATGCCTCCTTTTCAGGTAAGCATGACGGATGAAGATGTAAAAGCGCTCGCGGCCTGGCTGGCAGCGATGAAGTAACTTTCACAAAGCCTTCACAATTTCTTCATAAATATCATTTACAATAGGGGGCTGAAGGAGAGTGATGAAAATGCGCTTGACCTTTCGGCCCCAAAACTTCGTATACACGACGCTGAAGCAAAACCGTATTAGCGCTTACAGCCTTATTATTTGTATGCTGATAGTTGCGCCGTTGTTGTCCATACTGGGAATCGAGTATTTGGTGCGCGGTTCGATCCATCAAACGCTGGATTGGGTCATGTCCAATAAAGTGTATTTTGCGCTGAATGTGTTTTTGGCATTTTGCGTGTACAGTTTGATTTATGCCATTCTCGGTTCGCTGATCGTATCCATGGGAATAAGCACGCTGCTGCTGGGTACCGTATCGTTAATCAGTTATATGAAAACAAGATTGATCGGCGAGCCCTTTTTTCCGTGGGACATCCTGCTGAATAAAGAAAGCATGAGCATCGCCTCACTTGTGACAGGCAAAGCCGCTTTGATCCGGATCGTATCCGTCGCGCTGCTGTTCGTCGTCATTTTGCTGCTGCGCTTTATCGTTCCGCGTTTGTCGCTGCCCATCTTCGGGCGCATCGCCTTAGGTCTGTTTTCCTTCTACGCTTTATACGCGTTCGGCGTGAAAACGGCGATGGCCGGGAACATTCTCGATCGCGCAGGCGTCAATGAAATCACCTGGAACCAGAGCGAAAACTACACCGATAACGGGCTGGCGCTCGCTTTTACGATGAATGTCAAAAACTCGATCGTGCAAAAACCGCCGACCTACAGCAGCGAAGCCATGGCGACTGTAGCCGGCCATATTCAGAACGCCTCGCTGAAGTCTTCGACCGGTGACGGGCTCATTAACGGCAAACAGCCGAACGTCATTTTTGTCATGAATGAAGCGTTTTGGGACCCGACGCTGCTGACGAACGTCAATTTCAGCGAAGATCCCGTTCCGACCATCCACCGTCTGCAAAAGGAATCGTCCTCCGGCTTTTTGCTGTCCCCGCAATTCGGCGGCGGCACGAGCAACGTGGAGTTCGAGGTGCTTACGGGGAATTCCATGAGCTTTTTGCCGGGCGGCTCCATTCCGTACCAGCAATACGTCACGAAACCGGTGCCGAGCCTGGCCAGCTACTTCGAAGGCAAAGGCTACAAAAGCCTGGCCATCCATTCCTACGAAGGCTGGTTCTGGGACCGCAACAACGTCTATAAGCAATTTGGCTTCGAAGGCTTCAAAAGCAGCGAGAACTTTGTCAATCCCGAGGTCAAAGGCTATTACATCTCCGATGACGAAGTATCCCGCTCCATCATGCAGGAAGTCGATAAGTCGGACCGGCCGATGTTCATTTATGCGGTAACGATGCAAAATCACGGTCCTTACGACGAGAACCGCTACGGAGACAATCCGATCAAGGTGCAGGGACCTTTGTCCGACTCGGCCAAATCGATTCTGGAAACGTACACGCACGGCGCCCACGATGCCGATCAGAGCTTGCAGCTTTTGATCGACCATTTTCAGAAATCGGATAAACCGACTTTGATTGTGTTCTACGGCGACCACCTTCCGATGCTGGGCTACGATTACCAAGTGTATCACGAGTCCGGCTTCATCCAGTCAGGCAACGATTCGCAGTGGTCGCTGGAAGAGTTGAAAAAAATGCACAGCGTCCCAATGGTCATGTGGTCGAATTTCGATATGCCGAAAGAACAAATTCCGGTGCTCAGCAACTCTTTCCTGGGCGCCCACGTACTCGACCGGCTGAATATGGAAAAACCGGCCAACTTCTCGATGGATGCCCAGCTTTCCGCGCAAATCCCGGGCATGCTGAGCAATCTGGTTGTCGACAGCAACCAGCAGCTGCATGCGAAAGCCCCCGATTCGGCCAAACAGATGATTGACGATTATCGGAACATGCAGTACGATTTGCTGTTCGGCAAGCAATATTTAGCCGATTATATCGACCATGATTATTTGACCAAAGCCGCAATCCCGAGCTACAGTACCGATCCTGACAAAGAAACGGTTTTGGCGGAGGAAGCCGCACATACTCCGGCGGCCGCAGGCAAATCGCAGTAATCAAGAGAAACATCCTCGTCACATTAAAGTGAGGGGATGTTTTTTTGCTTGCCATTTCCAGGGTAATTTTGATAATATAGAAAACGCTCTCTCTACGCGGCGGCTGCAATGAATACCAATTGTTACCAGGAGGTGTTACATGCTCTTCACGGTGCTGGCACGCAAGGCGTACGCGAGAAATTTGCAGTATCGCGGCTCGCACTTGCTGCACAATTTGGTCAGCATGGCTTTCGGCTTCATTTACGTGAGCATCTGGACCGGACTGGGCCAAGATGCATCGCTCGGCGCTTACGGCCGGCAAGGAATGGTCGGTTACATCGCTTTTAACCAGTCCATACTATGGCTCACCCTGTTTCTTACCAATGGGCTCGGCCTCGAACAATCGGTGCGAACCGGTCAAATTGCGCTCGATCTCATGCGCCCCGTTCATTTGTTTTATCAGGCAATGAGCCGGGAATGGGGACAGATAGTCTACCAGTTTTTGTACAAATTTTTACCGATCTACATCCTCTACTTCTTCATCTTCTCCCTGAAGCTTCCGGATCGCGGCTCCGTCTATGTTTGGACCGCGGCAGCACTCGTTTTTGCAGCTTACATCTCCATTTGCATCAATTACTTGATCGGCGTCGCCGCTCTCTGGACAACCGAATCCCGCTGGCTGTACTGGGTCAATTATGCGCTGAGCATGTTGTTATCCGGTTTTTTTATCCCTTTGGAGTGGCTTCCGGCATGGCTGCGCACGGTCAGCTCGCTGTCGCCCTATCCCTATTTGATCTACGTTCCGACCCGAATCTATATGCAGCTTGAGCAAGGAACTGACGCACTCGGCGCCCTCTTATGGTGCATCGGGTTTACTTGTGCCTGTCTGGCGCTTACACGCTGGGCCCGCAAAAAGCTGGAGGTGCAGGGAGGATGAACGCTTTGAAGCTATATTTGCTGCTCGTCCGCTCCAGCTTTCGAGGGCAGATGCAGTACAAATTCAACTTTATTTTTTCAATGCTCATGGCTTCCATGGTACATATTTCCGAATTTTTGATGGTCGCGCTGGTCATGATGCGGTTCGGCAATGTCAAAGGCTGGAGCCTCTATGAAGTGTGCTACTTGTACGGCGTAATGATGATGTCCAAAGCGATTTACCGCTCTTTTGCCTCGGACGTGCACCATCTGGAAAAATATCTCGTCAGTGGAGATCTTGACGCGCTTTTGACCCGGCCCGTTCCGGTGCTGCTCGCGCTCATGACGCAGAACGTAAAGCTTTTGCTTGCCGAAACGGGGCAAGGGCTGCTGCTGCTCGCGATATCCATGCGGGCGCTGATGGCCTCCGGGCAGATCGGATGGGCTTCCGTTCCGCTCACTGCGCTGATCATCCTGACCGGCGCGGTTCTATTATTTGCCATCGGGCTTGCCACGGCGGCGGCCGGTTTTTGGCTGACGCGCATCGAAGCGCTGCAAAACATGACGGAGGACGCGGCCCAGACCGCCTCGCGCTATCCGCTCGCTTTATATCCGAAATGGCTGCAAGGCATGCTGCTCGTACTCATTCCGGTCGGTTTTGTCAACTACATCCCTTCACTGTATATTTTGCGGCAGCAGGGCGGGATGTGGCTTATCGCCGTCACGGCGGCCGCAGCATGCGCTGCGCTGCTGATAGCGCTACGAGTGTGGAAAATAGGCATGTCCCACTACCAAAGCACCGGAAGCTGACGCAGCGGACCGGAAGCCGTTCGCGGGTAACGCTGTGCGGTGAGGAAACGATAAAAGGAGCGATCTCTTTGATTACCGTAACGAATCTGCGCAAAACATTCAAAACCCCGCTCGTCCAAGAAGGAAAATTTGCCGGGCTGCGGAGCTTGTTCTCTAGAAAGTACCGGGAAAAAGAAGCGGTGCGCGACGTGAGCTTTACCGTGGAATCCGGGGAATTCGTCGGGTACATCGGCCCGAACGGAGCGGGCAAATCGACGACGATCAAAATGCTCTCCGGCATCCTTCACCCGACATCGGGGGAGGTGCTGATTCACGGGCTGAGCCCGCAAAAGCACCGAAGGCGCGTCGTCCGCCGCCTGGGCGTCGTTTTCGGGCAGCGCAGCCAGCTGTGGTGGGATTTGCCTGTCAAAGATTCCTACGAAATATTGACGGCGATGTACCGGGTCGAGGAAGCGGACGCCCGCCGCAGGCTCGGAGAGCTGGAGGAACTGCTCGGACTTGGCGAGTTCCTGCACACGCCCGTGCGCAAGCTCTCGCTCGGTCAGCGGATGCGGGCCGATTTGGCCGCGGCGATGCTGCACGATCCGGATATTTTGTTTCTGGATGAGCCTACTATCGGCCTCGATGTCGTGGCCAAGCGCAGCATACGCGGCTTTTTGGAGGCGCTGAACCGCGATTTCGGCAAAACGATTCTGCTCACGACGCACGACATGGACGATATCGAGCAGCTTTGTAAGCGGGTTATCGTCATCAACCACGGCCAGATCGGTTACGACGGCTCGATCGGCGAGTTGCGAGAGAGAATCGGCCTGCCGACGATGATAAAGATTACGTTTCGCGGCGGCTACCGGGTTCCGGCCGGCCGCGAGCTTCCGTTCCGCATCGAGGGGCAGGGAGACCGCACGCTTACGCTGGCCTGCAACCGCCGGGAGCTGAAAGCGATGGAGGTGCTGAACACGGTCAGCGAGTGGGGCGAGATCGACGACGTGCACATGGAAGAGCCCGAATTTGAAGAATTGATCCATGGGGTGTATAAGTAAAGTAAGCATATCTTCATAAAACGATCAAGCTTTGAGGAAAGGAACATTATCGCATGGCTATAGACAAACAGGAGCGGCAGCAGGAAGCAAGCCGGCTGGCCGGAGTCCGGGAACGGATGGTAACGCGCATCGCAGAGCTTGCCCAAACCGTGGATACCCGCCAGTCGGACGTATCGGCGATCCGCCGCAACTTCTGGGACGATATTTCGGTGAACGCCGATAACGACGACGATGTCATTGAAACGGCGGCCAGCATTACGCAGCAAAGCATTGCGCTATCTCGCCAGGAGCGCAGCTACAGGCTGGCGGCAGACGCACTCCGCAAGCTGACGCGCGTAGTGGACGCGCCTTATTTTTGCCGCATCGACTTTGCAGAGGAAGGGGAGAGCCGCCCGGAGCGAATTTATATCGGGCTGACCTCCTTCGTCGATCCGCAAACCGATGAGATTTTGATTTATGACTGGCGCGCCCCGATATCCGGTCTGTTTTACGATTTTCCGCCGGGGCCGGCCGGTTACCGGACGCCGGAGATGGACGTAAGCGGCGAACTGCTGCTGAAGCGGCAGTACATCATCAAAGGCGGCGAACTGCAGGATCTGTTCGACACCGGGATCAGCATCGGCGACGACATGCTGAAGCAGATGCTCAGCCGCAGCGCCGACGAGAAGATGCACAGCATCGTCACGACGATCCAGCGCGAGCAGAACCGGATCATCCGCGACGACCGGCACAAAGTGCTCGTCGTGCAGGGCGCCGCGGGCAGCGGCAAGACGTCCGTCGCGCTGCAGCGCATCGCGTACTTGCTGTACAAATACCGGACGACGCTCAGCGCCGATAATATGATTTTGTTTTCTCCGAACTCGCTGTTCAGCGATTACGTGTCCAACGTCCTGCCGGAGCTCGGCGAAACGAACATGCAGCAGACGACTTTTCAGGACTATTTGACGTACAAGCTTGAAGGGACAGGCCTGTCGGCCGAAGACCCGTACGACCAGCTTGAATATTTGCTGACCGGGAGCGAGCGGGACCCGGACTATGCGGCCCGGCTGGAAAGCATCCGCTACAAAACGTCGGCGGCTTTTCTCGGAGTTATCGAAGCGTACGGCGAAAAGTTGAAAACCGCCGGCATCCGCTTCCGCGACTTCGCGGTCGGCCGCAAAGTTTTGCTCTCCGCAGAGGAGCTCAGCGGCCGCTTTTACGGCAAAGCTTCGAATCAGTCGCTCGGCGACCGGATGGAGCACCTTACCGAGTGGATTGTGGAGAGGCTGAACGGCATTCAGGCCGACGCGGAAAAGCGGTTTTACCGCAAAATGACCAAAGAGCCGACTTACCTGGGCACCGAGCAGGAAATGAAGCGAATGAGCCGCGCCAAGGCGCACCGGGCGATCGAGCCGCTCAAGGAGCGGGCCCGCAATCTGGCGTACATCGATGTGCTCGGCATGTACCGCGAGTTGTACGAAAATGCTGCGCTCCACGCGCAGTTGACTGGGGCCGCCGGGCAAGCGGTCCCTGCGGCCTGGGAGACGATTCGCGCATTCGCCGCCGCCCGGCTCGGGCAGGAGCGGATTTTGTACGAAGACGCCACGCCGCTCGTGTACCTGAAAGGCTTGATCGAAGGCCAGCAGACGGTCAACACGATCCGCTACGTCGTTGTTGACGAGGCGCAGGATTACTCGCCTTTTCATTACGCGTATTTGAAAAAACTGTTCCCCCGCGCGCGCTTTACCCTGCTGGGGGACTGGAACCAGGGCATCTTTACGCACGCGGATCAGGGCGGGGAGTTCGCCTCCATCAGCGAGCTGATGAAAGAGCAGGAGACGGAAACCGTCCGGCTGGTCAAAAGCTATCGCTCAACCCGCGAAATCACCGATTTCGCCAGCCGGATTTTGCCGCACGGCGAGCCCGTCGAGCCGTTCAGCCGGAGCGGCGAGCCGCCGCAGACGGAGCGCGCGGCGGACGAAGCCGACCTCAGCCGCAAGGTGGCGGCGGCTGTCCGCAAGCGCTTGGGCGGCGGAGCCGGGTCCGTCGCGGTCATTTGCAAGACCGAGAGCGAGGCCGTCCGCGCTCACGGGCTATTGCTCCCGCTGCTGCCGGAGCTGCAGCGGATCAGCAAGCAGACGCAGCACTACGAGGCCGGCGTCATGGTCGTGCCCGCGTACCTCGCCAAAGGGCTCGAGTTCGACGCGGTGATCCTCTACGACGCCGGGGCCGATGTCTACGCGGAGCCGAAGGAGCGCAAGCTGTTCTACACGGCTTGCACCCGGGCGCAGCATCATCTGGATTTGTTTTACAGAGGGGCGCTTACCCCTTTTCTTTCGGAAATATAGACGGCAGTCCATACCCATCCGCCCTGTGCCTCATACGATATGTATCAAGCGGGAACGGTAAAGTTCCATGCGCGGAAGGGAGGAATAACCATGTCACATTTCGGATTCCACACGAACACGGCTGTTATTCTCGTGCTTTTCATCCTGTTGGTTATCATCCTGCGCACGTTCTAATTCCGGGCGGGATCATGACGGGGGAGCGACAACGGTTTCGGTTTGGTTTGGTCTGCCGGTCCAAGCCGGGCAGGGCCTGATGAGATTGCTCATCGGGCCTTTTTTTGATAAAAATTACACTGCGCAGAGTATCCCACCGCTGAAAAGGGACGCTTCCGCCCACAGCTTGTTCGCTGTGCCGTTTTTGCGAAGCTGCGTGGGGGAGCGGCCACTCGTCTGCAAAACCTGCAGAAGTGCAGGCTTTCTCCGCGAAAGTGGCTCGTTTTGGCGAAAAGCCTGCGAAAGTGCAGGAATTTTCGGTAAAAGCGGCCCCGAGCCCGCGTGTCCGATGAAAAGCCTGCACATTTGCAGGAATTCCTCGCGGCAAGCGTACTAAGGCGCAAAAAGATGCACTTTTGTAGGTTTTCCGTAGCGTTGACAGGTATGCCGCTAGAAGTCTGTCCGGTGAACCTAAGTAGAAGGTATGTGTATGCGAAATGACGGGTGCTATGCAGCGTTAGCAGCCTATATGCAGTCATGATGCTCAACTCACAGCAGAAAAGCCAAGGCTCCGGCGGCGCGATTTGTTGAAAAGCGGCCCGCAATGCGGATCGGAGATGAAGATTATGTAAACGCTGTCGCTCATCTTCGAAAGACCTTGATAGAGTAGAGATTTTTCTAACAACGTTTTTTTCGACAAATAGCTACAAACTGAGATGCGTGTCCCAAGACTTAGGTCAGTCGTTTCGCCCGGGAGCGCAGCCGCAATTGCTTCCTTGGACACAAGCGGAAGCATTCAATTTGTGTTATCCTACATGAAAAATACAATTATTTCCATCGCATGCTCGATAGTATCCGTTTGCGGAACATTCCCGTTTATTACTTGGTCATGTGCCCAGGGCACCAGATCAATGAAATCCGCCAAAAGTGTTGAAAAATGGAACATCCTAGCGTCACACTACAAGTGAGAATCGTTTGCAACTTAAATGTTGACAAAATTTCATACAGTACTGCAACGGCAATGCAAACGATTCTATTGCAAATGCATCTCTATTTTTTATTTTATGAGGGAGGTGAGTACCGGTACCGGTAACGGCCTCGAATGAGGTTATACTCACAGATGCGGGCCAGACAGGAGCTGCAAGGAAAGAAGGCGAGAGAGCAAGGACAACTGCTCTGCGCCAATAAAGGGAGGGTTATTGATGAGAAAGGTACAACTGGGCAAAAGCGGCTCCAATGTAAGCCAAATCTGTTTGGGCTGCTTGAATTTTGGCACACGCAACAACACAGAGGTATCGTACGGACTGCTGGATCGCTATTTGGATGCAGGAGGCAGCTTTCTGGATACGTCCAACAACTACGCATTCTGGAGCGAAGCGGGCGTAGGCGGCCAGAGTGAAACCCTGCTTGGGGAGTGGATGAAGGAGCGCGGCAACCGCGACCGAATCTTCCTCGCGACGAAAGTCGGCGCGAACCCGACCTTCAAGGGAGGCGGCTTCGATGCCAAGGAAGGACTGTCCGCTGCTGCGATTATGAAGGCTGTCGACGAAAGTCTGACCCGTTTGCAAACTGACTACATTGATCTGTATTATGCGCATATCGACGATATGAGCACGCCGCTTGAGGAGACGATTGAAGCGTTCGACCGGCTGGTCAAGGCAGGCAAGGTCCGGACGCTGGGCTGCAGCAACCACTATACCTACCGGCTGGAACGTGCCAAAGCGATTGCGCATGCCAATGGCTGGACACCGTATAGTTGCATCCAGCAGCGGTATACGTACCTGCGTCCGAAGCCGGGAGCGGATTTCGACGTGCAGATCAGTGTATCCGACGAAATGCTGCAGTACTGCTCATCGCATGACGATGTGACGCTGTTGTCGTATTCCCCGCTGCTTAACGGATCATACACCCGTTCGGACCGCGAGCTTCCCCATCAGTACACCGGAGCGGACGCCGAGGCGCGTATTCGGGTATTGAGGGAGATTGCCGAAGAGACGGGGGCTACGAAAAACCAGGTCATTCTGGCATGGATGCTTCAAAGCAAGCCGCCGGTTGTTCCGGTTATTGCAGCGAGCACTGTAGAGCAGCTTCAGGAGAATCTGGATGCGCTTGAGGTTGTTCTCAGCCCTGAGCAGCTCCATCGATTGAATACGGCTGCTGCGATATAACACAATGAATTTAATAGAAAAGGGGTGTAACCCTATATGGATAGCGATGAAACCATTGCAACGATTCCCAAGATCTGGGTAAACGTTAAGCACCGAATGCCGTTGTTCGGGCACATCATGAAGCTGCTGCGGTACAAGCAGTGGACGAAGAACGGCTTTATTTTCGCCGGCGTTCTGATTTCGTTCCACCAGATGACTATCGGCATGGTCGAGAACACCATACTGGCCTTACTGCTGTTCTGCGGCATCTCAAGCTGCGTCTATATCATCAACGATATTGTCGATATTGAGGCTGACCGGCTTCATCCCGTCAAGAAGATGAGGCCGCTGCCGGCAGGACATATCAAGGTTCATCAAGCGCTTGTGATCCTGTTTATTCTGGGGCCATGCACGCTGCTGCTGTCCTTTCTGTTGAACATCTATTTCGGGGCAGTCATTCTCAGTTATTTTATCCTCAACCTATTCTACTCCTTCAAGCTCAAGCGGTATGTACTGATCGACGTCATCATTATCTCAATCGGTTTCGTCCTGCGGGCATTGGCCGGATGTCTCGTTACGAGCGGCAAAGTATCCATCTGGTTCCTGCTCAGCATCGCCTTCCTCACCTTGTTCCTCGGCTTCAATAAACGGCGCAAAGAAATTTTGACGCTGGCAGACCACTCCACGCACACACGCAAAAGCTTAAGCGAATACTCGATCGGCTTGCTCAATGAAATTATCCCGATGCTTACCGCCTGCTCCATTCTCACCTACTCCTACTTCATCATCAACGAGACACAATCCAAGTATTTGATTGTCACCATCCCCCTTGTTCTGTACGGCATTCTAAGATATCAGTACCTGACTAATAAAACCGAATACGGGGAAAGTCCGGAGCTTGTGCTGCTCAGGGACAAGCCGATGCGCCTGATCCTGCTGCTGTGGCTTGTCGTCTACGTATCTCTGCAGAGCAATGTGATCGTGTAGCCGCAAGCGGCGGCAGTACAACCAATCCAAGTGGAAATAGGGTAGATGAATATGAGTATGAAGGCATTGTCCCGGGAACGCGCAGGCAGGCTCGCCTCCGGATTGTTGAGCAATCGGGCGATCGCAAGCTTTTTCAGCAATTTGGGCACCGTGTTTATTTTCCGCATGGTAGCGGCTGTTCTGAATATTGCCGGCCTCATTTTGGCTGCCCGGCATCTGGGTGTCGTTGCCCTCGGGGATATCACTCTGGTGCAAAATATCGCGTATTTCCTCATCATTCCAATGGTATTCGGCATTCATCTTTCGACCATCAAGTACTACCCGGCCCATTCCGACCAGCCCTCCGAGCAGGACAAGCTGCAGGAGCAGCAGATCATAGGGACGATTGTGGTCTGCAATACGATACTGGTCATTCTATGGACGGCGTTGTATCTCAGTGTGACCCAGGCGATGAATGTGTTCGGGCATATATCGGCGACGGAGTGGACGCTCAGCATTGTGTTCGCAGTGGCGCTTAATTTCTCGATGGTGTCCGAATCGGTGCTGAGGGCGAAGCAGAAGTTCTTCCTGCTCAGTGTGGCCAAATTAATCGGCACATGCGTGTTCTTCATCATCGTGCTGGCCTGCTATACCCGGCTGGATACGTACCCGTATTTCATTATCGCTTTGATCGTCAGCTTCGTGCTGTTCACACTCATCGCATTGATTGGGCTGCGGGGCAGCAAATTCACCTTCTCCAAGGAGATGGCGGGGAAGCTGTACCGGTATGGCGGCGTGACCATGATCAGTCTGCTGTTCTCGAACATTCTGTTTGCCAGCGACTTGTTCATTGTCAATTATTTTTGCTCCAGCTATGACGTGGGCATGTATTCGGTCTATCAGGTCAATGTGAAGAACTTCTTCAATCTTCTGTTCCATGAGGTGTTCGCGGTCGTCTTTCTGCCGACGGTAGCTCAGTTGGACAAGGGCAGGGTGTACAGCCTGATCGTCAGGTTCATCCCGCTGCTGCTTCCGGTTGCGATCATCGGCAACATGCTGCTGTGTGTCGTGCTGCTGTTCTTTTACGGCAAAGGGTATCCGCTGAACTGGACGTATGTCGGATTGGTATCCGTGAGTACAGGGTTTCATTTCATCTACTGGATTTTCCATTCGGTATTCTCCATGGAGGGGAAGAAGGGGGCCATGATGTGTCTGACGGCACTTGGCATTCCGCTGCCCTTATTGATTGCGGTGTATTTGGTATTGACGAAATATAACGGGATTTGGGGAACGATGGTCGCGAACCTTATCACCCAATGTGTACTGCTCGGAACGTTCGTCCTGCTGATTCGGTTCAAGTATCTCAAGCAGGCGAGACAGACGGCTTCCATACAGCAGATGCAGGCCTAAAAGGCACTCCCGGATGATGGAGGATGAGGGCGTATGAAGATCAGTATTGTCATACCGACCAAGGACAAGCTGTCCCGGCTCCGGTTAACGCTGCAGGGGCTGGAGGGTCAGATTGACCGGGATGCGGAAGTGATTGTTGTGTTCGACGGCTGCGACCCGGCGATGGTGGCGGCGTTCAGGGAGCTGAAATTCGCCTATAAGCCGGTCATGGTCGTCTGCGGGAAAAATGTCGGCCGGTCGGCTGCCCGCAATCTGGGGATCGAGAAGGCAAAAGGCGAGATCGTTGTGTTCCTCGACGACGACCGGGTACCGGGGGCGGACTTCGTGAAGAAGCATATCGAAGGGCAGCGGAAGCCGTGCATTCTGCTTGGCGAGCGACAGGATGTGCTGTTTACGGAGAAGGAAATCGAGGAGCTGTTCCAGTATGGCAATCAGGAGGAGCGGCTGGCGATTTTGCAGGCGAAACTGGTCGATCAGGAGCTTCATAAGCCGCTGCCGATCAAGCCGACCAGCAGGCTCAACTGGCTGTCGTTCTATACCGGCAATGTATCGGTCCGCAGGGAGCATCTGATTAAGGTAGGTATGTTCGATGACAACTTCAAGGGCTGGGGGCATGAGGATCTGGATCTGGGCATCCGTCTCTCCAGGCTCCGGCTGGCGTTCAACAAGGACTGCAGCATCAGAAGCTATCATCTGCTCCATGACAGCAGCTTCAACGTGGCGGAGCGGACGATGCAGTCGATGAAAAATCTCAAGTACATGATGAACAAATATAAATTCAGCCTGACGTACTGGGTACTGTCGGTCTTCTACATTAAGCACAAGCTGTTCGGCCTCAGTATAAACCGGCAGATTATGCAGGAGAAGCCGGCTGCAGAACAATGGAAGGGGTGAATGGTATGAGCCATGGCATGAACCGCGATCTTTTGGTTTCTATCATTATTCCGAACTATAACTACTCGAAAACGTTGCCCAAATGTCTGGATTCGCTGATGCATCAAACCTACGAGCCGATCGAGGTTATCCTGGTCGACGACGGCAGTACGGACAATTCCGTTGAGATCGCGCGGCAGTATCCGTGCACCATCATTCAAACGAAGAACAACGGCGTCTCCGCAGCCCGCAATACCGGCGTTGCCCACGCGAAGGGCGAGATTGTGTTCTTCCTCGACAGCGACGTCGCCCTGTTCCCCGATGCGATCGAGCATACGGTCCGCGCCTTCGAACTTGACCCTTCGCTTGGCTCGGTCTGCGGCATCTATGCGAAGGAAGCTCTGTTCAACGACAGCTTGTTCGAGGAATACCGGACACTGCAGAACTATTATTGGCGGATCAGCTCGGAAGGGTATGTGACGGCCGGCTTCTTCTCTCTCGGCGCGGTCAAGAAATCGGTATTTATCGAGCTCGGCGGCTTCGACGAGAAACTGAACAATTCCGAGGATATCGAATTTGGCCATCGCATCAATGAGAAATACAAACTTCTCCTGACCAGCGCGGTCATGGGCTATCACGATGAAGAGCACCGGTTCAAACGGCTGGCGAGAAAAATGCATGAGCGTGCCCGGCAGCGGATTCCTTTTTACTTCCACCGCAAGAAATTTACCAAAGGATTCGAAACCCCGCTTCGCGGGCTCGGTATGTTGTTCGTCGGACTCAGCACGCTGCTGCTGCCCTTATCCGTCGTCCATCCTTATTTCTTCTACATGCTGATCGCAAGTCTTGCGATCTTCATTTTGACGGATTTCGGACAGTATGTGTTTGTGCTCAAGGAGAAGGGGCTGCTGTTCACGCTCTATTTTATCGGTGTGCATTGGGGAATTACGGCCGTCTGCTTCTGGGGCTTCGTACGCGGTTTTTTCGAATATTTCGGCAGCAAAGAGTTTCGTCTTAAATATAAATACGGGGAGTGACCATCGATGAAGAAAAATGTGCTGATTACCGGCAATAACGGCGTGCTCGGCAAAAACATGGTCGAGTACCTGCAGACTTATGCCAAGGATGATTATGAGCTGGTTCTGATGGATCTGGTCCATCCGCCCGAGCATGTCATGAAGTTCAAGACCGTCAGCTGCGACATCCGGGACAGGCAGCAGGTGGAAGAGGTGATGAAGGATATCGACATCGTCCTTCACTGCGCATCGGCTTCACCGACGTTCACGGAGGAGCAGATTCTCGACATTATCGTGAACGGCACGCGCACACTTCTGGATGGGGCGTTCCAAACCGGCAGGGCGCAGCGCTTCGTCTACATTTCGTCGACCTCGGTCTATGGCGTTCCGGAGAAGGCGCCGACGACCGAGAATGATGCGGTGCGGCCGTATGACCCGTATAATAAGGGGAAAATCATTGCCGAAGGACTATGCGAGAAATGGCGCGAGCAGGGCAAATGCGTCACGATTCTGCGACCGCGCTCGTTCCTTGGCCTGCATCGGCTGGGCACCTTCGCCATTCTGTACGAGTGGGCGAGCGAAGGCCGGCATTTCCCGATGCTGGGCAAAGGGACGAACCGCTATCAGCTGCTCGATGTTGAGGATCTGTGCCAGGCGATCTACATGGCGATGATCAATGACGTGGACAAGGTCAACGATCTGTTCAATATCGGGGCCAAAGAGTTCTCTTCGATCCGCGAGGATTATCAGGCGGTTATGGATGAAGCTGGTTTCGGCAAGCGGATCATCTGCTTTCCTGCGCTGCCGATGACCGCGGCGCTGTATGTGCTGGAGAAGCTGAAGCTGTCGCCGTTCTACAAGCGTCTATATATGAAGCTGAACCGCAATCATTATGTCTCGCTCGATAAGGCGATCAATCAGCTTGGCTACCGTCCGAAATATTCGAATCAGGACTCCCTCGTCCGCAATTACCGCTGGTATCTGGAGCATCAGCGCAAGACGACGGATCGTTCGACGGGGCTTGGGAATAATTCGCTTTGGAACCAAGGAGCGATCAAATATGCGAAATATTTTTTCTAAGCGCAATTGGAGAGAGGTCGCTGCAGTTGTACTTGTTTTGGTCGTATTCATCTGTCTGCAATTCATTGCCGGACATGCGGCTTGGTGGAATGTCGTCAGCAGCGTCCCGCCTTTTTCCGTCCTGTTCCTGCCGGTGCTGAGCGCCCTGCTGCTCATTCGGGCGAGACGCAAGGCATTCCTGCTGATCTGCACGCTGCTGCTGCTTATTGTGGTCATTCCGCGGGCGGACATCAACTTCGATGCGCTTCACTTCTCCAGGGCTTCGGCAAGCGGCGATGGGGACAGTGTGAAGGTGATGGACTGGAATACGGAGTTCTGGAATCAGGGCGAGGAGCCCTCCCAAATGTACACCTTCCTGAAGGAGAGCAGGCGGGATCTGTATATTTTGGAGGAATATCTGTACAATACGCCGGATTGGAAGCCGTATTTGATCGACAAGCGGGCCGAGATTGAGGCCGCCTTCCCGGGCTATGAGATAGTGACGGAGGACCAGTTCGCCGTCATCAGCAAGTACCCGGTGAAGCGGCATACGCTCTCTGCCACCAAGCAGGCGCTGCTGCTGACGCTGGATGTCGGCGGCAAGGAGCTGAATGTCGTTGGCATGCATCTGGAGCCGCACGTCGATCTGGGCAACCCCATAATGACCAAGGCGTTCTGGGACTATGCCGAGCGACGCCATCAGAGCCGAACCATTGGACTCGAAGAAGCGCAAGCCTTCATCGATGAAGTAGGAGACAAGCCGCTGTTCGTCACGGGCGACTTCAATACGACGCTGCTCATGGGCAGCCTAGATGCGCTCCGCAGCGAGCTGAACGATGCCGCAAAATATTCGGGAAGCCTGTTCCCGACCACATGGGAAGTTGGCGGCCATTACCTGTGGCGGATCGACCATTTCCTGTACAATCCGAACGTGAAGATCCTCTCTTATACCACGTCTCCGCAGCCCGAACTATCGGACCACAAAGCGCTGCTGGTCAATTTGCAGATCAAATAGCGGCTGTGCCCGCGCAGTGGATGATTGCAGTGCCGGCAGGCTAAAGGGCCGGCATGGCGCAAACGTAGGCCCCCTCGTTGTGAAGGGGGCCTATTAGGCTGTGGTCGACCGACCGCCAGCATGCAGCGCAATACCGCGCGATGGGAGCTGCGCGCAGTGCGATTGAAAAAAACGCACGCCATGGCCGACAGCCAGAATCCGCCTTGCGGTGCGAAGAAAACCTGCAAAAATACATGAATTTGCGCCCGGTATGCGCTGATCACGAGAATTCCTGCAAAAGTGCAGGCTTTTCGCCGCGCAAAGGAGCTCGGGTTCATTTTCATCGAAAAAGCCTGCACTTTCGCAGGCTTTTCGCTAAAATGAACCATTTCCGCAGGAAAAAACTGCACTTTTGCAGGTTTTCTCCTGCCCTGACTTGCAAGCTAGCTCATGACCGCCCGTCATGCAGCTACGAACCGCGCCCCGCGGTTGCGCCCCGCATCCGCGCCCCGCACCCCGCCATCGCGCCCCGCATCCGCGCCCCGCGTTCGCGCATCCGCGCCCTGCGGACGGCCGTGGCGACACCCGAGGCCCCCTCGTTGTGAAGGGGGCCTATTTTGGGTTTCCGGCCGATGGAACGCACGAAGTTGATGCTTGTCGTGGCGACTCTGCTCTTTTAGTCGTTCGCCGGCTGCTGCTGCCCAAGCGGGAACTGGGGCTTGGCGCTCCAGCCCAAACACCTATACGAATTGCCCGCCTTTTTTCGGCACTTTAGAAAAAATTAAGAATTGTTTTAGGGCAGCTTTAGAACTGTTTTATCGGCAGTTAAGTCTTGGGAGATATGATGGATATATAGAAGCGAAGGCGCTTCGAACTAGGAGTCTGTTCGATGAACCACGTAGAAGGTGTATATGCAAAAGTAATTCCGTCGGGCAGACTCCCAGCGGGCCGGCCGAAGCCGGCAGCATATAGGAGGAGGAAACAGGTAGATATGAAAAAGTTGGCGATGATCGGTTTAGGTGTGGCTGTAGGGAGTATGATGCTGGTCACTTCGGTATATGCAGGGGTGGGGGACGCGCCCGGCTACGAGACTTTCAAATCGGCCGTGAAAAGTACGGCGGCTGTAACGAATGTGACCAGACAGGTTCAAGTTACGCTGCAGGATAACGGCGAATCTTTGTTAAATGTCAGCTCCACGATCAAGCAGGACCGGGCCGGACAGGCCGGAAGCGCCCAAATCACGGTGAAAGGCGGTGCGGACGAGCAGACGATTCAGGTATACAACCAGGACGGAAAGCAAATTGTAAAAACCGGAGAATCCGATGTATATAAAGTGCTGGACCATTCGAACTTCGCCGGCAAACACGGCAAATTCGCGGATTCGAAGCACGAAGCCAATCCGGAAATGATCCAAGAGGCGGAGAACGTGGTGGATGCGCTCGTCGGAAATCTCAAAAACTACGTAACGATGAACGACGCAGCCGGCAACGCCAAAGATATTCACTTCAAGCTGTCCGGCAGTCAAATTCCTCCGGTTGTCAACACGGTAGGCTCGCTGCTGATCAAGCACAGCACCGCGGACAACGCCAACAAGCCTATGCCTAAAGCGGCGGAAACGCTGGGCATCGATGTGGCCAGCCTGAAAAACAGCTTGCCGCAGCTGACGCAGGACATCAAGATGGATGAAGTGGAAGTCAACGCGACGGTAGATGCGGACAATCACATCACGAACCAGACGGCGCAGATCCGCATTTCCGGCAAAGACGGCAAGGGAGCGAGTCACGATGTCGTGCTGAACGTGGGTATGAGCCTGTCCAACCTGAACGCCACGACTCCGGACAAGGTGGATCTGACCGGCAAGCAAGTGGAAACCGTGAAGCTCGGCGAAGGGCATTTTGATCAAGAACAGTAATGATGAAGCGGGAGCGGGGAGAGCGTCCATTCGGGGCGTTTCCCGCCGCTCGGACGGAAAGGCAGGCAGATGACATGAAACCGATAGTCGAGATCGATAGTCTCACAAAAACATACAGCAATTCGCGCGGCATCCACGAGGTGACGATGACGGTCCGCCAAGGCGACATTTACGGCTTTTTCGGTCCCAACGGGGCCGGCAAAACGACCGTGATGAAAATCATGGCAGGACTGTGCAGGGCGGACCGGGGCAAGGTCAAGCTGTTCGGTTACGATGTCTCCACTCATTATGAGCAGGCGATGGAGAAGGTGGGGGTGCTCATCGAAACCGCTGAGGCTTACTCGTATATGAGCGGCAGAAAAAATTTGGAACTCGCGGCTCGCTTCTATCCGCAGATCGGCAAAAACCGGGTCGACGAAGTGCTGGAAATCGTCGGGTTGGCGCCTTTTCAGCATGAAAAGGTCGGCGGGTATTCGCTCGGCATGAAACAGCGACTCGGTCTTGCGGCTGCAATGCTGTCCGGCCCGGAGCTGATGATTCTGGATGAGCCGACGAACGGGTTGGATATCGAAGGCATGGTGGAGATCAGAGAAACCATTATGCGGCTGGCGCGCGAGGAGCGCATTACGTTTCTCATCTCCAGCCATCTCATTCATGAAATGGAGCTTATGTGCAGCCGCATCGGGATTATTCACCAGGGCAGGCTGATCCGGGAGGCTCTTGTCGAGGAGCTGCTTGAAGAACACGATTCGCTGGAAGCGTCGTATTTGCACGAAATTAAAGAAGTCAGGAAGGTGGCCCTTCATGCATAGCTTAACGGCGGGCATCTACAACGAGACGATCAAAATTGCCTCGAAAAAGAAGACGGTCTTTTTCCTGGCCGTCATTTTGCTTCTGCCGGTGGCGGCGGGCTTGCTTCTGTCCCGTTTTCAGAACGGGATCGGCATCGGCGCAATCGCATCGCAGGATTTTCCGATCCTTATGCTCGGTTTGTTCACCGGGATTTTCCTCCCGCTCTTCGTATTCATGGGCGCGGCCGATTCGTTTTCCGGCGAGATGGGGGACCGGACGATGAAAATCACGCTGACCCGGCCGATTTCGAGATTCAAAGTGTTTGCCTCCAAGCAGATCGCCTTGGGCATTTACATCGCTTTGTATTTGGCCGCGGCGCTGTTGGCGTCGATCGGCGCATCGTTGTTTTTTCAGCATTTTGGCGGCCCGGCTGCGCTGCTTGATTGGTTTATCGCCTATACGGTCGCATTCGCGCCCTTGTTCGCGCTCAGTCTGGCGGCGGTATTCCTGGCGCAGTTCTTCACCAGCAGCAGCGGCGTATTGACGGTCAGCATCCTGGTGTATCTCGCCTTCAAGGTGGCTGCGTTTTTCATCCCGCAAATCGCTGCATACTCGCCGACAGCTTACACGGATTGGCATATGCTGTGGATCGGCGCATCGCTCGCCGGAGGGAAAATATGGAGCGTGTTTATGTTTTTGGCTGCATGTAGTATATTGTTTTTTACAGCAGGGTATTATTTTTTTGACAAAAAGGAGCTCTGATTCGCATGTCCATCCGCTTACGGCTGGTGCTTTCCTATATAGCCATGCTTCTTGTGCCGCTTGTACTCTCCGGGCTAGCCGTAATTTTGATCGGCATTGCGACATTGGGCAATATAAAGTCGTTATTTGATGTGGATTACAGCCAGGGCAATCCGATCAAGCGCGTCGTCGATCAGGAGGCCGAAATATTCGCTGACATTAAAACAAAATCAGCAGGCCAGCCGGATATTTTTCTGAATCCGCAGTTTGTCAAAGAACTGGAAGACCGGCTGCACAAAATCAACATGGGCCTGATCGTCCGCAAAAATAATGAAATTGCTTACGCTTCTCCTTATTTGAAGCAGGCGGATGCCTTAGACCCGGCGATGCTTCCCGATTATGGCGATACTTCCACCGGCAAATTCCATCGAAGTCAAGGTTCGCTGTGGATAACTCGGCAGCAGGACTTTACTTTTTCCGACCGGAGCAAAGGGTCTGTTTTCGTTTTTCTGGACGGCAGCAATTTTCAAAAATATTTGCACCAGTTTTCCAACTCGTTCATTTTTGCCTTTATCGGCATATTGGTTCTTACGAACGGCGTATTGACCTATTTGGTCTCGCGGAGCATCATTCGTCCTTTGCGGTCGCTGAAGCAGGCTGCCGTGCAGATTAAAGAAGGCAACCTCGATTTCGAGGTCGTCCCTCATTCCGACGATGAGATCGGCCAGCTCAGCATCGCGTTTGAAGAAATGCGGCGCAGGCTGAAGCACTCCGTCGATTTGCAGCTGCAGTACGAGGAGAACCGCAAAGAGCTGATTTCGAATATTTCGCACGATTTGAAAACGCCGGTCACCGCGATCAAAGGCTACGTCGAGGGCATTATGGACGGCGTCACCAATTCGCCGGATAAGCTGGACCGGTATGTCAGAACGATCTATAACAAGGCGACGGATATGGACCGGCTCATCGATGAATTGTTTTTATTTTCCAAACTCGATTTGGGCAAAGTGCCGTTTCAGTTCGAACGCGTCGATCTGGGCCAATATGTGCTGGACTGCGCGCAGGAGCTGCAAATGGACATGGAGAAGAAGGGCATCCGTTTTGAACTGATGGAGCTTCCCGACAGGCCCTGCCATGTAACGGCGGACCGCGAGAAACTTAAGCGCGTGCTTTTGAACATCATCGAAAATGCGGTTAAGTACAGCGCAGAAGCGGATAGCAGAATTTGGATCGGCGTGAAAGAAATTGACGGTCAAGCCGTCATTCATATAGAAGACAACGGTCAAGGCATTCCGGAGGAAGCGCTGCCGCATATTTTTGACCGGTTTTACCGGGCTGACCCGTCGCGCAATTCGTCTACCGGAGGCAGCGGACTGGGGCTCGCCATCGCCAAGCAAATTATGGAAGAGCACGCCGGGTTGATATGGGCATCCAGCGCAGTCGGCCGGGGAACGACGGTATATATCGCTTTGCCGTTAAGCAAGCCTGAGGGGGAATTGAAGTGAGCCGCATCTTGATTATTGAAGACGAGCAAAGCATCGCCGAATTGGAGCGGGATTATTTGGAGATCAACGGCTACGAAGCCGATATCGAGAACAGCGGCGACAAGGGGCTGCAGCGCGCGATGAGTACGGACTACGACCTGATCATTCTTGATTTGATGCTGCCGAAAGTGGACGGCTTCGAAATTTGCCGCAAAATCCGCTCCGAAAAAGACATTCCGATCCTAATGGTATCCGCGAAAAAAGAAGACATCGATAAAATTCGCGGTCTCGGCATCGGTGCCGACGATTATATTATCAAACCCTTCAGCCCGGGGGAGCTTGTAGCGCGGGTCAAAGCCCATTTGGCCCGGTACGAACGACTGATGGGCCGCCGCGAGTCCCGAAACGACGAAATCCGTATCCGCGGGCTGATGATCGATAAAACCGCGCGCCGCGTTTTCGTCAATGAGAAAGAAGTCATTTTTACGACGAAAGAATTCGACTTGCTGGCCTATTTGGCGATGAATCCGAACCGGGTGTTCAGCAAAGATCAGCTTTTCGATCACATATGGGGGATGGATTCCATGGGGGATATCGCGACGGTCACCGTCCACATCCGCAAGCTGAGAGAAAAAATGGAGCAGGACCCGTCGAACCCGCAGTACATTGAAACGATCTGGGGAGCGGGATATCGGTTTCGAATATAAAGTTTCTGAGATGAGCGCCGGCCGATATGAGTTCTGCATTGCCATAGAAGTGACTAAGCCGGGGAAGTTGCTCCCCGGCTTTTGTTTTAACATAAAGCGCAATCAGGTGAAGGTTAGTGCTAATGGAAATAATCCCCTATTCCCCTGAGGGCATGCCACCAGAGGGGACACCTCTAGTAGGCACCCCGAAAGGCATACCGCCAAAGGGCATACCTCCGAAAGGCATACCGCCAGAGGGCATACCACCGAAAGGCATGCCACTAGAGGGCATACCCCCGAAAGGCATACTACCAGAGGGCATAACACCAAAAGGCATGCCACTAGAGGGCATACCTCCGAAAGGCATACTACCAGAGGGCATACCTCCGAAAGGCATACCGCCAAAGGGCATGCCACCAAAAGGCATACCACCCAAAGGCATACCACCCAAAGGCATACCACCAAAAGGCATACCACCAAAAGGCATGCCACCAAAAGGCATACCACCGAAAGGCATACCACCCAAAGGCATACCGCCAAGCCCGCCAAAGCTTCTTAAAGGTTGACTATCCATATTTCTCCTCCGTTCATAAGGTAGACATTTGACTATGTATTGTATGATCCTTGTCATATTCCGTTCGTTGATTGATGTAAAATAGGCTTGAACAAACAGAGCCAATCAGGATTTCAGATTCCGGGGCATATCCCATATTCAGACAGTCCTCAAGTGAGTAAAAAATACGAGCTGCGATTAAAACGTATGAACATTGCAACAATGTAAAATAGTTTACAAAAATGAATTGTTAAGATATTGTAAATATATTTATAGCTTCTAAGTTATCGCATAAAGGGAGAGAGTGCATATGTTGATGGACGTGGATTATCATATTGTTTTAAAATTGGTCATTTCAGCCGTATTTGGCTTGATCATAGGCTTGGAGCGGGAAGTGCGCAATAAACCTCTCGGTCTGAAAACGACGTTGGTCATCTGCATGAGCAGCTGTTTGCTGACGATCGTCTCGATCGAATCCGCCAACAAATTCGCGGTCGCCGGGCTGCATGTGATGGACCCGATGCGGCTCGCGGCCCAAGTGGTGAGCGGAATCGGCTTCCTCGGAGCGGGCGCGATTCTCCGCAAGCATAACGACGTAATCGTCGGGCTTACGACAGCCGCGATGATATGGGGAACGAGCGGACTCGGTATCGCCGTAGGGGCCGGGTTTATCGGGGAAGCTTTTGCCGGGCTGCTGCTCATCATGATCAGCGTCGTCGCGCTTCCTTTTTTCATTAAGAGAGTCGGCCCGAAGCCGCTGCTTTTGAAAGATTTGCGTGTCAGACTCGTTGTCTCCAGCAAAGGAAATTTGACGCACATCATTAAATCGATCATTGCCAGCGGCTACAAAATGAAAAGCGTGCACATCAAGGAGCTGAGCCGCGAGCAGCAGGAGCTGAACTTCATCGTATATATCGATAGAAAATACGCCACCGAAGTTTACGAGGAACTGAAAGGAATGGAATTCATCGAGATCGTGGAAGTGGAGACACTCTAGCTTTTCACCGGTTGGAATGTGATGGGAAATTGCTTTACCCCGTAGACAAACGGGCTTTGAACGGTTGCAAGCTGTGAACCCGGCACGAAACGGATATCTTTCATTCGTTCCAGCATGGTTCGCAAAGCGATCTGGCTTTCCAACCTGGCCAGAGGCGCACCCAGGCAAAAATGAATGCCGAATCCGAAGGAGAGATGGGCGTTCGGCTTCCTGTCTATAATCAACTTGTCGGGATCGTCGAACCTGCTCTCGTCACGGTTAGCCGAGGCAACCCAGGAGACTACCTGATCGCCTGCTTTGATTTGCTTGCCGCCAATCTCGGTGTCGGAAACGGCAATCCTCCCAATAGCCTGAATAGGCGGATAGTAACGAAGCACTTCCTCAATAAAACCGGGAATGAGATCGGGATTCTCTCTCAACTGCTGCTGTACGGTCTGCTCTTCCGTTAGACAGCGAACCGCATTGGCCATAAGATTCGTAGTCGTTTCGTTGCCGGCTGCCAAAAGGAGAATGGAAAACCCGAGTATTTCTATATCGTTCAGTTTTCGTCCTTCGATCTCAGCTGAAAGAAGCAGCGAAATCAGGTCTTCCTTGGGCGCGGTTCTGCGCTTCTCTACAATTTGGCTAAAGTAAGCTTGCAGCTCGTCAAGGGCCCGTTTTTTTGTCGCCATCACCTGATTGAGCGCTTCTTTCGTATTTGTTTCGGCTCCCATCACGAGAATATCGGACCATTCTTTAAACAAACCGCGATCCTGCGGCTGAACGCCCAAAAGCTCGGCAATCACGATAACAGGCAGAGGAACTGCAAGATCGTGTACCGTATCCATGCTGCCTTTGTCCAAAACGGCGTTCAGCAATTCATTCGTAATGGACGCAATGTGCGGCTCCAGTTCGGAAATCACCTTCGGAGTAAAAGCTTTGTTGACCAACGCTCTCATCTGCGTATGTTTTGGAGGATCAAGGGTCAATATGGATTCGTTCTCTGCTCCGGTGAGCGAGCGGCGGGAGGAAAAGCCGGCCGGATCTTTTAAAATTCGATGTACGTCCTCATAGCGAAACACATCCCAGCAGGCCCGGCTTTCATCGTAACGCACGGGTGTTGTTTGGTGAAGTCGGTTATAAATAGGGAACGGGTGAAGCCGTTTCTCTGCGGTATCCAGCTCGGCCATCGGGATGATGTTGGCGTATAGGACCGATTTTTTTGTTTCCATAGATGTGGGTAGGCTCCTCTCGCGGATTCATTTCAATTACAGTTAACATGCCCTGCAAATTAACAATATAATCCTGTTTCCGCATGCAATCTGCTCCTGAGATACGGGCGACGCTCCAAATGCTCAATATGGAACAATAGTTGACCTTGTATCTTACTACAGGTTTTAAAATAACGATAGAAACCTGTAGGGGTGATAAAATTGGAAAAAACGAGTGTCGAACGACTTGCCGCGATTAAACAATATTTAAAGCGAACAAGCGGATTCGGTGAGAAATCAGTTGACAAAATTCGGCGGGAAATGGCCGACTCGGCGGCAAATATGTGCATCTCCCCCGACATGATCGTCCAAAAGGCAACTATCGGCCAATTAAGCGGAGAGTGGATTGTTCCTGCCAATCTTACTCCTGAAGCCGATAAACATGCGATCCTTTACTTCCATGGGGGCGGATTTGTTGCAGGCACCTGCGAGTTTTACCGTGATTTGTCCGCGAGAATAGCGGAGTCCAGCGGTGTAAAAGTGCTCACCGTCGAATATCGTCTGGCGCCGGAGCATCCGTATCCGGCTGCTAACGACGATTGCTTGAGTGCTTTTCGCTGGCTGCTTGCGAGCGGATATTCAGCCGGCAATATTGTATTCGGCGGGGATTCTGTCGGAGGGAGTCTTGCGCTTATGACTTTGATTTCTTTGCGGGATAACGGAGAGGAACTTCCGGCAGGCGTTTTTCTGATTTCCCCGCATACCGATCTTGTCCATTTGGACGGCGAATCGTATCTGAGTCGATCGGAGCTCGATCCTACGGGGAGCATAGAAGTAAATCGGAGGCTGCTGGATGTTTTTTTAGGCGGTCGGACGAAAGAAATACCTTTGCTGTCGCCGTTAAGGATGAATTTGAAAGGCTTGCCTGATCTGTTCATCCAAGTCGGTGACCATGAGGTGTTGCTAAGCGATTCCACACGCTTTGCGGACCGTGCAAGAACAGCAGGTGTCGGAGTTACACTGGAAGTATGGGAAAATATGTGGAGCGTATTTCATTTTTTAGCATACATGCTGCCGGAAGCTCAGCAGGCCATCGCTAATATCGGTCAATATGTACGAACGAAGCTAACGCCTCTATAGCCAGGCGATAAACGGCCGTTCCGAATCCAAGCAGGACGGCCGTTTCCGACTTCAAACCGCGAATCGCGCGGATTGCAGCGGAGGCGCAATGACTTCCCCGGGGGGAAGCAGCCTCCGTCGTCTAGCCGGTGACGGCGACCGCAGCCGCGAATTTTTTGCCGAATTCTTTGAGCTGCTGTTTTTCATCGGCAGAGGGGTTCAGCTCGACTTTGAAGCCGTTCAGCACTTTTTCCGCGCCAAGCTCGGCGAGCTTTTCTTCCAGCGTATCGATGGCTTTGCCGAACTGCGCGTATGAAGAATCGGCGGAGCCGAATACGGCGGATTTGCGCCCCGACAGATCGAGATCGTCCATTTCCTCGTAAAAATCTTCGAATTCGTCAGGCAGGTCGCCGTCTCCCCACGTATAAGCGCCAAGCAGAATGCCTTCGTATTCGGTCAAGTCGCTGCCGCTGGCGTCCATGACATTTTTGACAACAGGCTCGACTCCCGCTTCCCTGATTCCGTCGGCAATGAGATCGGCCATCTCTTCCGTATTTCCTGTCATACTGGCAAAAACGATAATAATACTGGACATCGGTATCCCTCCACTGGATTAGATCTTTTTTTTTGAAAATGGTTAGGTTCGTACAGACGATAAAATCGCTCTGTTGGTAAGCCCTCCACCGCTAAGGCGGCGGCAGGGAAAGCAAATCAAATACATATTAATTGATAATGATTATCAATGTCAATATGTGCGCTTAAAAATTGTTGGCTTCACTCCGTTTGATCTGCCGGCGGTCAAGAACAACAAGGTGCGCATACCGGACTACAAAACGTTCTGTACTACGAACCGGTTTCCAACCTGGGGCAGGCGGATATAATGGCAAAAAGCCGCCCGGGCTAGTGGGACCCGGGCGGCTTTTTGCCGTTATGCGGCCTGCGCGTAGCTCTCGGCCGCGAGGCACAAATAATACGCCAGCCCAACCTGCTGGCTCTCCAACATCCCGCGGTGAAAATCGTCCGCGAGGAAAAAGCGCGCCTGCGCCGCATAGCCGGCGCCGTCGATCTCGTGCCCGTGCGTCCACAGGAACGCAAGGTGGCTGCCGATCAGCGCATGTACTTCGGCGCTGTCGATTGTGAGCCCCGAGCGCAGCGCATCCGCCATTCCGGTCATGAACCGGATGGCTTCCCTCGCGCTCTCGTTCATTTCCGCCGCCTCGACCGGCCCGGCCGCGAGCAGATCATAGTCGTACGTTTCTTTCAGATAATCGTTCTGCTCCTTGAGCGCGTCCTTCCACTCGTCCTCGCTGTGAAAACCTTGAAACAGCTCCGATGGATGCATAGGTTCTCCCTTCTTCCGCTTTGTTATCGTTTGCTCCAACGTGTGAATCAGCTTCTCCAGCCGCTGTTTGCGGGCGGTCAGCAGCTCTTTTTGCTCAGCGAGCAGAGACTCGTGTCCGCCTTCCCCTTCCAGCAGTTGTTTGACGGTATCGAGCGAAAAATCAAGCTCACGGTAATACAAAATGCGCTGGAACCTTTCAAGCTCCTCCATCCCGTATAAGCGATATCCTGCTTCCGTCGTTCCCTTGGGCACGAGAAGCCCGATTTTGTGATAATGGTACAGCGTTTTGACGGTTACGCCGGAAACATCGCAAACCTCTTTAACGGTGTAGAGCACTGTGTTCACCTCCTGTTTTCAACGATAAAGCCTTACCTAAGGTTGGAGTCAACACCCGAATGAAATATAAATTTGATGTAAGAATAGGGTACCTTTTTGACCGCGAATCCTGCAAGCGCAAGGGACAGGATGGAGCCACAAGCCGTCGGGGCTGTTCGGCATCGTGGTCGGCCGACCGCCGACATGTAGCGTGACACCATGCACTGGGACGGGAGCTGAACGCGGTGCGTCCGGGGATCGTCCGGCATCTTCGGCATATTGCCAGAACGGTGATTTCATTGCGGATTTTCCTTGCATAGTGTTGCAATATTTAGACAATTCCATTATAGTAGTATTAAACAAAACTACTAGTGGGGTGGATGCGCATGAATCACTGCTTTATCGTTCTGCTGCAGGTCGATCCCGCCTGGCTGGCGATGCCGCGCGAATCTCGCAGGGAATATGCGGCAGAGCTGTATGCCATTATCGGGCGTCACGCTCCGCAGGTGAAAGTGCGCTATTTCGATGCGGATGCGTTCAGCGGCAAGTGCAGCGATTTTGTCGTTTGCGAGACGGAGGATACGGTCGCCTATCACAACATGTGGGAGGAACTCAAAGATTCCCGGGCTTTTTGCGGCGGGTTTTACCGGATTCAAGATGTGATCTATGGCATTCAAAATGCGTACCAGGCGTACGAGACCGGAGTTTTGGGCATGGAGCCCGAAGTGTATACGACCTAGTAGTTTGTTGAGGGACTACGTAGAAGATGTGTATGCAAATTGACAGTGTTGATGCAGCGTGAGCGACAGTATATGCGGTCATGATTCATTGGGTATGCACGAAAGCAGCTCCGTCGGACGGACTGCTAAAAGGGGGAATGGCTTGTGGAAGATATCCTGCAGCATCTGAAAAATATCGGCTTCACGGAGCTTGAAGCCAAATGCCTGCATGTGCTGGCGGAATCAGGCACGCAGACGGGCTACGAGATCGCCAAGCGGCTGGGCGTTTCCCGCTCTAACGTCTACTCCGCGCTGCAAAAGCTCGCGGAGAAAGGCGTCGTGCTGACGAGCCACGGCGAGCCGACGCATTACCAAAGCGTGCCGATCGCGGAGATCGGCGACAAAATCGAAGCGGAGCTGCAAGCTTCGATCCGCTTCGTCAAGGCGCATATGCCGCAGCAGGATGCGCAGCGGTCCGAGTACTTCAGCCTGGAGGGCGACGCAAAGGTCGTGGAGCGCATCCGCACCGAGCTGAGGAAAGCGAAGGAGGAGGCGCTTCTCGACCTGTGGTCCGAAGAAGCGGAGCTGCTGAAGGACGAGCTGGTTCACGCGCAGGAGCAGGGCGTGCGCGTGCTCGTATCGGGCGTCGGGGAGGCGGAGCTTCCGGGCGGGATAGTTCTGTTTCCGCACGGCCGTGAGGAAACATGGCAGGAACGCGGCGGGCGCAAGTTCACGCTGCTGATCGACCGCAAGCTCGCGGTCATCGGCACGAGAGGCGGCGGCGAGCCTGCGAAAGCGATGCTGACGGAGCATCCGGCGATGGTGGAGCTGCTGCTCAACAACTTTTTCCACGACATTGTGATGCATGAGCTGATGAAGGATATGGGCGCCAAGCTGGAAGACAAATACGGCAAAAACTTTAAAAAGATCGTGCAAAAGTATACCGAAGCCGTCAAGCCGGCCGATGCGAAAGTTATCGAGGGGAAAAGGCGCAAAAAGAAATGACGGCGCCATTTGTGAAAGGAGAAGTGTTGGCAGCGATGGATAAAACCGGCATATTGCAGGCCGCCGAAACGTATGTGAAGGCCAAGCTTGAAAAGGACAGCAGCGGCCACGACTGGTGGCACATTTACCGCGTCGTGCAAGCGGCGCGGAGGATCGCCGCCGAGGAGGGCGCCGACGGCTTCGTCTGCGAGCTGGCGGCGCTGCTCCACGATGTCGCCGACGATAAGCTGAACGCGGATCCCGCGGCGGCGGAGCGAGATCTGCGCGAGTGGCTCGCCGCCAGCGGCACGCCGGCGGCGGAGATCGAACATGTGCTGGAGATCATCGGCACCATGTCGTTCAAGGGCGGCGCGCGTCCGCCGATGCGCACGCTGGAAGGCCGCGTCGTGCAGGATGCCGACCGGCTGGATGCGATCGGCGCGATTGGCATCTCGCGCGTGTTCGCGTATTCGGGCTGGAAGGGACGCCCGATTCACGATCCTTCCGTCATGGTGCGGGAGCACATGACGGAGGCGGAGTACCGCGNCCGGCTGGATGCGATCGGCGCGATTGGCATCTCGCGCGTGTTCGCGTATTCGGGCTGGAAGGGACGCCCGATTCACGATCCTTCCGTCATGGTGCGGGAGCACATGACGGAGGCGGAGTACCGCGGCGGCAACGATACTGCGGTCAATCATTTTTATGAGAAGCTCCTGAAGCTGAAGGAGCTGATGAATACGGACTTCGCCCGCCGGATGGCGGAGGAGCGGCACCGCTTCATGGAGCTGTACCTGGAGCAGTTTTACGCGGAGTGGGAAGGCGACAAATAAGCGGACCGGCGCGCGGTTCCGGCTGGGAGCGCGCCCGTGTCCCCGTCTCCGCGTCAAAGATAGACGGAGCGGCCCGGCAAAAAAACTCCACGGCCGTCATTGGCATCGCGGCAAAATCTGCGAAAGTCAGGCTGTGGGGAAACCTAATGTGGTCGAACTACCGCTGTCATGCAGCACAACACCGCTCGCTGGGAGCTGCGCGCGGTGCGAAAAAAACGCCAGAGCCTGTCGCACCATTTGCCTGTTTGCGCGAAGAAAACCTGCAAAAGTACAGTTTTTGCTCGATGGATATGCCTGACCACGAAAAATTCCTGCAATTGTGCAGGCTTTTCGCCTCGAACATGGGCCTAGATTCAAATTCATCGGAAATTCCTGCACAATCGCAGGCTTTTCGTCAAAATGGACTGTTTTTAAGGGGAAAACCTGCACTTTTGCAGGTTTTTCCTTACCAAAGCCGTCTTGTCCCCCCTTCTTCAGCTCGGCGACCCGCGCAGGAGAGGTGTGGGCTGGGGAAGAGTGGATGTGCATCCTTTCCGCCTCCATGGTTACCGAAGGATCGAGCCGTTCCCAGCGTTCTTTCCGCCTCCAGCGTTGGTGAAGGATCGAGTCGTCTCCGGCGTTCTTTCTTCCCTCAGTGTTGGCGAAGGATCGAGCCGTCTCCGGGGTTCTTTCCGCCTTCAGCGTTGCTGAAGGATCGAGCCGTCTCCGGGGTTCTTTCCGCCTTCAGCGTTGCCGGAGGATCGAGCCGCCTCCGGCAAGCTTTCCGCCTTCAGCGTTGCCGGAGGATCGAGCCGCCTCCGGCATGCCTTCCGCCTTCAGCGTTGGTGAAGGCTCAAGCTGCCTCTAGCATGCTTTCCTCCCTCAGCATTACCGAAGGAGCGACCCGGCCCCAGCGAGCTTGCTTTTGGAAGTGTTCCGCAGCCAATCCCCCGCACTGCCGTCTCGCTCCGCTGCTGCGCTATGTTTTGCTACGATCAGCCTTTGGTCCGCTGCGCCATACGTCTATTTCAACGACCCGGAAGGCGATAAATAAGACTTCTTTTTTCTTTTCCATCGGGCCTGCTGCGAATTGCCGGGAAGTTCCATCCGGCAAGTTGAATTTTGTGATAAAATAAAGTGAAATGAAAAAATCAACCTTGAGCAGAAAGAGATGCTAAATGAAAAAAGAAGCGAAATATATGGCAACAGTTTCTTTGGGTGTGATGGGGGCCGGATTTGTCGCTACGCTGCCGTTCTCTTCATCGGCATGGGTTGCGTTCCTGCAAGGCGGTTTCGAAGCCGGCGTCGTCGGCGGGTTGGCGGACTGGTTTGCGGTCAGCGCTTTGTTCCGGCATCCGCTGGGCATTCCCATCCCTCATACGGCGCTGCTTCCCCGCAACCGGGAGAAGATTACGAAAGCGCTCGTATCTACGGTGGAAAATGAACTTCTCTCCAAAGAAACGATCCGGCTGCGGCTGCAGCAGATTCGTTTTTTGGAGCGCGGTTTGGAGATAGCTGAGCAGCAGTTGCACAGCGAAGCGATTCACGGCGCGCTGACGCTTCTTGCCAAACAGGCGGTTCAGGCGGTCGATACGGAAAAGCTGGCGCCTTTGCTGGCGGAGGAGCTTCGCCAAACGCTGCAGGATATCGATGCGGGCCGATTGATCCGGTCTTTGGTCGATGGCGTGACGGAACGAGGCTATGACGGGAAAACGCTTGATTTTATGCTGGACAAAGCGGAGGCCTGGGCGGTCAAGTTTGAAACGCGCGATATGCTTGGCGCCGCGGCGATCAAGGCTCTTGAAGGGCTGCAGTCCAACGGCTTCATGGCTTTTGCGGTAAATGCCTTTATTGGCATGCTGAGCGAGGACAAGGTCGGAGCGATTATTCAAAACTTCATCCTTTCCTACATCGAGCAAATGAGAGCGAAAAACCACCCGCGGCGGGAAGCTTTCCTCGACTACATCCGCCGGGAGCTGAACAAGCTGGATTCCAACCCGCAGCTGATCGCGGAGTTGGACCGTCTCAAGACGCGTCTGCCCGAGCTGTTCTCGCTGGAAGAAAAGCTGTCCGCTCTGCTGCTGCGCCTTAAGGAGAAGGCGGTGGCGTTCGTGGAGCGTCCCGATTTTGCAGCCGAATATGTGGTGCCGATGCTGTCCGGCGCGCTTGCTTCTTTGAGAGCCAATCCTGACAGAATGGATAAGGGAGAACAGTGGATTCAGCAGCAAATCGCCGGCTATTTGGAGCAAAATCATAGCAAAATCGGCCAGCTTGTCAAAGAAAATCTGGAGAAGCTCGACAACGACACGCTGATCGAGATGATGGAGGACAAGGTCGGCAAGGACCTGCAGTGGATTCGCGTCAACGGAGCGATTTGCGGCTTTATTATCGGGCTCGCCTTGACTGGCCTGAAGCTTTTGACGTAACCGCTTCCTGCTTTTGCGAGCGGATGGCGGCATTGGCTGCAATAACGGGACGACCCGAATGGAGGTGCCAGGTTTGATTGAAATCAAGGAAGTCAGCAAAACTTTCACGCAGCGAATCGGCGGCAGCTACACGGCGCTGGACAATGTGTCCCTGACGATACAAAAGGGAGAGTTCGTTTCCCTGCTCGGGCCGTCCGGCTGCGGCAAATCTACGGTTCTGAACCTGGTCGCGGGCCTGGAGCCTTACAAGCAAGGTACGATCGAGGTGAACGGCAAAAAGGTTACGGGCCCCGGCGCGGACCGCGTCGTCGTCTTTCAGGAGCACGGCCTTTTTCCGTGGCTGACGGTGCTGGACAATGTGGCTTTCGGCCTCAAACAGCGGGGAATCGGCAAAAAGGAGCGCCATGAGCTGGCGATGGAGCAGATCAAGTCCGTGCATCTCAGCCGCTTCGCAGACCGCTACCCGCATGAGCTGTCGGGTGGTATGCGGCAGCGGGCGGCGATTGCCCGGGCGCTGGCGATGGACCCGGAAATTTTGCTGATGGACGAGCCTTTTGCCGCTCTGGACGAGCAGACCCGGCTTATTTTGCATAAGGAACTGGAAGAAATCTGGATGCGTACGCGCAAAACGATTCTCTTCATTACGCATAACATTCGCGAGGCCGTCATTTTGTCGGACCGCGTCGTTGTCATGTCCACCCGTCCGGGCAAAATCAAGAAGGAGTTCGCCGTGAAGGCGGCAAGACCGCGGGACAGCGCGGATTCGGTGCTGCATCATGTGGAGAATTCGATCATGGCTGCGCTGGCGGACGAGCTTGAAAAGGTAGTAAGGGAGGAAACCGGCGATGAGTACAGCATCAAGAAGAACGATTTTTCTGGTACTGCTTCTGATAGCGTGGGAGGCGGGATTTAGAATTTTCGGGTGGGGCTGGAAATTTCCTTCCGTTACGCAGACGCTGCAAGCTTTTTACGACGGCTTTGTGCACGGCGAACTGCTTCAAGCGACTATAGCGAGCATGGTCAGGCTGCTTATTTCTTTTGTGATCGCCACCACGGTTGGCGCAACGCTCGGCTTTTTGTTCGCGCGTTTTCGTCTGCTGGATGATACGATCGGTTTTGTGGTGGTCGCTTTGCAAACGATTCCGAGCATCGCTTGGCTGCCTTTTGCCATTATTTGGTTCGGTCTTAACGAAACCTCGGTTATTTTCATCACGACGCTGGGCGCTACCTGGACCATGGCCTTGTCCAGCCGCACCGGCATCAAAAACATTCCGCCGATCTATTTGCGCGCCGCGCAGACGATGGGGACGGGAAACGGCTTCAGGATGTTCGTGCAAGTCATGATTCCGGCGGCTCTGCCCCATATGATCAATGGACTGCGTACGGCTTGGGCGTTCGCGTGGCGCGCGCTTGTCGCCGGCGAGCTGATTGCCAAGGGCGTCGGGCTCGGCCAGCTTTTGCAGGACGGGCGCAATTTGGGCGATACTTCGCTGATGCTGTGCATCGTCATCATGATCGCGGTGCTTGGCACGGTATCCGACCATTTTTGCTTCAAAAAGCTGGAAGACAAGGTGCTGGAACGGTACGGCCTAGCCGGGTCCAAGTCATAACGGGAGAGCGGCGAGATGAAAAAAATAGCATGGATCATGTCGGTGCTGCTGCTTGTTTCCGCTTTGCTGACGGCTTGCGGGGAGTCCGAGGGTTCCGCAGGGAAGGCCAAGAAAGTGCGGCTTGGCGTGTTCAAAAATGTGACGCACGCCGCCGCGTACATCGCGCTTGAAAAAGGCTACTTCCGCCAAGCCTGGGGCGATGATGTCGAGATCGAAGTTTCCGCTTTCGATAACGGCTCCGACCTTTCCATCGCCATGGCGACCGGAGATATCGATATCGGCTTTGTCGGGCCGGGGCCGGCGACGACGTTTTTTTTGAAAAGCCGGAACTACCGCGTCGTATCGGGCTCGAACAATGGCGGTGCCGTGCTCGTGGCGCGAAACGGTGCGGGAATTAACAGCGTTAAAGATTTAACGGATAAAACGGTCGCCATTCCGTCCAAAGGGAATACGAACGAAATCTCGCTGCGGATGCTGCTTGGCCGGGAAGGCGTGCCCATCGGCAAAGACAAGGGCATGGCGCACCTGATCGTGCGCTCCCCTTCGGATACGCTGATTTCGTTCCGCCAAAAGGAGATCGACGCGACTCTTGTACCCGAACCATGGGGAACGCAGCTGGAAAAGGCGGGGCTCGGCAAAGTGATCGTGGACTGGGACCGCATACCGCCTCACAACGGCGATTATCCGACCGTCATCATGGTGGCGAGCGACAAATTCCTGCAGCAGCAGCGCGATCTGGTGAAGGGCGCGATCAAGGCGAACATGGAGGCGATCGATTTTCTGCGCAGCAACCCTGAGCAGTCGTACGATCTGATCAACAACGAGCTGAAAAAGTACTCCGGCAAAGGGATGGATAAAGCGTTGATCAAAGCTTCGCTTTCCCGGCTGAAGCTGACGACGGATGTGGACGTGAAAGTAATGGAGGAAATGGCGAAAGTGTCGATCGACGCCCGTTACATTAAAGCTGTGAGCAAAGACGAACTCGACTTGAGCCCGTTCGTGGACCTCTCTTTGCTCGAAGAAGTGAAGAGCGGTAAGTAATGCGAAGAGCCCGGTTCCGCCCGCAAGGGAGGAGGGGCTCTTTTCTTTAGCGCGAAATGAGGCTCCCTCGACCGGAGCGGGCTCCAACACAGGAGTCTGGCGGGCGGAGTTACTTTTTGCCACTCACACTGCATCACCAGTGCACCTTCTACTTGGATCATCGGACAGACTCCTGACCGGAAAACCTGCGAAAGTGCAGGCTTTTTCGATGAAAACGGTCCTTTTTTGGGAAAAGCCTGCGAAAGTGCAGGAATTATCCGCCATGAAGGGGGTTAAGCCCTGGATTGAGCGAAAAGCCTGCGGATTTGCAGGAATTTCCCAAGGCAAGCATGCTAAGGCGAAAAAAGATGTATTTTTGCAGGCTTTCTGAGCGTCGCACCCGACTAGACAGAAAAATTTGCTTGTCCAGAAGTCCGGCGGTCGGAGTTACTGTGGATCATCGGACAGACTTCTAGAGCCGCGGATGGGGTTCCTGCACAGTTGGCTGCTAATTTGGTTGCTGCGAAGTGTTCGCCGGTTATTGGCGTTCTGCCAGGAGGTGCTCCGGAAATACTGCTTTACAACGTTAAACGTTTCGGGTATACTCTCAATTGTGGAATCGATTACTCAATTGTGCGGTTCATGAGGATTAAGGAGATAGGTTATGGGTAATATTACAATCAAGGAAATTGCAAGATTATCCGGCGTGTCCAGCGCAACGGTCTCTAGGGTGTTAAACAACAACGGCAGATTTTCGGAAGAGACCAGGAAAAGGGTTATGGACGTTATCGGCAAGTTCGAATACCGTCCCAATATCGTTGCCAAAAGTTTAAGAACCAGCAAGTCCAAGACAATAGGGGTAATCGTCCCGGATATTACGAATGAGTTTTTTGCCAGCATCGTGCTTGCGATCGAAGCGTACTGCCTCTCGCATGATTATTCGGTGTTTATTTGCAACACGAGCGAAGACGCGGAAACGGAGAAAAAGTACATTGCCGACCTGGAAGCCAAAGGTGTAGACGGAATCGTCTACTGGTCGGGGAACGCCGAAATTCCCGTCGAGCTGGTAACAAGCCCGATTCCCGTAGTTTGCATCGACCGGAAGCCGAATTATAAGGCCAGCGGCAAAAGTATTGCCGTGATCGAGTCCGACAACTTCGGAGGCGGCTATCAGGCGACCGTAGAGCTGCTTGAAAAAGGTTGCAGAAAAATTGTGTTTTTAAGAGACGAACGCGATGTTTCCACGATGATCAACCGGTATAACGGATATTTGCATGCGCTTTCCGAATACGGCTGCAATCTGGGCCTGGAATACGTCATCAAGACGAAGGTGGATGTAGACTGCGCCAAGCAGGCGATGTCCGGTTTTATCGCCAAAAACTGCGAATTTGACGGCGTTTTTGCGACGACGGATTGGCTGGCGGTCGGGGCTTTGGTTTCGCTGCAGGAGCACGGGATTCAGGTGCCAAGTGATGTCAAGCTGGTCGGCTTTGACAACATCAGCGTGTCCCAGTACATCTCGCCGTCGATCACAACGGTGAAACAGGATACGCAAAGATTGGGAACGGCAACAGCGGAAAATTTGCTGGATATGATTAATCAGCACGCCGACCGGGGCCATTCTTCCAGCGTTGTAGTCCCTGTAGAAATATTGAGAAGAGCTTCCACCGGGCTTTCATAGTTTTTCAATCGGGTACCCAAGAGAGGAGGTGCTTCTTTTTTGGAGAATGGGTAATCGATTGCTCAACATACATTGCAAACAAAAAACGGGAGGTTTTACTGGTGAACAAAAAAGCGGGTTCTTTTATTTTTGCCATCATCATGATTGTTGCCCTAGTACTGTCGGGCTGCTCCAAGCAAGAGACACAGCCGCAGGGGGCCCAAGCAAGCGCCGATAGCGGTGCCAAGCAAGGAGACAAACCGAAAATTGCGGTTATTTTGAAATCGCTTGCAAATCCGTTCTGGTCCACGATGAAGGCGGGCATCGAAAAAGAAGCGAAAGAAAAAGGGCTTAACATCGACATTTTTGCCGTCGCTTCGGAGGACGATTTGCAAGGACAGGTGAAAATTTTCGAGGACGCGATGAACAAAGGCTATGCCGGTATCGCTGTTGCTCCGCTTTCGCCGGTGAACCTGATTCCGAGCATCGTTCAGGCGAACGAAAAAGGAATTTATGTCGTGAATATCGACGAGCAGGTGGACGTTAAAGAGCTGAAAAACGCCGGAGGGTATGTGTTCGCTTTTGCCACGACGGATAATGTGAAGGTTGGCGAAAAAGGAGCGAAGGCGATCGTCGACAAATTGGGCGCTGCAGGCGGCGAGGTTGCGATTATGGAAGGCAAGGCAGGCAATATTTCCGGCGAAGCAAGAAAAAGCGGCGCTGAAAAGCTGTTTAAATCCACGCCGGGCATCAATTTGGTGACAAGCCAGCCGGCCGACTGGGACCGCACGAAAGCGCTTGACGTAGCAACGAACATGCTGCAAAGATTTCCGAACTTGAAAGCGATTTATGCGGCGAACGACACGATGGCGCTGGGCGCTCTCCAGGCTGTGACGAATGCGGGCAAAGATAGCCAGGTCATCGTAGTAGGCACGGACGGCAATCCGGAGGCGCTCGAATCGGTAAAAGCGGGCAAACTGTACGCTACCGTTGCGCAAGACCCTGCCTTGATCGGCGTAACCTGCGTGCAAAAACTCGTCGGGGTTATTGAAAAGAAAGCGAAAGGCAGCAAGGATATGGAAGCGGAGTTTGTCGCAGTCGATTCCAACTTGATTAAGAAGTAACGAACCGGGGATCCCTGCACGCCAATGAAAGCGCATGATAACGAATCAAGGTGAACGGCGGCGTCCCCGTGTTTAAGCAGGATAAAAGGGCTGCAGCCGGGGGCGTTCTCAGGGACCTTCTCAGCAAAGGAGGAAGTCATTTGGAGTGCCTGGTGGAAATGAATCATATTTCGAAGCATTTTTCCGGGGTCAAAGCGCTGCAAAATGTTTCGTTTCAACTGCTCGCAGGCGAAGTGCACGTGCTGCTGGGTGAGAACGGAGCGGGCAAGTCGACGCTGATGAAAATTTTATCCGGGGTGTATGAGCCTACGGAGGGGAGCATCGTCATTTGCGGCAAAGAGTTCGGCAAATTAACTCCCAAGGAATCGGTCGACCAGGGGATCAGCATTATTTATCAGGAGTTGAGCCTTGTCAACGAGCTGTCCATCGCCGAGAACATTTTTTTGGGCAAGCTGCCGATGATCAAAAAGTTCGGTATTCCGGTCGTCGATTACTACAACATGGAGGCTCTGGCCGAAAAAATGCTGGAAAAGATCGGGCTGAAGCGTTCTCCGAAGGAACTGGTCGAAGCGCTGTCGATCTCTGAAAAACAGCAGGTCGAGATCGTCAAATCGATCGCCGCAAGAGCGAAGGTCATCATTATGGACGAACCGACGTCTTCTTTGACGATGGAAGAGACCAAGAAGCTGTTCGGCATTATCCGCCAGTTGAAAAGCTACGGAGTCGGCATCATTTATATTTCCCACAAGCTGAACGAACTGCTCGAAATCGGCGACCGCGTCAGCGTTTTGAAAGACGGCAAATACGTCGGAACGCGGAACATCAAAGACGTGACCCGGGAAGATCTCGTGACGATGATGGTAGGCCGGGCGGTCAATGAGCGGCATTTGCGTCCGGAGGACAGCGAGCACCGGGGGAAGACGGAAGTTTTGCTCAAAGTCGAAGGGTTGACGAGAAAAGACAAGAAGGTCAAAGATGTCAGCTTCGAGCTGTATAAAGGCGAAATTTTAGGCTTCGCCGGGCTGATCGGTTCCGGAAGAACGGAGCTGATGAACGCTCTTTACGGCGCCGAGCCTGTCCAATCCGGGCGGATCGAGCTGTTCGGCCGGGAAGTGAAGGTGAAAAACCCGTTTCACGCGATCAAGCTCGGCATCGGGCATGTGACCGAAAACCGTAAAGAGACCGGGTTTCTGAAAAATTTTGAAATTTGGAAAAATGTTTCGATTTCCCGGATGCTCAAAGATTCCAAGCTCGGGGGAACTTGGGGGCTCGTGAACCGGAAATGGGAAAAACAAGTGGCCGCCGAGTACAAAGAATCGATCCATATCAAATGCGCCTCCGTCGAACAAAACATTACGGAATTATCCGGCGGCAACCAGCAAAAGGTGCTGATCGGCAAATGGCTGGCGGCGAATTCCAAATTGATTATTTTTGACGAGCCGACCAAAGGAATCGACGTAGGGGCCCGCGGAGAAATATACAAAATTATGCGAAGCCTGGCGGAGCAGGGAATCGGCATTCTTGTCGTGTCTTCGGAGCTGCCTGAACTGCTCTCCGTATGCGACCGGATCATCGTATTCAAGGAAGGTTCCATTAACGGGACATTATCAAATGAAGAGGCTACGGAAGAAAACATCATGCTGGCCGCAACTTCATAGGGCAAGGGGCAAACGATCATGCAGAAATTTAATGTCTTTTGGAGCAAGTACGGCACCTTCGGCATTTTGATTCTGATTGTGCTGATGCTGGGGATTTTGTCTCCGCAATATTTTTTAACGGCAAATAACTTGACGCAAGTCGTGCTGCAAAGCGCGATCACCATTCTGGTCGGCTGCGGCGAATTTTTCACCATTCTCATCGCCGGGATCGACTTGTCCGTCGGTTCCGTGATGGCGCTGACGGGCATGATTACGGCGAAGCTGTTGGTGGCCGGCGTTCCCGTACCGCTTGCGATTTTGCTCGGCGGAATTGTCGTAGGCGCGCTGCTCGGCGGTTTTAACGGATTTTTGGTCAATAAGACGGGCCTGCATCCCTTTATTGTCACGCTGGGTACGATGTCGATCTATCGCGGGATTACGCTGATCATTTCCGACGCGAAGCCGGTATTCGGCTTGCCGCAAACGTTCAAAAGCGGAGTGGCCGGGTGGCTGGGCCCGATCCCGATTCCCGTCATCATCGCGCTTGCGGTAGCTTTGTTCTTCATGTTCGTGACCGATAAAACGAAGCTCGGCCGGAATATTTACGCCTTGGGCGGGAACAGCCAGGCCGCATGGTTTTCGGGCATCAATATCAAGCTGCATACGCTTGTCGTTTTTGTGATATCCGGCATTGCCGCCGGGATTGCGGGGGTTGTCATGACCGGCCGCCTGGGCGCTGCCGAGCCTTTGTCCGGATCAGGGTATGAAACTTTTGCCATCGCAGCCGCAATTATCGGCGGAACGAGCTTTTTCGGCGGGAAAGGCAAGATTATCGGCGTCGTGATGGGCGGTCTCATCATCGGCGTTATCAACAACGGGCTCAACATTCTCAGCGTACCGACCTACTATCAGCAAATTGTGATGGGTTCGCTCATTATTTTGGCTGTTGCGCTGGACAAATTGTTTGGAGTAAAGAGATAAATACCAATCGGATAGGAGTGCTTTGGATATGAGTTACAAATTTTCGCCTTCTCTTATGTGCATGAATTTGATGGACATTAAACATCAGGTCAGCGTGCTGAACCAACGGGCCGACATGGTGCATGTCGATATTATGGACGGCCATTTTGTCAAAAATATTACGCTTTCTCCCTTTTTCATCGAGCAGCTTCGCACGGATTTGACGATCCCGATAGATGTTCACTTGATGGTGGAAAAGCCCGCCGACTTTATTCAGACGATTATCGATGCCGGAGCGGATTACATTACTCCGCACGCGGAAGTAATCAGCAACGACGCTTTTCGCATTATCGATCAAATCAAAAGCGCAGGCCGCAAAGTAGGCGTTGCTCTGAATCCGGCGACGCCGCTTAGCTTCATCAAGGAGTACATCCATCTTTTAGATAAAATTACAATTATGTCCGTCGACCCGGGCTTTGCCGGGCAAAAGTTCATTACCGAAATGCTGGACAAAATCAGGGAAGCCAAACGATTGAAAGCGGAATTCGGCTACAACTACCTGGTCGAAATCGACGGTTCCTGCAACGTCAAAACGTTTAAAACGATTGAGAGCGCCGGAACGGAAGTGTTTATTGTCGGCACGTCCGGGCTGTTCAGTCTGGACTCCGATCTGAATAAGGCTTGGGATATCATGATGTCGCAGTTCCATGAGCAGGTGGGGAGCGGGTCCGGGAAGTGAGGAAGCAGCGATGACAGGCGAGCATAAACCATTTGTGTTAGGTATCGACATCGGAGGGACCCATATCCGGCTTGGGGCTGTGACGCGGGACGGCGAGCTTCATCAATTTGCCATTCAAAGCACGGCGGTATTGACGGATTCCGGGGATCCTATCGGGCAGTTAAAAAGGATCATACATGAATACCTGAAGTCGTGCGACGGCGATTTACTGGCTATTTCCATCGGATTTCCAGGTATTATCAGCAGGGACAAAAAGATCATATTCTCGTCCCCGAACCTTCCGGGATTCAATCAGGCGAATATTGTGGACCCGCTCGCAGCCGAGTTTCAGGTTCGGGTTTTTATCGACAATGACGTGAATTTTTTGCTGCTGCATGAAATCGTGCGGCAAAACTTGCCCAAGTCGGGCGTTATCGTGGGATTTTACATCGGTACGGGATTCGGCAATTCGATTTACGTCAACGGGCTATTTTTGGCCGGGAAAAACGGCGCAGCAGCGGAGCTCGGTCATATCCCCGTCCTCGGCCGCGAGGAGACGTGCATTTGCGGAAATCCCGGCTGCATTGAAATTTACGCATCGGGAGCCCGGCTGCAGGAGATCAAGAAGGAACATTTCCCGGCCAGCGAGCTGCATGATTTGTTCGGGATGCATCTTTCTTCGGATGTGATTCAGCAGTATTTGAACGCTCTGTCCATCCCGATTGCGACGGAAATTAACATTCTCGACCCCGACTTCATTATTATCGGCGGCGGAGTCGTCAATATGGACAATTTTCCGAAGCGGGAACTGGAATCCTACATTTATCTTCATGCGCGCAAGCCTTATCCGGCTAACAATTTGAACATCAGCTACGTGCAGGCGATCCAGACGGCGGGCGTTCTCGGAGCGGCGTATTACGCTTTGCAGGAAATGGGCGATTGACGATCCCGCCCCGCGATTTTTGACTGAGAGGAGTTTCTAAAATGATGAGGGGACAGCAAGATTTCCTGGAGCAAAAAGCGGTTCAAGCCGTTCGCGTTCTGTCGATCGACCAAGTGGAGGCGGCTGATTCGGGCCATCCCGGCCTGCCCATGGGGGCGGCGCCAATGGCGTATGAGCTGTGGACCCGGCACATGAAGCATAACCCCGGCAATCCGGGCTGGTTTGATCGCGACCGCTTTGTTTTATCGGCCGGACACGGTTCCGCGCTGCTGTACAGCTTGCTCCATCTGACCGGGTACGATTTGCCGATCGAGGAGCTCAAGCGGTTCCGCCAATGGGGGAGCAGGACTCCCGGGCATCCCGAATTCGGGCATACGCCCGGCGTAGAGGCGACGACAGGCCCGCTTGGGCAAGGCATCGGCATGGCTGTCGGCATGGCGATGGCCGAGGCGCATTTGGCCGCCGTCTATAACCGCGAAGGCTTTGAAATCGTGAACCACCATACCTACGCGCTCTGTGGTGACGGGGATTTGATGGAGGGTGTTGCCGCCGAGGCGATTTCCATGGCAGGCCATATGAAGCTGGGGAAGCTGATCGTGCTCTACGATTCCAACGATATATGTCTGGACGGCGATTTGAGCAGCGTGTTCAGCGAACATATCGCCGGCCGGTTCGAAGCTTGCCGTTGGCAGTACTTGCGCGTCGAGGACGGCAACGATGTCCGGCAAATCGGCGAAGCGATTCGCCGGGCCAAGGCGGAGTCGGATCGCCCGACGCTCATTGAAGTGCGGACTGTGATCGGCTACGGCAGTCCCAATAAGGCAGGCAAGTCGGCGGCGCACGGATCGCCGCTGGGCAAGGAGGAAATTGCTCTGGCGAAGCAATTTTACGGTTGGGAAGACGAGCCGTTCGCGATTCCGACGGACGTCAGGGAGCATTTTGGCTCCGTCCAAGCCCGCGGGGCGGAGCTTGAGCAGGAATGGGCGGAGAAGCTCGCCGCCTATGAGCGGTCTTACCCCGAGCCGGCCGATCGATTGAGGCAGGCGATTCGGGGAGAGCTGCCGGCCGATTGGGATCGGGAGCTGCCTGTTTTCGCGCCGGAGGCTCCGCCTATGGCGACGAGAGAGGCGTCAGGGCTGGCGCTGAACGCCGCCGCCCGGCATGTATCCGCCCTTATTGGCGGATCGGCGGATTTGGCTTCGTCCAACAACACGATGCTCAAGGGCGAAGCTTCTTTCGGGCCCGGCCGGTACGAAGGCCGCAACGTATGGTTCGGCGTCAGGGAATTTGCGATGGGCACGGCTTTGAACGGTCTGGCGCTTCATGGAGGGGTGCGGCCTTACGGGGGAACTTTCTTTGTGTTCTCCGATTATTTGAAGCCTGGCATGCGCTTGTCGGCGCTGATGAAAGCGCCCGTTATTTTCGTGCTCACGCATGACAGCATCGCGGTCGGCGAAGACGGCCCGACGCATGAGCCGGTCGAACAGCTTGCCGGCCTGCGGGCTATGCCCGGGCTGATCGTCATGCGCCCGGCGGACGCAAACGAGACGACGGAAGCTTACCGGTACGCCTTGAGTCAAAAGGCGGCCCCGGTCGCGATGGTCCTGACCCGGCAAAAGCTGCCGGTGCTGGAAGGTACGGCGACCGGAGCGCGCGAGGGGGTCGCCAGAGGGGCTTACGTCGTCGCCGATCCGGCGAACGGGGCGCACCCGGCCGCCATTTTGCTGGCCACCGGGTCGGAAGTGCAGTTGGCAGTCCGCGCCCAGGCGCAGCTTGCGGACAAAGGCATTCCCGCGCGCGTCGTCAGCATGCCGAGCTGGGAGCTGTTTGAGGAGCAGCCCGAGTCCTATAAGGACGAGGTGCTGCCGCCGGACATCGAGGCGCGCATCGCCGTCGAAATGGCGCACCCGCTAGGCTGGGAGCGCTACACGGGCCGGCGCGGCCGGGTCATCGGCGTCCGCACGTTCGGCGCGTCTGCGCCAGGGGGTACCCTCATGAGCGAGTACGGCTTTACCGTGGACAACATTGTGGGCAACGCACTGGAGCTGCTTGCGAAGCTTGAGACTGCCGAAAAACCCGCCCGCTAATGCATGCAGGGTGCGATCGGCACGTCTAGCAAGCACGACCGGCATCGCGCGCTCGCGCTGAAAAGCAGCAGAAGCACATTAGCAACAAGATATTCCTGCGAAAGTCGGCAATTTCCACGAAAAGATGGGCTTGGACCAAACTCGGACCCATTCTGGCGGAAATGCCTGCACAATCGCAGGTTTTTTCACAAATTGAACCACATTATACGGAAAATGCCTGCACAATCCAGGCTGACCCGGCAACCCACACGCCAGAGTCGGCCGCACAATTCAGGCTGCTACGGTAATCCACACACCAGAGCCGGCCGCACAATTCAGGCTGCAACGGTAATCCACACACCAGAGCCGGCCGCACAATTCAGGCTGCTACGGTAATCCACACACCAGAGCCGGCCGCACAATCCAGGCTGCAACGGTA